>CAZXVU010000031.1:0-20586 GCA_964644465.1 uncultured bacterium
CGCGATTTTCCGATTCATTCAGCCATTGAAAAAGCGATTGGGTTTGCTCTGACTGCCTGACGTGTTTCTGTATTGAAAAGAATGGCGTCTCCAACCATCAAAAGTTGATTTATTTCCCAAGATTTTACAAAAAATCCTTCCTCATCAGGATAGCTCCATTGAGTTGCATCGCTCAAGGTGATCGTGCGATGAGTGAGATCGATGGATTGAATGAAAGGTGTGTTTGTATCGGACACGATTTTGGAAGGCACGTAGTAAACAATCGCTTCCTCATTTGCGCGGCTTCGCAAAAGGAGAAAGGGACTGACTATAAATTCTCCATCGACCTCTTCCACATGTAGGGGAAAACTGTTCGGATCAACAAAGGAAACGAGTTCTAAGAGATCTCCATCCCTCCACGATAAATTGTAGGTTGCTGTGAATGAAGCATGATTGGAAAGGGTGATTGTATTTCCATGTATGGACTGAATAGAGTAGAGAGGGGTCGAAATCATAGGTTTTAACCCCTCAGGGTATTTAATTTCTTTCTAAAGACCAGAAATCGCCATAGGTTTTGAGCTTAAGATCCAACTCATTTCCTGCGCGGGTTACGTGGATTTGAACTGCGCTTTCAGTCCAATTGTTCCCGCAAATAATTCCGCTGCCGGAAAGATGGGAAGACCAAGCGATGATTTCATTGTGTAAATTTTGTTCTAATGCGTTGAGATAGATTACATCTGCGATGATATTCAACGCCCTTGCGGCTTCCATTGAGTTCATGCGAATGGGTGTGATCCTGTCCGCAAGATTTTCTTGCTTCACATTGGAGAGGAATCTTTGGAATAAATATTTCTGCGAAGGATCTGGACTCACCCACATATTTACGCAGTAAATTTGAACATCGGACATTGTATTTTGAGCAGCTAGCCTTGCCCCTCCTCCATCGCGTGAATTGACATCGATGAAGACCGTGGCTGATTTCAGTTTATCTGCCAAAACCCATCCATTATCAAAAAAATAAGGCGTCTGTGGAAGATTGTGCACTGAAGCATAAGGCTGGGGATCATCGGCCATCAGTTGCAGACTGCTAGCTATGATTCCCGTTAAAAGCATGGATTTGAACATGGTAGCACTCCTTGTTTTTTGCGGAACGAACACCGTACAATTTTTTTTATTAAAAGTGAAAGCAAAATCACTCGCTAAAATATCGGTAGCGCGTATCAGAAGTCGTTTGCTGAGAAGTGACGATATCTTCTCTTAAGACATAGAGTCGGATACCGGGAACCATGGGCATTTCTTGGTCGTAGGGCAAGAAATTTTGATGTTCCCGATAGAAGTCCAAGATTTTTTTCATTCCACTGCGCCGATAGATCATGGAGTGGGCGCGCATCCTGCTTCCAATTTTCACGAAGTGCTTTCCCATGTCTGAATGAGCGACAAGAGGCCGCAGATCGAGAAAAG
Source organism: uncultured bacterium (assembly GCA_964644465.1). GTDB lineage: Bacteria > Chlamydiota > Chlamydiia > Chlamydiales > SM23-39 > CAZXVU01. The sequence goes on from CAZXVU010000031.1 coordinate 1,441, forward strand.
GCATATCGGGACGCCACATCCAGGGGATTTGAGAAGGGATATCTTTGGTATCGTCGACCGTCAAATAACCTGTATCGGTATATAGAACATCCCACCCAGCGGGGCCGACAAGGCGATCGAGCTCGTCGATCAATTCTGAAAGGCGATGAGGATCTCCTCGAACAGAGATGTCATCTTCCAAGATCCAAATAGTATTGAAGCCAGAATCGTAGCCATCTTTCAGGACTGACAAGTGGCTGAGTGAGCAGCCGATGGTCCCTTTGACCGTCCATCCGGAAAAACAAGCTTTGCCATAGTCTGCACCGCTGAGGAAAATAAAGTCCCATTCGCCTCCTCTTTCGGGAGAAAAGACCATGACATATTCATATCCGGTCCACATCCCATGTTGGAATTTCAACCCGATGTCATTGAGGACCTCAGGGGGAATGGTCCATCCATAAATGCCTGAAAACCGCTCCGGCCAGATCCAATAGGGGGCCAGTTCGTTAAAGGCGCTTTCCCATTTTTCGGGCCTTTGATCTAAATTGATCATGTAAACGTAATCGACATTCTTGATCGAAGAGCAACCCGTTTTGGAACCCATTTTTTTATAATGGTCCTCGATGCCGGCATAGCCACGTAAAAAAAGGAAGAGAAGCAAAATAAATCGCACAAAGACCCTATTTGAAGGAAAAAAATGCTTGCCAGGTGAATATTTGACAAGGATTTCTTGACTTGTGGGAAAATCGTTTCTATTTATAGAGATATGAGTAAAGAATCGTTTGCCACAGGCGTCTCCTACACCCTTCTCTCAGCGGTTGGATTATCGCTAGTAGGACTTTTCGGAAAACTCGGCGCCTATGAATTCAATCTGGAAGCTTTGATTTTCTGGAGGTTTGCAGCAGCATTCTTCCTTTGCACGCTTTTCTTGGGGCTGATGGGAAAATTGCACCAAGTCTTTTCCATCAGCAATCCAAAGATCCATTTCTTGAGAGCTTTTTTTGTCCTCGGCGCTCAATACAGCTTCTATTACTACATCCAAAGAGAATCCTTATTGAACGGTATGGTCTTATTAAGCTTGGGGCCCCTTTTTATTCCTTTCATCGAATGGATCGTCCTACGATCAAAAATTGGCAAATCGACCTGGATTGGGCTCTTCGTCTCATTTATTGGAATGCTCTGCGTCCTTCAGCCAGATGCCGGAATCTTTTCATTAGTGAGCCTGATCGGCGTTCTCGCCGGCCTCTGCCAAGGCTGCTCCCAAGTGGTTTTTGGAATGAGTTCGAAAACAGAACGTACGGATTTGAGTACTTTGTATCTCTTTTTTCTCTGCATGGTCTTTAGCGTGCTCCCTTATCTATTCATCGAAGGCACGTGGGTGCAAGGAAAGAAGGAATATATGGCCGGGATTTTCATTGTCTTAGGGATGGGGGCGGCTTCTGTGCTGAACCAATTGTCCCGCGCTGTGGCCTACATGCATGGAACGCCCTCTAGACTCGCGACTTTCCTTTATTTCTCGATCCTCTTGGGAGGGTTCTTTGATTGGCTCATTTTTAAAAACATCCCGAATGCACTTTCTCTCATTGGGGCCATCTTGGTGATCGCTGGGGGATTGTTGAAAATCTATCTCCGTGCATGGATTTTGAAAAGGAAAGCGCAATGATGCAGTATTTGTACCGGAATTGGGCGAAAATGGGGATGTTGCTGGCACTCTATTCCCTGGTCTTTCTTTTTTCCTTTGCCTCATCCCTTACCTGGCCTCTTTTTTGGATTTGGCTCCAATTTCCCATCTACGTAATTCATGAGTTCGAAGAGCACGCCTATCCAGGGGGCTTTAAGGATTTTGTGAATCGAGAGATTTTCCATCAGAAACAAAATGATTTTCCTCTGAATGATGCGGACATTTTTTGGATCAATATTCCCGCTGTTTGGATCTTATTTCCTGTTGTAGCGATTCTGGCTCAGCATATCGATCCGAAAATTGGACTCATTCTTCCCTTTTTTGGGCTCTTCAATGCAACTACCCATATTCTTGTCTTCGCAGTAAAACGAAAATACAATCCCGGGCTATTGGCCAGTGCATTCCTCAACTATCCATTGGGGATTTATACCCTGATCGTTTTTTATCAAAACCAGATGCTCGATTGGGAAGTAAGCCTCTATTCGATCGGCTTCGCTCTGATTGCCCATCTCATGATAGTTCTCTTTGCAGCTCTTAAATTTCGTAAAACCTTGCATTGACTTTTCCTTTTTGCTAGATTTGCCGTTCAAAAATTTCCGGGAGGAATTTTATGAGAATGTATATTGCTTTGATTCTCTGCTGTGCAGCTCAATTTTATGGAACCGATAAACTCAGAGTTTATGACGATCAGCAAATCCAATTGCTCTTGAATACTTCTGAACATGAAGAAATTGCTCAAGTTTTGAGCACCATTGGAGTTCGTTTTGAGAAATGGGAGGCGAATGCAGTTTTGCCCAGAGGCGCGAGCGAACAAGACATTCGGGATGCCTATAAGAATGATATCGATCGGCTCTGTACGGAAAATGGATATCAGCATGTCGATATAGTCCGGATGTTCCCAGATAATCCGAAAAAATTTGAGTTCCGGAATAAATTTCTCAATGAACATATCCATCTTGAAGATGAAGTGCGGTTCTTTGTCGAAGGTTCGGGCCTTTTCTATCTCCATGCTGGGGAAAAAGTGTACCGCGTCCTTTGCGAAGAGGGGGACCTGATTAGCATTCCTCCTAGGTATACACATTGGTTCGATATGGGAGACCACCCTCATTTTACAGCCATCCGCTTCTTCCTCAATAAAGACGGATGGATCGGACATTTTACGGGGAGCGAGATCTCCAAAAAATTCTTTGATGAAGAGTTTCCCGAGCCCAAGGAATAGAGTTGATCTTGCCGAGCCGATTTCTTATAGTTTTTTCCTATGTTAAGTTGGAAAGAGATCGTTCAAAATTATATTATCAAGCACTCGGACCGGATTAAGAAGACCACCCGGCCCTTGAAGGACCATTTTGGGGTAGCGTACTTCACCTACCACAGGATCGATCTCGAGGGCAGGTACACCGTCTTGGTAGACCGCCCCGATTGGGCGGAGCATTATGTCAGTGAACAATTTTTCTTGAATGATCCTTATTTACGCCACCCCGACGTCTACCGCTCCGGCTTTTGCTCCATTGAAAACCACGGTTCGGATGAATACAAGGAGCGCGTTATAAAGAGTGGTAAAGAGATCTTTAATTTGGATCTCGGGGTGATGTTCATTGAAAAGAGCGAAACAGGCGTTGAGTTTTTCGGTTTCGCAGGAAATCGAAAGGATTCAAATTTAGAGAAGATCTATGCAAACTATCCCTTTCTTCTGAAAAGCTATGCTAAACACTTTAAAAGAGAAATGGGATCTGTTCTGAAAGAGATGGAAGGGGAGGCCTCTTCTCTTATAGATCTCAAAGGCGAAGACTTCCGCAATCAAGAAAAAATCGGTCCAGATCTGGGATGGGACTCTAAGTGCGCCTATTTGAAAGATTTAGGCCTCGGAGCCGAGTTAGAAAAAGCAGCGGGACTGTCTCTGCAGGAAAGAAATTGCATGAAACATCTCAGAGAGGGGAAAACCGCCAAAGAAACCGCCTTTGCAATGGGGATTTCTCCTAGAACTGTCGAATCGTACTTGGAAAACATCAAAGACAAAACCGGCTGCTGGAACAAGAGCGAGCTATTTTCCCTCGCAAAAGATCTCGAGCTGCTCGGCCTCTTTTAATTTAGTAAACTGATTTTGCAAAGGTATTTATGTCCAACGACAAGATTAATGATTTGAAGGATACAATGATGTGAAGGATAAGAAATTGGGAACCTTTAAAACTGGATCTGTTCCAAAATTTCTTATGTTCTTTTCCTTTATTATTTCTCCATCCTTCAAATCATTATATCCTTAATATCATTGATTTAGCTGCTCGACTTTATGACTTTGCTAAAATCTTGGCTTATGAAAATTGCTGAATACTTCTATGATACCGTATTTCTTACGGTAAAAGCAAACTGGCCTATTTCATCATAATCGCTTCCTTTAAACAACGAGGAATCGATGGAAATTCTCCACCATTTTGAAAGCTGCTATCATTTGATGAAGCCAGCAGAAGAAAATAGTCCTGAAGCCTTTGCATGGTACTCAGGGCTGTCGCACCCCCTTTTTAATGCAGTGATGCATCTAAGCAGCTTAGATCCTGCTTTGAAATTAGATCTCTTATTAGAAAAAGCGCCTGAAGGGGCTCCCCTTTCCTTTTGGGTCCATCCAGAAAACCATTCTGCGGGACTTGAGAGTATCTTAAAAGCGCGCGCTTTTGAGCCGGCATTGATCTGTTCCTTGATGGCTAGGCGCGTCGCTCCCGTATCTGAGCCAAAATATGAGATCCGGAAAGCAGATCGAGATCTATTCCACCAGATCTGCGCTAGCAATTTCCATTTCGATGAGGTCTTTGCAAAAGGGTATGCCGATCTTCTCGATGGCATCGATGCGGAAAACTATCTGGTTTGCTGCGACGGCAAACCGGTTGGGACAGGAACTTTGTTCCCTTTTGGCAAATTAGGGGGCATTTTTAATATATCAACGATGACTGAGTATCGGAATCGCGGGTGCGCTACCTCGATGATGCTCTTTTTGATGAACCGGGCCTGTGAATTAGAGTTGGAACAGCTGATTCTTTTAAGTTCAAAAGAATCAGAAAAAATTTATCAGGACCTTCAGTTTGAAACTGCAATGGAGATCGAGATCTACACGAGAAGAATGTCATTATAGTTTTCCCCAAGTGCGCTCGCCGGCGATAAAGCAACATTTAACAAAGAGATCATCATCGAGCAGAATGAAATCGGCATCGGCGCCGATTTTCAATGTGCCTTTGCAATGTTCAATCCCAAGGACCTGCGCAGGCCTCAAGCTGGCTGCTTCTAACGCTTCGACGCAGGAGCAGCCTGTGCAGGATCTAAAAAAGCGAACGGCGGCGTCCAAACTGATGATGCTTCCTGCGATCGTGTTTGTTCCTTTGATAAAGGCCCTGCCATCAATGATATCTAAATCCATGCTCCCTAATCGGCAGCCTTCAGGGGGCAGCCCAAAAGCTTCAATTGCATCTGTAATGAGGACAAGGCCCCTTGGGTTGCAGCGCCAGGCCAGGCAGATGGATGCAGGATGAAGATGAAATCCGTCGGCAATGATCGAAAAAAAGACATTTTCTCGAGTGAGAACCGCTCCGACAATCCCAGGATTTCTGTGGTGGAAGGGTCTCATCGCGTTGAAAAGATGGGTGACAAAGGTGCATCCGCAATTGAAGGCAAATAGCGTTTCATCGAAGGTTGCATTGGAATGGCCGATAGATACGACGATTTTTCTTTCGCGCAGCCGTTCGATCGTTCTAAAAGCCCCATTGAGTTCAGGAGCCAAAGTCACGATTTTCACTCCCTCTAAATTCCCGAAAAAACCATCTAAAGAGTCTACTTCATCCAAAGAGCAAATCCGATTTGGGTCATGCGCGCCAAATTGATTCGGATTGAAAAATGGGCCTTCTAAATGCATTCCGAGAATGCAGGATCCCTGTTTTTTCCCTCCCTTCTTTGGCTGTAGACAAGAGAGCGTTCTCGGGTAGAAATCCCTTTTAAGGGACACTACCGTGGGTAAAAATGAGGTCACTCCAAATTGAGGGAGGCGCTTGGCCACCTCGCAGACTCTTTCAGGGCAGGTGGAAAAGTCGACACCGAATCCTCCATTCATCTGGAGATCGATAAAACCTGGGGCCAGGATGAACCCGTTGCAGTTGATTTCCTTTTCGGCTCGAGATTGGGGGGCGATGATTTTTCCATTCGCGATCCAAAGTTCTCCAAACTGAATTTGGTGATCTATTAAAACGCGGCAGTTAAAAAGGCGGACGGTTTTCGCGAAAGTGGGATTGGCAAGCAAAGTACACACAAGGATGATGAGGATTTTCATGGAATTCTCGGGCAAACGGCTTCATCAAGAAAAAAAGAGACGCAAGGATGCATTCGGAGAGATGTGGCAGGGATAGAAGGAGAGATCGGAAATTGGAGCGTTTTTGCAACGATCTCCCTTTTTTTCTCTCCTGTTGCCAGTAAATAGATTTTTTTTGCCTTCAAAATGGTTCCTATTCCCATGGTGATGGCAAAGCGAGGCACTTCTCCGTTGAATACACAGGCATTATCTCTTCGGGTATTTTCTGTTAGCTGGACTAAAGATGTGTCTTGCGAGAATGAAAAGCCTGGCTCGGCAAAACCGATATGCCCATTCGTTCCTATCCCGAGGATTTGCAGATCGATCGGTCCTAATCGGCAGATCTCATGCTCATAGTCTTTGGCTCTTTGTTTAAGTATCCAGATTTCTTCTTCATGTGAGAGGATTTCTTTTCGATGCGGAAAGGCGCTGGCTAAAGCGTTTAGCTCGTCAATTGAGAGATCGCTTTCCTGCTTAGCATAGCCATTGGGGATGTGGATGTTTTGAGGATCGATTCCATTCTGGTTGTCAGCTGTTTTGAGCAAATCGGAGAATAGATGCTCGAACATGAAAGAATGGTAGGAATTCGGATCGTCTATTGGAAGACCCAAATATTCATCGAGATTGAACGTAATGAGATGGGAAAGATCGATCTCTTCCTTTTGGACAAGCTGCTTTAAGGCTCGATAAACAGGGATGGGGGTACTTCCTGTGGCAAGGCCTAAAACAGTCGGCTTATTTTCTTTTTGGTTTTCAACAATCAGGTCGACGATTTGCCGGGCGCAGGCTTTTCCTAGATCTTCCGGAGAATCAAAAACGTACAGTGAGGGAACATATTCTGCTCCATGAGCAGCCACGAAAAAGAGGAGGAAAACGATCTTCAAAATCAAGATGCACCCTGAAAAGAGCGGTGATTATGTGAAAAAACGGAAATTTCAAAAAGGATTTTTTCTGTACAATAGAACCATGTACATAGAAACAGAACGTCTGATCATCAGAGATTTCACAGCTAGCGATGTTGACGATTTCGCTCATCTTGTCGCAGATGAAGAGGTGATGCGCTTTTCTTTGAAAGGTCCTCTCTCAAAAGAAGAAGCGAAAGAATATTTTCAGAGAAGGATCCTGGGCCATTACGAAGAACATGGGTTTGGCGTTTGGGCGGTTCTTCATCGAGAAAAGCTGATTGGTTTCGCAGGCTTGATTTCCCAAACGATCGATGAAGAGAAGTGGGTTGAGCTAGCCTACCGTTTCACTCCAAAATTTTGGGGGAAAGGTTTTGCTACCGAAGCGGCAATGGCTATTTGCCAATATGCTTTTGAGACGTTGGGTCTAAAGCAGCTCATTTCGATCATCGATCCAAAAAATACCCCTAGCATTAAGTTGGCCTCACGCGTCGGGATGAATTTTTGGAAAGAAGCTGTGTTTCATGGATTTCATGTGAGGATCTATGTTCTAAAACAGGTCGCGGTAGTCCCGTACCAGAAAAGTTGGCATGAGGATTACAAATCTGAAAAAGAAAAGCTCGAAAAGGCTTTCCATGGATTGGGGATCGCCTTCGAACATATTGGGAGCACTTCGATCCCCGGGTGCTATGCAAAGCCGATCATCGATATTTTAGGCATGACTCCAGACATCTTGGAAGTCGACCGCTTCAATGAAGCTTTGGCTAAGCTCGAGTACAATGCCTTGGGCGAAAATGGAATGCGGCAAAGACGCTTTTTCATTCGAAGAGGCTCCTCTCCCGTGAACCTCCATATCTTTGAAGAGACCGATCCAGAAGTCCAACGCCATTTGCGGTTCCGCGACTACCTAAGATCTCATCCTGACAAGATGATCGAATACTCCCAGCTCAAAGAATCTTTGGCTCGGCAGATGCCTCATCACATCTATCAATACACTCTCAAGAAAGAGAAATTTGTAAAAAGCATCGATTTTTTGGCAGCTTCTGCAGCCTCTCCGATTGTCAATGGCCAAGAAACCCCGAAAAGAAAACGATGGACCCAAGATCAAATCTTAAAGGCCATGGAGGCAAACTCCCATTTGCATATGACCTATTACCCGAAATATATCCCTTCAATGGAGATTATCTTTGAATTCGATGCAACTGTTGTCCAGTCACAAATTTCAGACGATACATTCAATTATGTACTCTCTGCCCATTTCACAGAAAACAACGCCGATTGGCGGATTGCTCATATAATCAATCACTATAAAAAGAAATCCCTCCCATTTTCTTGGTGGGTCGGCCCTTCAGACACTCCAGAGAATTTATCGGATCTTTTGAACCAGCACGGATTGCGATTTAAGGAAGATAACGTTGGAATGTATTTAGTTCTGGATCATTTTCACCCCCCTGCAACATCTCCGCTGTTTTTTCAACGGGTCGATTCTGCTGAGCAGATGAAAGACTTTGCTCACGTGATCCTAGAATTTGGCCTCGATCCTAAGATCCACGAACTGATCTATTCCCAGCTACCGCCAGTGCTCTATAGAGGAGCTGCACCCTTTCAATTCTATGTGGGATATCTAGACGGCGTGCCTGTTGCTACAGGTAGTTTAGTTCTTCATGCCAATGTTGCGGGCATTTACTACGTCATTACCTCCTCCTCCCATAGAAAGAAGGGGTTTGGCACTGCTATGACGGAGCATCTACTAGAGCAGGCCAAAGCAAAAAAATATTCTATTTCGACTCTCCAAGCATTGGCAGAGGGAAAAGGGCTTTATGAAAGGCTTGGATTTAAAACCCTTTGCTCTTTCAAAGAATATAGCCATTGAGTTAAGATTCTCTAAATTTTTTGGAGAATAACTACTTTCAGCTTAATGACATCATCAATTATTGTAGTACGATTTCCCAACATCAAGTGGGACGAAAAAGCCCTCTTACAAAAATGCTCTGAATTAGCCACTGCTACTTATCTATATAGAGCGCTTCATGAAGACGCTCCCTTTACGGCCAATTGCGTCACGGCTATTGGCTACGTCGTCTCCGAAGTGGCCAAAACATCTTTGCCACGAGTTTGGATTGGGAATATGCCCCGGAGGTTAAAGCAAATAGGGTGCCAGGTTTTATCGATTCACCACTCTGAATTAAAAACGGGCGATTTCCTTTTTGTGAAAGAAAAGGGATATGTTCAACGCTTGATCACACATGTCGGGATGGTGATTGGTCAAAAGATTTTTCATTGTTCTAAAGAAAGAAATGTGACGCTCGACAGCTTCTCAGAATTTTTCGAAAGGTATAATCAAGCTAAAAGCGTAAAAGCTTTGATCGATTATGTAGATCGTCGAAATGATCTAGCATTAGCACGATTATAAGTTGACTTTCCCTGAGATCTTCTCACATATTTGGCATATGCTTAAGTTTGTTATTTGCACTTTGTTTGCTGTTGGACTCTGCCAGGCTGAAGAAATCGAAGAGCCTTGCTGTGAGTTAGGTGCGAGTCCTATGCGCATTGAGATGCGCCATATCGATCCAGGCGGCGTAGGATATACTCATGGATACACTTCCCTAGATGGGTTTTATGCTCTTCCGCAATTTGATTGTTGGATGCCATTTTTGGATATTAGAGGACATGTATTCAATGACGGAGAGCCCGCAGCCAATCTAGGATTGGGATTCCGTTCTTTGGATACCCGTATTTATGGAATCAATGTCTATTACGACTACCGGAAGATGCACCGATGGCATTCCAACCAAATCTCTTTAGGATTTGAATCGCTCGGGAGGATCATCGATTTCCGCATCAATGGATATCTGCCTGTAGGAAGGACTCATAGCCGCCTATTCGATGACCGGTTTGAGGATGGCATTTTCTTCCGCAAACGGGAATTTGCCATGAGAGGCGCAAATGGCGAAGTGGGATTCCACCTCATCGACCCCGAACATTGGCCTTCTTACTTTGCAGTGGGGCTCTATTATCTCAATGGCAAGGAACGGAGCACCTGGGGAGGGGAGTCTCGCCTCATCCTCGAGCTCTTTAAAGTTTTCCGGCTCGAAGGAAATGTTTCTTACGACAGCATTTTCCATTGGATTGGCCAAGGATCGGCGAGCATTATCATTCCTTTTGGACCCAAAAAAGAGGGGAGCGATGTACCCTATCAACGGGTGGACAGAAACGAAATCATCGTTGTAGACGCAGAACGAAAGGAAGCTCCTTAAGAAAAGAAGAACAATCACAGAGTTACACTGAGACAAAAAAGGAGTTGCACAGAGGAATTATTTCTTCTCTGTGTAACTTATTTATCTATCTTTGTGTAACTCTGTGAATTGCTTTAAGGTCTTTGCCAGACAAGCTTGCCGGTATAACGATCCAGGCAAGTGAGGTACGTCTTATAACCAGAACGGTGTTTCGAGAAGACGATGATGCTATTGCCTGCAACTTGCCAAGAGGTGATTTTGGCATGGAATGAAGAGTCCCAAAGAAGTTCCCCATAATACGAATAGGCGGTCACTTTGTCGCTGTCATCGAAGGAAGAAATGATGTAAATCCCATCTTCTGCAAGCATCATTCTTTCTTGCTGGAATGAGTAATCGTTGAATTCTTTTGCAAAGCTATACGACCCTGCCAAGAGAAAGAGTCCCAAACCCAATTTAAAAATTTTTTTCATAGAAAACCTCTGTCTTTTCCGAATATAAAAGGGGATAACTCTAAATCTTGGAAAGGTTTTTTAGGAATCTGTTTTTGAGTTCAGTGTGTCTTGAAATTTTCGGTGTCAATCTCTAGACTCTAGGTATGAAAATCCGTATAGCGCAAATCAGCGATCTTCCTAGATTGTCCGATCTCGTCAATCAGCTTGGCTATCAGTTAAGCGAGGCTATTTTAAAAGATCGGCTTGACGAGTATCTTTCCGATCCTTGCAAATCGATTTTCGTGGCCGAGCACAATCATCAAGTGGCCGGATTTCTTTCGTATCATATATTGCCTCAGTTTCATTCTGAAGAGCTCCATTTGCGGATTGTCAGCTTGGTTGTGGACCAAGCTCATCGAAGAAAGGGAGTTGGCAAATTCTTGATTCTTGAAGCGGAGCGGATCGCAAAGATGAGGGGATGCGCTTGTATAGAACTCACTAGCGCGATGCATCGGGAAAAGGCGCATGCCTTTTATCAATCTCTTGGATTTTTAAGCCCCTCCGAAAAAAGGTATTTCAGTAAGGAATTAGATGTTCCTCATTAATGCAGCGTCCTATCTATTGAGAAGCCCTCAAATTGCAACTCTAAGTGCAGTCGCGTTCAACTCCTTTGCGACTCAGAATGAAAAAAAGAAGATTATGGCCGTTGCTGCGATGGCTTTTGTGGGCGGTTTAGCTTATGGAGCCTTTTTACCTCCCCCTTTAATGCAGAGAGGAAACTCTGAGTTTTATATGCTGACATGGGTCGCTGCAAATGCAACCCGCTTCGCCATTGAAGGGATGTCTGTCATTGCGAATATAGGGCTTTTGAAGCTTGTTTACGATCGATTGTATGGGCGTTAAAAGAGCCGAGCGCTGTTCGGGACTTTTCTTTCCGGTTGAACAAGCACAACATGGCCGTTTTCATCGGGCACTCCGAGCGTGAGGACTTCTGAGACGAACTTCCCAATTTGCTTGGGAGGAAAGTTGACCACTCTCGAAAGGCAGGGAAAGATTAATGAGCGAGGGCCCAGAAGAAGAGGAAGGCCATTGCTATTTTGGCGCCGATCACCATGACGATGCGATGGAAATGGCGGTCGACAAAAACTTTTACTCGTTCGCCCCAAATCACCATAGCGCCTCCTACGAGAGCGAACCGGATGAATCTCGCAAGCAGCACGCAGCCGATGAAGGGAAGAATACCTAGATGGAAGACGCCGGCGACAAGGCTCAATACTTTGATAGGGAAAGGAAGAAGAGAGCCAAAAAATACAGCCCAGCTTTCGTATTCTTGGAAATGTTGGGCAACGCGAGCAAATGTGGAAGAGGGGATAAGATGGGGCACGATGTAAGGTCCGATCAGATCCCAAAGGAAATGGCCCAGAAGATATCCAGCCAAAGCGCTTAAGGTAGATGCTAAGGCTGCGATACCGACATAGAGAAAGCTTCGGTTTCTATTTTGAAGACAGAAAAACATCAAAACGGCATCGAGAGGGACAAAAAGGACGAGCTCCAATGAAAAAAGGAGAGCGATCCAAAGCGGAGCTTTCGTTGAATTGGCTTTTTGGAGTGCCCAGTTATAGAGTTTTGCGGTGCTTTGTCCCATGTTTTTTCAAAAAAAAATTAGTTCCTTCCGACACCCCTCATTTTATTCTTTCCCGACTTTTAAAGATACATTTTGTAAGTCTGTGATATTAAGTAAGGTATGACTGAATAGTCGGTGGTAATAAAAGATTAGAATTGCCTCTGCTTTCTATTGACGATTCTAGAAATTTTTTGTAGGGTGTGGCAAAGGGAGAATCTTATGGAAAGTGGTTCGAAGGGACAGCCGAAAGGCCTCTACATGCTCTTTTTTACCGAGCTATGGGAGCGGTTCGGTTTTTACATGGTCCAGACCATCTTGGTTTTATATATCAGCAAGGGCCTTGGATATTCGGACCACAATTCGTATCTTTTGTATGGTGCTTTCAGCTCAATGCTCTATCTGACCCCCGTGATCGGAGGGTATATCGCAGACCGGTTCATCGGGTTTAGCCGATCAATCATTATCGGAGCGTTGCTGTTTGTTATCGGGTACGCTTTAATGGCCTTCCCCAACGAAAATGCACTTTTCTTCGGAATGAGCATCATCATCATTGCCAATGGATTTTTCAAACCGAATGTCTCGAGTATTGTCGGCGAGCTTTATACCGCAGATGACCCAAGGAGAGATGGGGGTTTTACCCTTTTTTACATGGGCATTAATATCGGCGCTCTCATTCCTCCTCTTTTTGCTGGAGCCCTTGTCGCTGCATATACTTGGGGATCGGGCTTCTGGTTAGCTGCTGTGGGAATGGGTGTTTCTCTGGTCACATTTTTGATCGGAAAAAAGCGGGTGGGCCATTTAGGCAGCATTCCAGCCATTTCGCCCCTGCATAAAAGCGGCACGATTAAAGGAGGGTTTTATCTCATTCTTACTATGGGAGTTCTCGTTGCAATCGGAGTCTTTCATCTGATTCTTCGGTTCCCAAAAGAAGGGAATTTGATCTTGATTTTATCATCCACTTTGATCATTGCTGCGGTCCTCTTCTTTTTATTCAAAGAACAGCCTGAGCAGAGAAATAAATTTTGGGCTTGCCTGATCTTGATTTTAATCTCCGTCGGTTTTTGGTCTTTGTACAACCAAACATTCACTTCACTTATGCTTTTTGCCGACCGGAATATGTCGAAAGAATTCTTAGGCTTTACCATCGATGCCGAATTCACTCAGTTTTTCAATCCCTTCTTCATCATCGTTTTGAGTCCGATCTTGAGCTGGGGCTGGGTGCGTCTGGATGAAAAGAGGATGAATCCTTCCACTCCCCTGAAATTTGCTCTGGGAGTGCTTTTCATGTCGATTGGATTTATTTTCTTAAGTTTTGGAACAAAATTTTATAGCACTGACGGAATTTCCTCTCCCTGGTGGCTTGTGATCAGCTACCTCATTCAAACCATTGGTGAGCTGCTTTTATCTCCGATAGGACTTGCGATGGTGACCCGTTTGGCTCCGCAGCATTTAGTGGGAATGATGATGGGAGTCTGGTTTTTAACCCAGTCTGCAGCTTTTGCCATCGGCGGCTGGCTGGCCACACTTTCAGATGTTCCTAAAGAAGTAACCGGAGAGGCATCGTCCTTGATTTATGGCCATGCTTTTTTCATCTACGGGATTATTTCTGTAGTGCTTGCAATAATCAGTTTTGCCCTTGTGCCCTATTTGAAAAGGCTTATTGGGGGAGTTGGCGGGCCCATACCTACGCCTAAAAGATGAAATATCGTACTAAGCTCTATCTTGCCTTTATTCTTCTTGTGTTCTCCACAACTCTTGTGGGATTGAGCCTGGTCTATTTTCATGCCCGTGATACGCTCCTTGAAAGTTTGCATAGCAAGGTTTTAACTGTCGCCGCGACTTCTGCAAAAGTCATCGATGGCAATCTGCTCCAAACAATACAGACCCGCGAGGACATGAATACTCCTGCTTTCAAGGAGATTGTTCAGAAAATGCGCGCTCTCCGCGATGCGAACCGCCGTAAAGATCTGTATGTGATTTATCTTTATTCGATCCGCCCAAGCCCAACTCATCCGAAACAGATCGAAGTTGTTGCCGATGCAACCGAAGACATTCAAGTTTTTGCCTATCCGGGAGAGCTCTATCCGGAAGGCAATAAGATTGGAATTTTGCAACATATCCATGAGGTGTGGTCTCCTAAACAATTGGTGACTGACCGGTGGGGTACCTTCTTGGCAGGCTATGCTCCTGTTCTCAATAGCGAAGGGCATTATGTAGCTACTATCGGGGTCAATCTTTCAGCGAAATATGTTGTAGAAGAATTAAGCCAATTCAGACTTTTGGCAGGAGTCACGCTGATCCTGACCTTGATTGGGGGCCTAATTGCTGCGACGATTCTCTCTCATTTTGTAACCCATTCCTTAGATGAAATCAGCGAAGGAGTTCAACAAATTGGACTTGGAAATCTGAAGACCCGCATCCATCTAGAAACCAACGATGAATTTGGGAATCTTGCGTTATCCATCAATGAGATGGCTAAAAATTTAGAGGAAAGCGAGAGGCTGAAGCTCAATTTTGTCCGCTACGTGTCTAAACATGTTATGGATAAAATTCTTTCCAGCAACATGGACTCTTTGTTGAAGGGAAAGAGGACGAAAGTGACCATTCTTGTTTCGGATATTAGGAAATTTACCCTTCTTGCAGAACATCTGCCTCCAGAAGATGTCGTCTCTATTTTAAATGAATATTTAAAGACGATGCTGAATGTCATCTTTGAGAACAACGGGACGATCGATAAATTCATGGGAGATGCCCTCAGAGTGGAATTCGGAGCTCCGATCGAAGATCCAAATCAGGAAAAAATTGCTGTAAAAACTGCGATTGAAATGCAGCTTGCCCTCAAAACCTTGAATCGAAAATGGGAGGAAAAAAAGGGACCCCATCTTGAAATAGGTATCGGAATCCATACAGGTGAGGCCGTTATCGGGAATGTCGGATCGGATAAAAGAACGGAGTACACGGCCATCGGAGATGCGGTCATTATTGCTACTACTTTGGAAAGTGCGACAAAAAAATTCAAAGTTCCCATTCTCATCAGTGAAACGACGATGGAACATCTGGAAGGGGAGTACAATGCAAAAAATCTGGGACCATTGGTTCTTCCGAACAGAGAAAAACCTCTGAATGTTTACTCCATCGATGTTCCATCCCAAGGGGCTAAATGAAGTATCGGACCAAATTATATTTGGCATTTACCGCGATGATTTTCTGTACGACCTTCATAGGGTTAAGTTTTGTTTTTTGGGAAGCGAGAGAGAACATTTTTTCAGAGCTTCGCAGCAAAGTCATGACAGTCGCTGCAACGGCAGCCCAAGGAATCAACGGAAATCTTCTCGAGGAAGTCCAAGAGTCTCGTGATAGCAATTCTCCTGCCTTTAACGAGATTGCAAATTTCATGAAAGCGGTCCGCGATACGAACCGGCGCAAAGACATCTATGTGTTTTGGATTTATACTTTAAGGCCTACCTTCACTCACCCAAACCAGCTTGAGATTGGGATTGAGGCAACAGATAAAGATACGAATGTTTTTGCGTATACAAGAGAACCTTATCCCGAAGGAATAAAGTCTCATCTTCTCAATCATATGGAAGAAGTTTGGGCAACTCCTTCGATGATCACCGATCGTTGGGGAACTTTCTTAACTGGCCTGGCGCCCATCTACAACGCTCAAGGTAAATATGTATCCACTTTGGGAGTGGATCTTTCCGCTATGTTTGTTTCTGAAGAATTGAACCATTTTAGGAACCTCGCACTGATCACCCTCATCCTCACTTTATTTGGAGGTTTTGTCGCTGCGACATTTATCTCCCATTTTGTCACCCGTTCTTTGGATACTGTAGCTCGCTGTGTAGATCAGATCGGACATGGGGATCTTAAAACGCGTGTCGAGCTGGACTCACAAGATGAATTCGGCATCCTTGCCCGTTCCATCAATCAAATGGCTGAAAAGCTTGAATTGCATGAGCGTCTGAAGGTCAATTTTATCCGTTATGTATCAAAACATGTAATGGATCAGATTCTAGCCAGCGAAACTCCCCCTTCATTAAAAGGGGAGCGGCGCAAAGTGACTGTTCTTTTCTCGGATATCCGGGAATTTACCCAACTTGCAGGACAGCTGCCCGCAGAAAAAGTGATCTCGATCTTCAATGAATTCATCAGCTCCATGCTCGATGTCATCTTTAAGAACAATGGAACTTTGGATAAATTCATCGAAGATGGGCTTATGGTAGAATTTGGAGTGCCCATTGAGGATCCAAAACAAGAAATCACCGCAGTAAAAACAGCGATTGAAATGCAGGTAGCTCTTGAAAAACTGAAGAAAAAGTGGATTGATGAAGGACTCCAAGAACTTCATATGGGAATTGGAATCAACACTGGGCCCGCGGTCGTTGGGAATATTGGTTCTGAAAAGAGGATGGAATATACAGCTATCGGAGATACTGTCAATGTAGCTTCAAGGCTTGAAAAAGCCACTAAAGAATTGAAGGTTCCGATTCTCATTACGGAATCCACGAAGCAAGGTCTCGGAGACGCATTTAAGATAAAAAATTTGGGTCCAAAACCTTTGCATGGACACGATCAGCCTATCACCGTCTACTCTGTCGAAAATTAACTTTGTCAAAAATTCCAGTTGTCAATACTTTTGATGACACAATGCAACGATTGAGATTTATTCTTTTTTTTGCCTCCGCCATAGCCTGTGCTGATACGCATAGGCCAGAAGGAAGGCTGCCCGATTGTTTTCCGAGAGTCTTCAATGCTCCCGCCAGCGTAGAGGTGGAGTGTGGCTGGGATCTATTTGCCCGGAGCAGCGCCATTTACTGGAGGGTCAGTCAAGATTACATGGACTCTGGACGCTCTGCGCAGTTTGGAGCAGGGGGCGCTACGCCCGGGCCTAAGGCAAATAGCATCTATCCAGACTTTGATTATCAGCCTGGGTTCAAAGTGGGAATGGGCACTGAATCGCTCTTCGATCATTGGTCGCTCCTTCTCGAATATACTTGGCTCCATCAAAAGACAAGCCATTCTACAGGGCCGGTTCCCTCTTCAGTAACAACAGGGCAGAAAATTTGGGTCCCCAATGATTGGTTCAATACTCTTTCGACTTCTCAGCCAGTAGCCCAAGCGGCCCAGATCAAAAATCATTGGAAAATGCACCTGGATCAGCTCGATCTCACGTTCACTCTGCCTTTTTATGAAAGCCCTTCTGGAGTCATTTATCACTACGGCGGCTTTAGAAGCATTTGGATCAAGCAGACTTACACCATTGAAGCCATTTTGGCGCAACATCTTGGCTCTCCTCCAGCCACCTCAGTCAACTCTTCTCAATGTTGGTCGATTGGACCGATGGTTGGAATTGCGGCGCATAGCCTTTTAAAATGGGGTTTTCGCGTCGAAGGAGTGACAAAATTCGCTCTATTATATACCCGCTTCACAGAACTTTCCCATCATGAGAATGATCAGGGATTTGGCGGAGCCGCGCCGATTGCTGGATCGATGGCTCCTTATGGATGCCTCCGCCCTGTTTCTGAATTTGGCTTAGGCGTTGGATGGGGTTCTTATTTTAGCCAAGCCCGCTATCATGTGGATCTCTCAGCTCGCTATGATTTCAATATTTTATGGAGCCAAAATATGCTGCGTCAGACAGTCGGCTCCCTTGGAGATACTTTTGTCGGCTACGCAAATGCCGCCGGCCATTTGTACCTGCATGGACTCACAGTAGATGCATGTTTGAATTTTTAACTCGGCTTTGAATAAGAATTTTGTGACAATTTTTGAGCGCGTCCTCTGCGGGTTTGAATTTCGACAGATCTGCAGCATTGTAGGACTACAAGAAAAAGATCTGAGAAAACAAAGCCGCCAGGGCCCGCCGAAAAGAGGCCAAAAGAATTTTACAAAGTCGAGTAAAGGAAATATGACACTGAAAACACTGATTGCACCGCTCTTATTGAGCCAAGCGCTCTTTTCATCAGAATTTCAAGCTCCGGCTTGGCCCGATGGAGATCTGCCAGATTGTTTTCTGGGCGGATATAATGCTCCTGCAGGGACCGATTTGCTTTGCGGCTGGGATGTGTTTGCTCTTGGATCTTTCTTATATTGGCATGTGAGCCAAGATTACATGGATGCAGGCCGCTCTGCTGCATTTGGAGTGGCAGGGAGTTCTCCAGCGCAAGACGCCCGAACAGAATACCCTGATTTCGACTACCAGCCTGGATTCAAAATCGGGTTGGGAATGAATTCCAGTTTTGATGGCTGGTATAGTTTTGTTGAGTACACATGGCTGCATCAAGAAACGAACCATTCCAGCGGACCGGTTCCCTCTACGATCCACGCAGGAGACAAAGTTTGGATCCCCAATGATTGGTTCAATACTCTTTCTTCCACAGCACAAGCGCAAGCAGCGAGTCTGCATACCCATTGGAAAATGCATTTGGATATGCTCGATCTCGGCCTCTCCCGTCCTTTTTATGAAGGACAATTATTTACAGTCCGTCCCAATGCGGGCCTCCGGGCTCTCTGGATCCGACAACGGTATAAGATAGAGGCCTTCGACGCCTTCCATTTAACGGCTCCTCCGGCTTTTTCTCTCAACCTCTCCAATTGTTGGTCTATAGGACCCAATCTTGGCGCCCAGGCCCACTGGCTTTTGGGAAAAGGGTTTAGTATGAAAGGAAGCATGGGATTCAGCCTTCTTTTTACACGGTATACCCATCTTTCCCATAAAGAGAGCGATTCTAGTTTTTTAGGAGCAGCTCCTGCGCCGATCCCAGGTTCTTTAGCCAAATATAGCTGTCTCCGTTCCATCACTGAATTAGGAGTGGGAGCAGCCTGGGGTACTTATTTTGGCGATCAGCGGTATCACTTAAGTTTTTCTGCCGAGTATGATTTTGCCCTTTTCTGGGCGCAAAACATGATGCGGGAAACCGTCTCTTCCCTTCAGCATAACCTTTTTGGCTATCCTGATCCTGC
>CAZXVU010000032.1:0-19819 GCA_964644465.1 uncultured bacterium
AATCGCGCAACACATGGGGCATCCTCGGAGCAGTCGCCCAATAT
Source organism: uncultured bacterium (assembly GCA_964644465.1). Classification (GTDB taxonomy): domain Bacteria; phylum Chlamydiota; class Chlamydiia; order Chlamydiales; family SM23-39; genus CAZXVU01. Next base: position 45 of record CAZXVU010000032.1, read on the forward strand.
GTCCTCTCTGTCGCCTCGATCGTTGTCGGCGCACTCATTTGCGCCACCGGCGTAGGCGTTGGAGCCGGCGCATGCATCATTGCCGCGGGTGGCATAGGCCTATTGAGCCGCGTTCTTAACGACACAGGAGCGCTACTAGCAATCGCTTCTTGGTTCTCAAAATCTGAAGAAATGCAATTGAAAATCGCCCGTGGCATCGATATGGGGATGTTCTTCATATCTGTTGGACTCGGCTTGGCCGGAGGAATTTGGGCCTTCAAAGCTGGATCTTTCGCTGCAGTTGCTGCCTTAGGCAAAGATAATGTGATCGCTCAAATAGGGCTTGGAACAACAATTGCCGGTGGCGCCACCAAGGCTGTCGCTGATATTGGCGGCGCTGCGGCCGACCGCCGTGTGAAAAAAGTGGATGCATTGATGAAAGAGATTGAGGGGAAGGATTTCATCGACTATCAGAACATCAATGAAAACACAAAGACCGTAGAGAAAATGATTGAAACCTCTCAAGAACTCGGCAGAAAAATCCAAGAAGCAATTCGAGTCACGAGAATAGTTGATTAATAAAGGGGGAAATTATGTCAGGCTCAGTCGAAGTAATGGGGTATGAAGGGATAGATCCTTTTGAGTTTAACTCATTGGGAGAAACAGGGGCAATCCGGTTAAAAGATAGAGAAGATGGCGAAACAATCCAAAAAACAAAAGAAGCTGCTCTTCCAGCTATCGAAGGAACCTCTCTTAAAACCGTATCATCTTTAGATGAAAAAATAGTTACAATTGGCGAAGTTCCAAACCGTGACCAAAGCATTGAAAATTTTGTCACTCAATTAACTCCTGAAGAACATCAGCTTTATCAAGAAGAAATGCAAAAACTCGATGAAATGATCGAGCAAAAAATCGTCTTCTTGCCTGAAGAAGTGAATTTCATTATCCAACTACGAGAAATCATTGCCAGAGCCTTTGCTCAGCAAGGCCGTCTTACAGAACGAGACAGACTCCAACTTGATAAATTGAAGATTGAATATCAAAGTTCGATGAAAGAACAGGGCGATCTCTTCAAAAAAATGGGTAATGCAGGATTAATTGTCGCCTTTGCCGGGTTTGGTGTATTCCTAGGTCAATTTGCATTTGGAACTCAAGGTGCAGAAGTTATTAAATTTATTAGCAGTAACTTTACTGGAGCTGCCAATGAGCTAGTTAGAGCGCCGATGAACGCAAAACAAAAAGGCGAAGAAGGCAAGGGAGCCTTGGCCTATCAGCAACTCCAGATGAAACAATCGGAAAAACAGAACGAAGGCAGCGCAAAACAAGAACTTTCTGCCGTCCTTCAAAAAGCCTTAGAAGCTGAAACAGCAGCTGCCCGAGCGGGATAAACTTTTAAAGGGAATCAAGTGATTCCCTTCTTTTTATTTGAAAACGCTCTAATCTGCAAGAGGTGGAAAGTCTCTGTCCATCACTGTTTTGCGGCCGTCGCTCTTTGCATGTGCAATAGCTTTTGTGCAGGCCTCTTCAACTATTTTCGTGAGCACATCCGCTACAGCCCCTGAGGTGCTAAAACCGTCAGAATGACTCTTAACAAATGCTTTGACTTTGCTGACAACGACAAGTGTATCGCTCATGGGTTACTCCTGGATAAAATTATCCATATAAGAGCCCCTCAAAAAAATCTAGATAAATGCTTTAGAAGTAAATAAAGTTTTTTTCCAGCTTTGATTAGAATCTCCCATTTTTCTACAATGAAGATTTGGAGAGAGGTGATAATCGATGCTGGTTTTAGTCAGAAAACACTCTTTGCGCCTGTTAGCGATGATCGGGGAGTATGTGTCGCTAGTGCTGGATGTATTTAGCGCAGCATTGGTAAAACCCCCCGCTTGGGTCCTCATCCGGGAACAACTCTATAATCTCGGCGTCATGTCCCTTGGAGTCGTAGCCATTACAGGATTTACCACCGGCTTCGTCTTGGCCGCCCAATCATTTTATCAGCTGGGAGAAAAGGGGCTGGCGGGCGTGACAGGCGTCTTGGTCGGCAAATCGATGATCACAGAGCTCGGACCTATATTGACAGCCTTTATGGTCACGGGAAGGGTCGGCTCTTCGATGTGCGCAGAATTAGGATCGATGAAGGTCACAGAACAGATCGATGCGCTCAAATCGATGGCGATCAATCCGAATGCCTATCTGGTCGCGCCTCGATTCATCGCAGGGATTTTTATGATCCCGCTTCTGACATTGTTTAGCATTATAATGGGGATTTTCGGGGGCTATTTGATCGCCGTTTATCTATTCCACCTCTCCCCTGCCACCTATTTCGATCCGATGCAGGTCCATATTACTTCTTTCGATGTCGCAACAGGCTGCATCAAATCATTTATTTTCGGCGTCCTTCTTGTGACCGTCTGTTGTTATAAAGGGATGAAGACCTCGGGCGGCGCTGCGGGTGTTGGCAAATCGACCACGCAGAGCGTCGTGACGAGTTATGTGCTCATTTTAGTCGCAGATTTCTTGCTGACGATGGCCCTCAACATGATCCACCAAGAAATGAAATACGACTGGATGAAGGGTGTCTAAAGAATGATCCGCATTAAAAATCTCTGGAAAAAATATGGCTCCATCGATGTCTTGAAGGGACTGAATCTGGAGGTCAATAAAGGCGAGATCCTCGTCATTTTGGGAAGGTCGGGTGTGGGCAAGAGCGTTTTGCTCAGGCACATCATCGGCATCGAAAAGCCGGACCAAGGATCGATCGAAATCAACGGAACGATCATCTCGGAGCTGAAGAAAAATAAGCTCTACGACGCAGTCAAGAATATGGGGATGCTCTTTCAGGGATCCGCTCTCTTCGATTCGATGAACATCGAAGAAAATACCGCTTTCTACCTAAAACAGCATGGAGATCCGGTGACTGGCAAGCCATTCCCCCGCGAAGATATCGAGCAGAAAGTCAAAGAAGCGTTGGCGATGGTCGGCCTCGAAGGGACAGAAAATAAGATGCCCTCCGATCTCTCAGGCGGGATGAGAAAACGGGCCGGACTTGCAAGGCTGATCGTTTATCGCCCATCGATACTTTTATACGATGAGCCCACGACAGGACTCGACCCAATCACAGCGCAGCAGATCAATGAATTGATCGTCAAAACGCAAAATGAATTGAAAGGGACAAGCATCGTTGTCACGCACGATATCAATTCCGCTTTATTTATAGCCGACCGCCTCGCGCTCCATAGAGATGGACAGATAGTGCATGTAGCGGATATAGAAACATTCATGAATATAGATGATCCGATCATCAACTTTTTACGGGAAAATCTCTCCCACAAGCCAAGGAAGGAGCCTCATTAATGACTGACCAGACCAAAAACATCCTCATCGGCCTATTTGTCGCTGCAGCTATCACCATATTGGTGGGGATGATCCTTTTTCTAGAGCCCACTGTCGGCGATGGGAAAAAGACCCTCAGCGTCCGGTTTGCCAACGTAGCAGGCATCTCGGTCGGCACACGAGTCACTTTTGCTGGAAAGCCTGTCGGCGAGATCACCCATATTAAAGAAGTTCCTAATGCCCGCGAAGAGACGCCTGATGAATCTGGAAGAGTCTATCTCTATGAGCTCACTTTAAAAGTCGATTCTTGCGTTGAGGTCTACCCTGCCGACGAGATCGCCGTCAAAACCACGGGCCTGATGGGAGAAAAGTCTGTCGCTATCCTTCCCAAAGCCACTCCAAAAGGGAAAATTGGCAAGCCCATCACTCATGAAGTGATCTTCGCCAACTCTGTCGATGCTTTGGAAAATACCTTCAATCAAATGACCCGCGTTGCGAACAAAATGGAAGGGACGATCTCCCGCCTGGATAAATGGTTCGACGACAATCAAAGACACCTGAGCAACGCCGTTCAATCCTTTGGCGGCGCGATGAGCAAAGTAGACGCAGTCCTCACTTCCGTAGACACGGAAAACCTGATCCCCGCTTTGCGAGAATCGGTCGGCCTTTTGAATGAGAATATGGAATTTGTCAAACGAAGCCTCGACGACGATCAGCTCCTCCATAAATTCTCCAACCTCACAGATAACATCAACCAAGCCGCCTCTACCTTCAATAATGACGGAGCTGAAATCCTCCGCAACGTGAATCAGATCTCCCGAGACCTCTCCACCGGAGCAGGCACCATCGGCCGCCTCATCAGCGGCGAAGATTTTTATCTCCGCCTCACCTCGCTCCTCAATAAGGGCGAGACCTTGATGAACGATATCAACCATTACGGCCTACTTTTCCAATATGACAAAGGCTGGCAGCGAAGCCGCACGAAAAAAGCCAATATCCTAAAAGCTCTCGACACACCGCAGGAGTTCCGAACCTACTTTGAAGGGGAAATCGATTCGATGAACACTTCCCTTGGCCGTTTGACCGAGCTCTTCGAGAAAGCAGCAAGCTCGAACGAACGGACCCGCATCTTGCAAAGCGATGCCTTCAAACGGGACTTCGCCTCGCTCATGCGCAAAGTGGAAGGGCTATCCGATTCTCTCAAGCTCTATAACCAAGAGCTCGTTGCAGAAAGCGACTAACTATTGTCAAACATAACTGTGTTCGTTATAGAACAGTTATGGACAATTCCCATTTTGATACGATTATTATCGGCACGGGAGCTGGTGGCGGGACAATCGCCCATAAATTAGCTTCTACCGGACGGAACATCTTGATCCTGGAACGAGGGGGCTACCTTCCTCGGGAAAAGGAAAATTGGGAAGCCGGCGCCGTCTTTGTGGATGGAGACTATAACTGCAAAGAAAATTGGCTCGATAAAAATGGGAAAGCTTTTGAGCCTGGCACCCATTATTATGTAGGCGGCAATACAAAAGTTTATGGAGCCGCGCTCCTTCGCCTCAGAGAAAGAGACTTTGAAGAGATCAAACATTACGGCGGAATCTCTCCCGCTTGGCCTTTAAAGTACCGCGACTTCCAACCCTATTATCTCGAAGCGGAAAAACTCTATGAAGTTCATGGAGAGCGCGGCGAAGATCCCACCGAACCTCCTGAGAAAAACCCCTATTTTTACCCTCCCGTCAGCCACGAGCCCTTCATTCAAAAGATGGTGGACTGCCTGAATGAAAAGGGATGGAAACCGTTTCATCTTCCACTTGGAATCCGCCTCAACGAAAAACATCGGGAAAAGAGTTTATGCATCCGCTGCGATACCTGCGATGGATTCCCCTGCATGGTCGATGCAAAATCAGATGCTCAGCACATTTGCGTCATGCCTATTTTAGGCCAAAAAAATGTGACTCTGATGCCTCACTCAAAAGCGCTTCGCCTGATTCATGATGGATCGGGGAAAAGGATCATCGCAGTAGAGGTAGAGCACAAAGGGCAGATCAAACAATTCAAAGCGAAAGAGTTTATCGTCTCTTGCGGAGCGATCAACTCAGCAGCCCTCTTGCTTAAATCGAAAAGCGACAAACACCCCGATGGCTTAGCGAATAGCTCAGGTCTTGTGGGAAGAAATTACATGCGCCATATCAATTCTGCCATCGTCGCCCTTTCCCGCGCGGAAAATCCCGTTCTTTTCCAAAAAACCATCGGCCTCAACGACTATTATTTTGGAGCTGAAGACTCAAAGTTTCCTTTGGGACACATGCAGCTTTTAGGAAAAGTCAAAATGGATATGCTTCGAGGCGATGCTCCCTTTTTCACGCCCCGATTTATTTTGGATACGATGGCCAATCATGCCGTCGGCTGGTGGATCACTTCCGAAGATCTTCCCAATCCAAAGAATAGAGTCATTGTAGATGAAAAGGGGCAAATCCACCTCCATCTTTATCCCACGAACGACGAAGCTCACCGCCGCCTTTTAGTAAAATTGAAAGAGGTCGTTCGCGCATGCACTGGGCATAAGACTATTTTCTTAGCGAAAAAAATCCCGATTGCCGGCGTCGCCCACCAAGTTGGAACGATGCGCTTTGGCAAAGATCCCCAATCTTCAGTCCTCGATTTGCACTGCCGCACACACGATGTAGAAAACCTCTATGTCGTCGATGGATCTTTCTTTCCCTCTGCTGGAGCAGTGAATCCAGGCCTCACCATCATGGCCAATGCCCTAAGAGTCGGCGATCATCTGAAAGGGGCATAATGCAAGTCTATGGCATTTTGCAAACCGTCGAAAATATCGAGAAAGTGAGTGACTTTTACATATCTGCCCTGGGATGTAAAAAAATCAAAGAGTCTTCGATCGAAGGAACAGAATTCGATCACCTTTTCCAACTACCTCATGTAAAAGCGAAAATCATCTGGCTGGAACTGGGAAAAGAAAGGCTCCTGCTCCTTGAATTCATCTCGCCTAAGGGAAAACCATATCCCACAGATAGCAAAAGCCATGATATGTGGTTCTTGCACTTTGCCATCGTCGTGTCCGATATGGACAAAGCGCATCCCTATCTTAAAGGGAAAGTCGAAGCGATTTCTCTGGGACCTCAAACGATTCCTGATGAGAATATCGCTGCAGCGGGGATCAAAGCCTTTTATTTCCGTTCACCGAATGCACATCCCCATGAGATCATTTACTTCCCAAAAGGAAAAGGAGATCCTTCCTGGCAAGAGGAAACCAAAAATCTATTTATAGGAATCGACCATATAGCGATTGCCGCCTCAGACACCGATCGAAGCCTTGCCTTTTATCGCGATTTATTGGGGATGCAAATTGTGGGGAAAAGTCTCAATTTTGGGAAAACCCAAGAGGATTTGACCCATGTGAAAGGCGCCAAAGTACAGATAACCACTCTCCATTTTGCCAATGAAAAGGAGATTGGAATCGAACTTCTCCACTATCTTCATCCTCGCACAGGTCGAAGAAAAGAACATGTCAAAGCCAACGACCTATCTGAAAGCCAGATCATCATCCAAGCAGAGGATCTCTCCTCAATCCAGAAAAAAATCGGCAAATATGGCTCTGAAATCATCTCAATGCCCAAGGGATTTGCATTTAAGAAAATGATGAGGGCTCGCGATCCTGACGATCATGGAATTCTATTTGTGGAATCTTCTTCAAGAAGCTTCACGACGTAGGGCCCCCAAAATTGCGCTAGCAAAAAAGAACTGTGGCCAAGGGTCTCGTCGCTAGCAGGGATAATGACAAATTGCCCATTTTCTACTCTCGGCATTTCTTTTTCTAGAATTTGGCGGCTGTCTGGGTTGACCTGATCGTCGGCAAAATTGACAGCAAAGACCTTAGCTTTGATAGCCTCAAGTGCGGGTTCGGGATTATAGTCCTCAGATGCCTCTAACATATATAAGATATTGTTAGCGTCTTCAGATTGAATTGCCAATTTTACTTTCCCAGCGACAAAGTCTTTAGCTTGGTTGATCGTCGATATTGTCCGCTCGAGATATTGGGGGCTAGTGCCCATTGTGCCCATCACTGGATAGATGGAAGTCCAGCCTGGAGGTTGGCGAGTATAGTTTCCATTGTTCCATGCAGGATCGCTTTTAATAGAATTAGCAACTATACTTCGAATAACTAACTCTCTGCCTCTAATTGAAACCGGAAGACTGACGATAGGCAAGAGGGCATCCATCATATCTGGATATTTTTCTCCCCAAACCCAACTTAGAAGTCCTCCACTTGAATACCCGACGATCAATCGTAAGTGCTTGACGCCGAGTTTTTCAGTTAACAGTCTATATTGCGCATGAACCATATCATTATAGCGATAATGAGGGAAATTAGCTCTCATTCCATCGCTCGGTTTGCTCGATCCTCCAGCGCCAATGGAATCTGGTAAAATGATATAATATTCCGAAAGATCCAATGGCGCGCCAGGAATGAAGAGCTTATCGCTAATCGAAGGAGTTAGAAAAGCAACACCTGAACTTGTTGTGCCGTGCAGCATCATTACAGCATTGGTAATGTTTCCGGAAGAATCTCTCTTTGGTGTACCTAATGTTCGATAATGGAGTTTGAGTTTTGGGAGGGTCTCTCCACTATCAAAGGTAAAATTATCGATGATATAATCCCCGCTGGCTTGGCCTGGCCATGACGCGCTTGCAGCGCTCGTCGTGAGAATCAATAAAATCAGGCCAAAAATGATCTTTTTCATGATGAGTACTCTTTAAAATTCAACTTGCCATCGAGCGATAAAGACCGATTCGTTTGTAATTCCTGGATCGTTGGGAAGACCTTGGTTGAATTGCATATAATCCCAATCAAATCGAGCAAGCATGTAAGGATTGAAAAACCAATTCAAAGCCAAGGTAGGCCCCCAAACACGGTTGGACCCGCTTGCAAGGCCAGCTTGAATGGGGCCGCTAGAGGCATCAAAAAGTTGATAGCGAGCCGCGACTTGCCAGGCGCCCATTCCTCCACGAATATTGAGATTCCTTTTAGGGATCACAGCCCTATCGTGAGTTTGAATTTCTCCGGTTAAAAAATAGGAACTCTGAATATAACCGCTCTGTGAAGAAAAATAGGCCGTTATTCCATTGCCTCCCACTTTGCCCCAATAGACATTGAGATACTCGGCTCGAAAAGAAAAAGAATCATAGAGCCATTCTAAGTCAGCTCCCCATCGAAACTGCCGGTGATTATTTAAGACTGTTCCAGAGTTGAAAGAGCCAGCCCAGCGCCAAAACGGAGTCTCGGCATCTGTGATGAATACAAAACGGCTTATGTCCTCCTTCGGCTTTCTATATCCGATCGACATCCCCAAAGAAAGTCTCGAATATGTTTCTTTCCCATCGCAGGAGGTGAATATTTTTCCTTCGCTTCTAAAAGGAAGGAAGATCACGCGGCCTACAAAATCTTTACTCGATGTATTCGGTAATCGATCAACCCTGCCATTGAATATACCGAAGCCATATTGTACATAATGGCCTGGTTCTTCCCCAAAAAGCATCGCCCCAAGATCTCGAGCTTGAATAAAATTGACACTCCCAATGCTTCTTTCATAAATATCCCAATAGGCTCCAGAATAAGTCGACTCTAAACCAAAAGGCTGCTTGGTAAGCCCTAATCGAAAGCGTAAATACTCAGGTTTGCGGCTATCGATCCAGGCAAACTGAAGCTGAGCGATCTGAAAATCCCATTTTCCCATGAGGAGATAACCAAATATCTCTTGTAGCTCGCCATGGATAAATAACCGTGCTCGCCGCACAAGGAAAGTAGAATGATCGACCTTTCGATTCGTAAAAAAACGGGCATCTAAATCTAACAACCCGCCAATCCTTGTTTTTTGATCTTTATTCAACATCCAATAGCCTTGATCGAAAACAGTTGGATTAAATTCGTCTCTCTCTCCAGGTTCATATTGTTGGATTTCTTCGGTGAGGATAGCTTCTCTTTCCGAGTCAGCATAGCCTCTTGAGATGCTCAACAGCAACAAAAGGGAGCCAAATCGAAGCGCTTTCATGATGAGATGTTCTGTGGCAAAGAGATCTCTTTTTTTTGCACCAAAATAGAGAGTAATAGTGTCTCTCCTTACGTTTTTTTTGCAGGATTTAACCAACATAAAAGAATCCCGATCAAACTAAAAATGGTAAGAACAAGAAAAGCGCTTGATTGGGCAGTTAGATACAAAGTAATTTTGTCTGGGGATAAGGCTGAGGAGGCTGCCATTAATCCTTTTAATGACCCTATCTGTTTTAATCCTTGGTTTAACATAAGAGCAGAAAAAGTAGTGCCAAATGTATTTCCAAACAAAATGGCTACCCACATGATCCCTGCTATAGCGCCCATGCTTTCCTGGGGAGCCGCAGACAATGTCGTCGCTGTATCAGGAAAAACAAACAATCCAGCTCCAATTCCCATTAAAAAAAGGCTTGAAAGGATCAGCAATATCGACGCCAATTTATTTTCAGAGACCATTGGAAGAGATGTGAGAAGAAATAGGGAGACGGCAGTGATCAAAAAACCAGAGGAAGTCAAAAGTCGGAATCGCACTTTATGAGAAAGAGATCCGCCAATTGGGCCAAAAATAAACAGGGCGATCGCATAGGAGAGCATTAAGAAACCGGTATGAAATGAGTCTAGCTTAAGAACGATTTGAGAGAAAAAGGGAATGATCAGCATGGTCGAAGCTATGAGCCATTGCATCCACATTCTATTAAATAAACCGAGAAAAATAGTGCGGTGCATCAGAAGACGAATGTTTACTAGAGGTGCTGCAGACCTTTCTTCAAAGAAGATATAACAGATCAAAGACACAAAGCTCGTCGCAAAAAGCAAGACAGTCCATTGATCAATGTGATACGTATTCACCCAATTTTGGAATCCAATCATAAACGTGCCGATCCCAATGATCGAGAGGAAGGCACCAGGATAATCAAAGGGAAGCTTCTGTTCGCGAGGGGTTGAAATTTTATTCTCAGACAAAATGAACAAAGCGGAAAGAAGAGCGATTAATACAAGAGCAATAGCCAGTGCAAAAATGGAACGCCACCCAAAAGCATCGATTAAATAGCCGCCAAAAAGGAAACCGAGAGAGAAACCCGTTGAATAGGCCGAACCATTCAATCCTAAAGCCAGGCCCCGTTGCTCAGCAGGGAAAAGGGCCATGGTAATGACGTTTGTATTCGCAAGCAAAGCTGCACAGCCAATACCCTGAATCGCTCTCATGCCGATCAAAAAGTTCAAGGAAGGAGAAAATATGGCCAAAAAAGCTCCAATAGCATAGAGAGAACAGCCAATAATGATCACCGGTTTCCTCTGGAAAAGATCGGAGATTCTTCCGGCCACGGGCAAAAAAAGCGCCGCGACGACGAAATACATGGATAAGACCCAATGTGAATCTAAAAGGGTGATCGGAAAAACGGCTGTAATAGATGGTAGAGCTAGATTGATGAGAGTTACATCTAAGCCTAAAAGAAAAATGGCCAATTGAATAGAGCCGAGAGCAAACCATTTATAATTTGGGCTATTGAGGATCTTCTCTCTCATTTTTTTGTAAAGATCTCCGTAAACTCAAAAAGATTGCCCACAGGATCTCGCATATAAAACCGCTCTTGGTCTGATTTTTCTACAGCCCCTTCTAGTTCCACGCCTTTCGACTTCAACAGCTCTCTGAATTCACGAATGTTCTTTACCTCTAAGCATACGTGGTGGGAAAGATCAGGATTTTTCATGTGATAGGGAGAGAACTGAATATAGAAGCTAAGATTCGCAATTTTAAACCACATAATTTCATAAACATCTGTCAAAATTTTTGGCGGCTTAATTTCTTCAAGACCCATTAGTCCACCGTAAAATCTGCGTATGAGATCCTGAGAACCATAGGGTGCGCTAAATGTAACGTGATTGATTCTGGTAATGTATTCACCCACTTTCATAAGTTTGGTACCTCATTTATAATTTTAGAAAATTTGAGCTTACTCAGAGCCTCGGTTTGGTTGGCTCGAACTCAAGAAATTCAAAACAATTTCCGAAAGGATCGAAAGCAAATATTCGTTCGCAATTTGGTATCGGTGCAGCGTTTAATATCATTCTTACATTCGCTTCGTTGAATTTATTTCGAATGTGCGCAATATTCTTTACTTCTATAGCTAAGTGATTTCCCCGCAATCGATAATTTACGAAATCCTCGGGAGGTTTGACAAATTTATCACTGAGAGCAATGTGGATATAAAAATCGAAAGTCTTAAAACGGATCGATGCGTACGATTCATCTAAATTTCCCGGCCTATTCATTTCTTTCAGTTCAAGAACAGTTCCGTAGAACCATCGGATTTTTTCTTCCGATCCCAAAGGAGCGGAAATGTTATAATGATCTAATCGCAATAATTCCATTTTCATATCTATTCTCAATGGGAAATTTAAAAAGCAGCTTCCCACTCGATCACTGCTTTGATTTCATCCGGATTTCGTTTCGCAAAAACTTGATCAAATTGCTGATAGTGAGTCTTGCTGGTGATAAATTGCTCGACGACGCCAGTCCATTTTTCTTTGGCTGCAGCAAGATCGATGACAGCTTGCTTGAAATGGTCTCGACTGGCATTGACGCTGCCAAAAATCACCTGATTTTTTAAGACGAGATTGGAGACAAATTTCCCTCCATCAATAGAAAGAGTTGTATTTTCAGGAATGCCCGTTAAAACATAGATTCCGCAAGGAGCGAGATATTGCACAATCTGAAGTTCTAGTTTTGCAGCCCCAGTCGCATCCAGAATGATATCGAACTCACCTTGAATAGAACCTGTGATATAGCTTCCTCCCATCTTTTCTAAGAGACGAGGGCGGAGGCTATTGGAAGGAGCCCTGTCGAGGCCAACCACCTTTGCGCCTCGCAATAGTAAGACCATAGAAGCAAGTAAGCCAACAGGCCCGAGGCCTGCAACAAGAGCTTTTTTTCCATTCAGCCATTTGAATGGATCGGGATCGACCGGTTCGCGAGCGCACTGGATCCGGCAAGAATGATCGATCGCTTTTTCGACAACAGTCGTCGGCTCTGTGAGAACGGCCAAAGACTTCAAATGAGGCGGTACTTTGACCATATATTTTTCTTCATCGACGACAAATTCCGCTTGGAATCCATGCCGTTGCTTGATACCCCGTTCTGTATAAAGGCCAGATTGGCACATATCGGAACGATTTTCTTTGCACATTTCACAGACATTGCAAGGGCGTCTCACGATGACGACGACAAGATCTTTTTCTTTAAGCGATTTAACATCGGGTCCTACTTTTACCACTTCGGCAAGAACTTCATGGCCGATAATCAGCTCATGCTCCCCTTTTGGCGCGTCTGCCCTGCCTCCCGCTACTTCTTCCCGATCTGTTCCGCAAACGCCGACCTGTAGCACTTTCACCTTAACGTGATCCGGCTTTTCGATTTGGGGTTCTGGCCAATCGACAATTTTTACATTCGTAGTATGAGGAACTAATGCAATTGCTTTCATATTCTTATTCTTTTATTTAGAGGAATAGATGATTTATAACAACCTAGGGATATGGATCCAGAAGCAGATCGGCTCAAAACGCTGCCGAGAGAAGACAGTTCTCAAATGTCAGACTCTTGGATCAAATGGGGACCCTATGTAGCAGATAGAGGATGGGGAACCGTTCGGGAAGATTACAGCGCTGATGGAGATGCTTGGAATTACTTCACTCATGATGATGCGCGCTCCCGAGCTTTTAGACGCAGTGAAGATGGAATTGCTGGCATTTCAGATCGCTATCAGATACTCCTTTTCGCTCCTGCGTTCTGGAATGGGGCTGATCCCATTATCAAAGAGCGCCTTTTTGGATTGAATTCTCAGGAAGGAAATCATGGGGAGGATGTAAAGGAATATTACTACTATCTCGATGCAACGCCTACCCATAGCTATCTCAAATGTCTCTATAAATATCCTCAGAAAGCCTATCCCTATGCCCAGCTCTTGCAAGAAAACCGGTTGAGAGGAAAGAGCGACCGTGAATTTGAATTGATCGATACAGGGATCTTTGATGAAGACCGCTATTTCGATATTTTCATTGAATATGGAAAAGGCGATCCTGAAGATCTATGCATCCAAATCGAAGCCATCAATCGAGGACCTGATCCGGCTCCTCTCCATATTTTGCCTCAACTTTGGTTCCGCAACCAATGGGCATGGGGAGAGACCAGGCTGAAGGAACCCACCATTAAGATCGAGTCTGAGAATCCTCTCTGTCTAGTTGCTGATGATAAGAATCTGCCATCTCCTAAATTGCTCATGTTCGATTATCGTTTAAACAACACCTATCTCTACGCTTCGCCAGAAGGCACTCCCCTTTTCACGAATAATGATTCCAATAAGAAGCTTCTTTGGAAAGAACCCAACGATACGCCTTATGTAAAAGATGCCTTTCATCGCTATCTCATTCAGAAAGAAACAAAAGCGATCAATCCCCAACGCAATGGAACAAAAGCTGCCATCCATTATTTTTTCCCTTCTATCGCCCCAGGAAAAAGCGCCATTGTACAGCTCCGGTTGACGAATCAGAAAAAAGACAAGCCTTTGAACGACGTGAAAAAGATCATCGATGAAAGAAAGAGAGAAGCTGATCTTTTTTATAAGAACATCTATCCAGCGAAGGCAACTGAAGAAGAAAAATCCATTCAACGGCAAGCTTTGGCGGGGATGATTTGGAATAAGCAGATCTATCTTTTTGATGTACCCTTATGGCTAAATGGAGATAATCCCAAATTCCCTCCTCCAGATTCGCATCATTGGATCCGCAATTATCACTGGCGCCACATCCAATCTTACCGCGTTTTTTCAATGCCCGATAAATGGGAATATCCCTGGTTTGCTGCCTGGGACCTCTCTTTTCACGCCCTTGCATTCTCATTGATCGACCTCGATTTTGCGAAGGAGCAATTGTGGCTTCTTCTCTTTGATCAATTCCAACATCCTAATGGAGCCATTCCAGCTTATGAATGGGAATTCAGCGACATCAATCCTCCCGTACAAGCTTGGGCTTTGCTAAAAATTTTTGAATACGAAAAGAAGAAGTTTGGCCGAGAAGACATTCACTTTTTGAAGAAATGTTTCCATAAGCTCATCCTGAATTTCGCCTGGTGGGTGAATAAGGTCGATGCCAATGGAAATAACGTTTTCGAAGGGGGATTTTTGGGAATGGACAATATCGACATTTCCGACCGTTCCATGAAATTACCTCCAGGCTTTCTCTTAGATCAGGCCGATGGCGTAGGTTGGATTTCCCTTTTTTGCTTGAATTTGACCCGTATTTCTCTTTACTTAGCCAAGGATGATAAAATTTTTGAGGGACTAGCCATTAAATTCTTCCAACACTTTATCTATGTCGCGGCAGCTATGCGCAAAGGAAGCGTCCGCACTTATGATATGTGGAATGATGAAGATGCCTTCTTCTACAGTTATGTCCGCCATCCAAATGGACATGTGGAGACAAGACCGATTCGCTCTTTAGTAGGGATTATCCCATTCTTTGCCTGCGATGTTTGGAAGGATGAAGAATTGAAGAAGTTCCCTGACTTTTATAGGTCGTTTCAATGGATGCTTCAAAAACGGTCCGACTTGACTTCAAAGTGCATCCATTCCGTTTCTAATGAATCTGGAGACTACTACCTTTTTGGTCTTCTGAATCCCCAAGAAATTCAACGCTTCTTGAAATACATTTGGGATCCTAACGAGTTCCGATCCGAATTTGGCCTTCGGAGCCTTTCCAAGTACCACGAAAACAATCCCGGACGAATACATGGATCGTACCTGAAATATGAACCCGGAGAAGCTGTTGTCATCATCAAGGGCGGAAATTCCAATTGGCGCGGACCGATTTGGTTTCCCATCAATTACTTTCTGATCGATACCCTTTCCCGTCTTGGCAAAGTGTTTAAAGATCAAATCAAAATTGAAGTCCCAGGCGAGCCGAAAGTCACTTTAAGTCAAATGGCAGATTCTTTCGCAAACCGCCTGCTCAATCTTTTTAAAAAGGACTCCAATGGGAATCGCCCTTGCAATGGCGATACTGAAAAATTCCAGAAAGATCCTCATTTCAAAGATTACCTACTCTTCTATGAGCATTTCCATGGCGACAATGGCCGCGGCCTCGGCGCCTCTCATCAAAACGGCTGGACCGGCCTCATCGCGAATCTCATCGATGAATTAAGAGAGCGTTGAAAAAGATAGGTTTTTTAAAGCTCTTCATTGTATAAAAATAATTTATTCAGCGGGATTTTCATATGCATAAGATTTCATTTTTTCTTTTCTTTTTGGCCGGAAAACTTTTCTCGCTCCCCTTGGATCTAAATGTTGTCCATGGAGAGGCGGATATATCGTTTCCTTCGGTCGAAGTGATGGAGATCATAGCGGGAGACCGCTCAATTTTGGAATGGGGTTCTTTTTCAATCGCTGAAAATGAAGTCACGCGATTCATCCAACCCAATCTTCAATCTGTCGCTCTCAATCGAGTGATGGAAGCGCATCCCAGCCTTCTCATGGGCAAATTAGAATCTAACGGCCAAATCTTATTGATCAATCCCAATGGAATCCTCGTCGGCAAAGATGCCCGCATCGATATGGGGTCCTTTATCGCTTCCACGCTCGATGTTTTCAATGAAGATTTTATCGCAGGAAACGAACTGCATTTTCAGGGCTCTTCTCAGGAGTCTCTTGCGAACAGTGGGGAAATTTCTTCCGAGGGCGATCTAATCTTTTTAGGATCGAACATTGAAAATCATGGGCAAATAGAATCCACTGGAAGGATAGCCTTCGGCGCTGGAGGAAGTTGGGTGATACGAATGGGTGAAAAAACCTATCTCAAACCCTCTTTGGAAGAAACTCCTGGGCAAATAATCAATACGGGTTCTCTGAAAGCTTCCACGATTGAAATCCAGGCCCAAGAAAATCTCTATTCATTTGCCTTCCGGCATGAAGGAAATATCGATGCCCTAGATATCGATTCAAATGACGGAGGAGTTTTCTTGTCTGCCCCTGGAAGTTTCGTAGAGATCAAAGGGAAGATTTCTGCGCCTCATCAGACCATTTCAATGAATAGCCGTGCGCTTCTTTTGCAAGATGGATCTCTCCTTGACACATCCCATGAAATGGGCGGCGGCTCCATTTCTCTTACCGCCAAAGAGATTTTTGCCGCTCCTCTGGCTCGCTTGAAAGCCGATACGCTGGATGCGGGCGACGGAGGTAAGATTACTTTGATCGCCGAGGAAGGAAATGCTTTTTATGGGACTATTTGGTCTTCAGGCGGAAATCGTGGAGGAAATGGAGGTTTTACTGAAGTTTCTGGAAAAGCCTTTGTCGATTACCAAGGCATTGCATACTTGCCTGCCCCTTCTGGAACCAAGGGTACTCTTCTCATCGATCCTTCCAATATAGTCATTGGTGCCGTAGTAGGAGCTCCCAGCGCTTGCGCAGCCTGCGTTTGCAATGCCCCCTGCTCCTCCTGTGCAGCAATTCCAGCAAACTGCAGCATTTTTAATGGACCTGGATTTCCAACCGCCAATCTATCTTCAGTCTCTTTAACAAACCAACTCCAGCTAGGGGCTTGCGATGTGATTGTGGATGCTACTACAGCGGCGGGAACAGGGACCGGGACAATCATGCTCAACAATGCTTCGAATATTAGTTGGACTACAGGCAATAGCCTAACTTTAAATGCCACGGGCAATATCACTCTTAATTCAAGTATCCAAAATTCAGGAGCTATAGGTGCGGCTGGGAGTATCTTCATCAATACCCAAGGAGGCACCATTCAGATCAACCACATTCCTCCTGGCGGACAAAATGTATCGATCGGTTCACAAAATGGAACAACGCAGATCTGCGCTCCCAATGCTGATGTTGTCATACAAACTCCGGGGGCAGGTGGCGCTCAATTAGGTTTTCAAACGCCTTCCCCAGGGCCAATTACTTGCGATGGCCCTATCATAGTAACTTGCCGGAATTTGAGCCTTTTGGGATCCACTACTGGTGCTGTGACTACAGGAGCTCAAATCGGACATGGACTGATTAATGCAGGAGCATTGACTTCTGTAATCTTGACGACCACTGCGAATGCCACCATCACTGTAAATGCAGGAGGCCCTATTCTCCTCCATAATGCTCCAGATACAGGAGGTCTTCGAGGAGGCGATAGCAATACCGTAACAATGATCGGCCATTCTGCACAACAATTTGGACTCAATTCAAGTCTCGGGGGAAATATCACTGTAAACGGGCAAAGCATTGACATTGTGGACCAATCCAGCCTCAACGGTCCAACTGGCTGCTCTTCTCTAATTGGACATGCGGAAGTAACAGGGACACTATTGAATGCATGGACAACGACTGCAAATATCAACATTAGAGCGCAAAACAATATTACAATGGAGTATCGAAATACACCTACTCTAGCCGTGTTTTCTGGAATCAATTCCTTAGTGGGTATTGGACATCGCGGAGGGAATATCACTGCAGCAACAACCACAATCACTGTAGTTTCAGGCAATGACCTCCTCATGATAGGACCTATATCTCCTAATGCCTCAAATAAATTGGTAATTGGAGTCCTTACAAACAATCCTGTAATGTATAGTGGACATCTTTTAGTCAGCGCTTGCCGCGATATCACAATGACTATCAATGATATTCAGACCAATTTTTTCGGCATTGGCAATTTTATTTCTGTTGGAGGAAATAATTACACAATACCTAGCGATGTAGAAGTTGCAGCAGGAAGAAATCTGACTATAACCGCCAACCCTCCTACTCTCGGTGGAATTAATGGAGGAGGTCTAATTGGCAGCATAGCCAATAGTGGCATCAGCAATACTTTTGTAGCCGTAGGGGGCGATATCGCCCTTACTGGCAATCGCTCTATTGGAATACGAGCATCGGGGAATGTTCATGTAGCAGCAGGAGGAAATGTAACTTTAACGACCCTTGGCAATTCATTCAATATAGCTGCCTATATCGGACCCCACGACTCAACACAAGCTTTTCTCACTCAGGTATTCGCGGGAGGGAATATTGTTGCTACCAATAGCGCTGCATCTCGAGCAATCATAGGACGCGACGATGCGTTTGCAGTGAACTACGCCACATCATTAGATGTTCGCGCCGGAGGCAATATCAATATCGCCTCATCTTTTACCCTCGATTCACTCCAAACCACTGTTCTTCCCACTTCAGGTTTTATCACAATCGAAGCCGATGCCAATCTTTTAGCAGGAGATCTCTGGAACTCCAATAATCAGATCACCTCCATTTGCGGCACAGCCCTAGCTACACCCTTGCCTCTGTCTAATGTTTGTCCGAATGTTAGTATCCAATCGAATTCAACAGCCGTCAATGCAGATCGCATTGGGGGTTTGACGTTTGACAAGGGACTATTTTCGACTGCTGGTTTGATTCAAAGGGTGATTTTGGATACTGCTAAAGTCGGCGGAGGCGGAGCGATTACCCTGTTTAGCGCGGCAACCCAAAACCTTTTTGTAGATCCGAATATTGTGGCAGGACAAAATCATGTAAGCCTCCGCACAAACACGGGAAATATAACCATTTCAGGAAGCCCTATTCCTGCTCCTGGAATTATCCCTCCTGCTGTAGGGGCCAATCCTGTCGATTCATTCCTCAACATAACGATCAGCGCCGATGGCCTCCATCCGGGCTTTGGGTTTAACACTACGGGTAGCATCTATGTGAGCGCAAATCAGAATTTAACTGTGAATGCCAATGCAATCATCCAAACCACAGGCGCCGGTAAGGCAATCACTCTCATCGCTGCAAATGATCCTGCCCTCGTTGGCACACTCACCTTAAATTCCAACGTCATTTCAAATGGAGGAACCATCCTTCTTGAATCAGGGCCAACTTCTGCGGCTGCAAATGGCACCATTCTTCAAAATGCGGGTATATTGGTCAATTCACAAGGCGGCGCGATCACTTATCTCGCAAGCGGCCTGGTGCAGATTTGCGGAGCAAACCCTTCGATCACAAGCGGTGGGGGAAACATCGGCTTGAGCTCAACCCATGATTCTGTGCAGATCTATCAAGATGTTCTTGCTGCAGGCGGGAATGTGACAGGCTTTGCCGGAGCCGATTTCAACATCAATCCAGCTTTGGCGGCTCCTTGCAACGTAGGAACTGCTGGGAGAATCACGACTGCTGGCGGCGGATTTATCGATCTAACTGCAGGCGGCAATATTCTGGTAAATGGCAAAGCCACTTCCCTTCTAACCGTCAATGGATTTATACAAGCAAGAGCCAATAATCAAATCGATATCAACCAAGTCGTCCAATCAACAGCGGGCAGCATCTCCTTTACTTCAGATGCCGACTTAAGTGGAACAGGCAACCTCAATATTGCC
>CAZXVU010000033.1:0-19172 GCA_964644465.1 uncultured bacterium
TCCCACTAAACTGGTTCAATAGTTCTACTAGTGCAAACAATGCATATACATTTGCAAGTCTGGATCTGGATTTAACATTCCAATATGTCGAAGTTCAATCAGGATATGGTTTCGGCAGCAATCGTTATTTTGCTCTGCGTCCCTACATCGCACTGACAAGCTATATCATCGATGGCGATCTGCATGCTCAGTATAACTTCACTACTCCAGGCGCTGTTTTTGAGATTTCTAAAACCCATGGAAAATGTGAATCTTGGTCGATAGGTCCGAAAACTGGGCTAGATGTTGTTTACCACATCACAGAAAATTGGGGCATTTTCTCCAATTTCAATATTACGCAACAAATCACTCATATTACAATGACCACCTTAGAAACCGAAGAAGTCCCCGCGACTGGTGCTTCAATTGTATTGCAGAGAGGAAAGCTTACAGAAAATCGCAATATCGGCCTTTTTGGTTTAGAGATCGGACCTACATGGGATGAATGGTTTTGCGATTACACGTATCATGTTTATGTAAGGGCTACTTACGGAGCTAGCAACTTGAATGCAGGTGCGAACCTGTCTTTTCTTAGCAATAATGATATTGACCTAGGTATAGGATCAGAAATCCGCGGTTTAAACGTCCGCGCGCTTTTTGAGTTCTAAGGAACAAGTATATTCAGAGAACGGGGGAGTACTTCTAGATCCATTTGATCTGGAAATAGAACAGGCTCCCCATCCAAATGGGCTCTTAAGTTTTTTCCCTTAAGAGTGATTTTTTTGCCCCGATATGTTTCGACATAGCGAGATCGATCGAAATGGCTATGGAACAACTGATAAGCGAGTTTTGGCAGAGAAATCAGAGGGAATTCCTTGAGAATCACGATGTCTAAATAGCCATCATCGATCTTTGCTCTAGGAGCGATTTCGGCATCGCCTCCAAATTGAGAACTGTTGGCAAAAGAAATGAGAAACGCTTCCTTAGATAGGTCTTCTCCATCGATAGAAAGCTCATATTTTTTAGACTCATATTTGGGCAATTCCGCAAGTGTCAGCAATACGTAGGAAAGAAAGCCTCTCTTCCCATATTCAGCAAAGGCCCAGCCTATTTCGGCATCAAATCCGATCCCAGCCACTCCTAAGTAATAGCGGTCATTGATTTTGACCGTATCGATCTTTTCTACATGTCCATTCTTGATCACATCTATCGCTTGGTCTACATCCATGGAAATCTTCAGATGGCGCGCTAGCCCATTGCCTGATCCAGTGGGGATGATCCCCAATATAGCCTCGCTGCCGATCAAGGCTTGCCCCACTTCGTTCACTGAGCCATCGCCGCCTACAGCAATCACTATGTCTGCATGGCGTTGAAGGGCGCCTCTTGCGAGCTCGCTGGCATGTTTGGGGCGTTCTGTATAGAGGATTTCTACTTCAAATGGAGAGAGCTTTTCTTGAAGTCGTTCCACGAGAGCTTTTTTATCGATCCCTCCAGAGATGGGATTGACGATCACGGAAACGCGCTTCTCAGTGGCAAATCCGGTGGACATTAAGGTTAGAAGAACAACAAGGGAAAGTTTCATCGGCGCAATTGGGCTATACATTCAATTTCAATGCGGGATCCAAGAGGTAGAGCAGCAACTCCGATTGTAGATCGAGCGGGAAGGATCTCATTGCCTCTTAAGATTCTTGAGTAGGCCCGGTTCATTTCTGCAAAGTCCTTAATATCCGTCAGCATCACAGTCGTTTTTACAATGTCATTCAGGCTTAGGCCCTCGTTTGCTAACACAGTCCTAATATTCACAAAGATTTGGTGGGTTAGTTCCTCGATCGTCCCTTCTTTAAGCTTCCCCGTTGCGGGATCTATTGGCAGAGTCCCAGAAATATAGGCTGTGTCTCCCAGGATCCTAATGGGAGAAAAGGGAAGTTTAAGGACGCCCGGTTTTGGATTGGGGGAGAGATCGTATTTGCGATTGTCTGAGTCTGCAAATCCCATCAAAGAGGTGAGGATAGCGAGGGCAAAAGTGGCATTGAAAAAAATCTTATTTCTCATTTTTTTCTCCTATGAATCCATTATTTATGCCTTTTTACGAATTATCCTGCTAGTCAATCTTCCCAGAAGAATGTTTGACAAATAATAGTGTAATATTTAGCTAAGAGATAATAACAACTAGAGGTGTTTCATGTTAAAACCATTGATTTTATGGCTTTTAGGAGTTCCCATTGTGGTAATTATCCTCTTGAAAATCTTTGGTATTATTTAAAATTCGAGGAAGGGAAGATGAATCCGATTTTCAAATTAGTTGCGGGAATATTGTTAGTCCTTATTGGCGTGATTATGATTTTCTTTTCTAGAGACATAGCTCGGCAAATCGAAGAGGGAAGGGAACAAGTCAATGCCGGACAAAGTCGAGTCGACTCAGGCAACGCTCTTTTCTCGGTCCATCCCTATACAAAGCAAGTGGGACAACAATTTACTAGAGGCGCCCAGCAGAAGATAGACGCTGGAAACGAACAAATTGCTTACTATAGCCAATTCGTCAGCCCTCTCCAAATTGGAGGGATCGTCATTCTCCTTCTAGGAGTGGCATTTGTGTTCTTTGCTAGAAACCTTTTTTGGAAATGGTAGTTTTTAACTTTTTCCCAAGCCCGATGAGACGTTCTTGGGTTTCATTTGAAAAGACAAAGCGGACATACTTGGCTGCCTTTTCCCCCCAGCCAGTCATAGGCGTAACGGCGATTTTTGCCTCTTTGAAGAGTTTTTCAACGATCTCAGAAGCCGACATACCCAGCGCCTCCGCATCCAATAAGAGGGACCATCCTCCATGAGGAGGAATTACAGGCAGCCCTTCTAGTTCCTGAAGAAGGACATTCCGTCTTTGTTCCCATATAGAAATGGCAGCTTTCAACCCATCATCAGAGGCATTGAGCGCTGCTGTAGCTCCAGACATAGCGATCCCAGTTTGGCAGACAACATTTGAGATGCTCACCAGGCCGATATCATTCATAATACTTTGAGGGCCCACGACCCAGCCTACGCGCCAGCCGATCATTCTCAATTCTTTCGTGACAGCACCAACTGTGATGGTACGCTCTTTCATGCCAGGGAGTGAGGCGGGATGAATCACCGCTCGGCCGTCATAAAGAATTCTCTCCATGGCTGCATCATAAAGGAGCCAGGCATCGATTTTGATGGCTACGCGTGCAACAGCTTCCCATTCAGACTGAGTCAGCACATGACCCGAAGGCATCCCTGGACTCATGACGATCATCCGCGTTCGGGGCGAAGCTGCTTTTTCCAGCGCGCCGATATCTAAGCGCCATCCATTGGGCGAGGGGATCAATGGTACAAATACAGGAATGCCTCCGGCAATGCGGATCCGGTTGATAATGCCTGCATAGACTGGATCGGTCACAATGACTTCATCGCCGGGTTCAATGGTGGCCAGCAAACAATTTAAAATGCCCGACATCCCGCCAGCGGTAATGATGCATTCCGAGCGCCAGTCATATACCTGGCCGCTGACCCGTTCCACCCGTTTAACCGCGGCTTTCCTCAAATCGTCTTGTCCAAAAAAGGGGAGGTAGCTGTTATTTTCATCAGCGCCGATCGCGTTGCGGGTGGCTGTAATCGCAATCGATGGAGGAGGAATGTCCGTGTCTAGGTTTTCCAGGCGCAGCATTTCTGGGTCTCGTACTGCGTCGGCTGCATCGGCTCTATGGTTCACGCCAATTCCGGGTACTTTAGCAAGTCTTGATACTTTTGATAGTCTGGGCATGGACTTCTCCTTTTGAAAGAGAATAGATTGCCCTGGACAATCAATTTTGTCAATTTGTATAATATCGACAATTTGTAAAAGGAAATGTATGCAGTTTATCGATCTCTGGAAACAATACGAGCCCCTGATCAAAGCAGTTGTGGAACTTTTCCACCCTTTCGTGGAAGCCGCCGTCCATGATCTTGAACAGGGAAAATTGGTTGCGATTTACCACAATATTTCACAGCGGCAGATAGGCGAGCCTTCTCCTCTCAAGGATTTGAAAGTAGACATTCAAGATTTCCCTCCCTATTTTGCTCCCTACTACAAACAAAATTGGGATGGGCGTCCTCTGAAATGCACTTCGATCACTCTCAGGAATGAAAATGGGGTTCCTGTAGGCCTTATCTGCATCAATGTGGATGTTTCTTCATTTCAAGAAGGGCATCGGCTCTTAGAGGCGTTTTTGAAAACCAAAATCGAGGCGGAAAATCCGATAGAGATCTTTGGCAAGCAATGCGAGACTCAAGCAGCTATATTCATCCAAGAATATTTAGAGGAAAAACATCTCTCTTTGCATCATATCAATCGAGATCAAAAAAAAGAGCTTGTCCAATACCTTTATCGGAAGGGAATTTTCAATTTTAAAAATGCAGCCCCGTTCATTGCAGAAAAAATAAACACTTCCCGCGCTACCGTGTACAATTACATCAAGCAGATTGGAAGTTAAAGAGGATCAGGCAGGGGCACGAAAAAATGGATCTAAAATCTTGGGAGCGATACATCCATTGATTTCTCAGCATTTTAAATGATTTGAAGGATGTAATGATATGAAGGATAAAATTTTTTTGTTAAAATATTCTCAATTTTTTTCATCCTTCATATCGTTATATCGTTATATCGTTGATTGTGTTTGTGAGAACGATCGCGTTACATCTTCATTCCAGGCATCATCCGATTGTTCAGATCATACATAATCCATATTGATCCGAGAGCAATAATGAGGAGAACCATCACCATGAAGAGGAAGATCATCGTCTCCCAGCGGGGATGGCCTTCTTTTCCTAGATGCAAGAAATAAAGCAATTGGAAGATCGCCTGTGTCAGCGCGAGTCCGATAATCGTGAAAATTAAGACATCTCCTGAAAGGATCTGTGTGATGACAAGGAGAAATGAAATGGCTGTCAAAACGAGGGAAGCTGTGAATCCGATCGCATAGGACTTGTAGGTTCCATGCCACTCTTTTTGGATCTCTTTTAAACTCAGTTCTTCGCTCACAAAATCACTCCAATTAAGTAGACGAATGTAAAAATGAATATCCAAACTAGGTCTAAGAAGTGCCAGAACATGCTAAAGCAAGCAAGCCTTCTAAAGGTATGTACAGTGATTCCAAACAAGTGTATTTGGACCATCATCACGAGCATCCATAACAATCCGACAGAGACGTGGAATCCATGCGTCCCCACCAGAGTAAAGAAGGAAGATAGGAAGGCAGATCTTCTCCAGCTATTTCCTTCATGGACCAGATGGGTGAACTCAGTCACCTCGGTCACAACGAAGGAGGCTCCCAATAAAAAGGAGACGATGAGCCAGGGGATGATTCTTTTTCTCTGATTCCGCAGGGCCGACAGCATCGCAAAACCGCATGTCACGCTGCTGAATAACAAGACCATTGTTTCGGCAAAGGTTGTTTTTAGATCGAATATCTCTTGCGAGGATGGGCCTCCAAAGGTGCTATTATGCAAGACTGCGTAAGCTGTAAAGAGACTGGTGAATAAAATGCAGTCGGTCATCAGATAGATCCAAAAACCTAAAATGTTTTTGGAAAACATATCTTGGTGAGGATCGGGAGTGCTCAAATCTGGATGAGCTTCGCGGGTATGATGAATGGTCAATGATTCGTCCATTAGACTTTATACCCTCCTGAGCGTGCGGCTTCTATTTCTTTTATTTGTGCCACAGTGATCACATCGTGTTCTTCCTTGCCGGAGAGCCTAAAGATCAAGCATCCCAGGGTGCCTGCAAAAGTAAGAATAGAGAGCCACCAGATATGCCATGTCATGGCAAAGCCGAAGATCATGATCAATATCCCCATATACATAGGGATGGATGTGTTTTTAGGGAGAAGAATATCTTCGTAGTGTGTCGGCTGCTTGGGCGCTTGTCCATATTTAGCAACCCAGAAAGGATCGCGCTGATCTACGACGGGAAGAATCGCAAAATTATAGACAGGCGGCGGAGAGGAAGTCGACCACTCCAATGTTCTCCCATTCCAGGGATCTCCAGTGGTGTCTTTTCTCTGTTTTCTAAGGCACTCGTACAAACCGTATACTTGAATACATGCCCCGCAAACAATGAAGAGAGCTCCTAATGCTGCCAGCTTAAACAAGGGATTCCATCCGGTAGACTCATCATAATGGTCTAAGCGTCTTGTGGCCCCCATAAAGCCGATCATATAAAGAGGCATGAACGCGAGGAGGAATCCGACAAACCAAAACCAAAATGCATAGAGATTCAATCGTTCGTTCAATCTTAAACCGGTGCATTTGGGGAACCAATAGGTAAAAGCAGCGAAAAATCCAAAGAGTAGACCTCCGATGATCACTCCATGGAAGTGGGCGATCAGGAACAAGCTATTATGTACTTGATAATCGATCGGTGGCACGGAAAGGAGAACTCCTGTCATTCCTCCCACGCTAAAGTTGAGCACGAAGGAAAAAAACCACAACATGGGCGTTTCAAAGTGGACGCGTCCCCGATATTTTGTAAATAGCCAGTTAAATATTTTGACCCCTGTGGGGATCGCAATCAACATGGTCATGATTCCGAAAAAGGCATTGACGCCGGCACTCGCTCCCATCGTAAAGAAGTGGTGCAGCCAGACGATGAAGGAAAGAAACGTAATCAAGAGTAGAGCCCATACCATGGACACATATCCGAATAACCTTTTTTCGGAGAAGGTGGCTACCACTTCTGAAAAGGTGCCAAAAGCTGGCAGGATCAAAATATAAACTTCTGGATGGCCCCAGGCCCAGATGAGGTTGATGTACATCATCGGATTGCCGCCAGCGCCCGCTGTAAAATAATGCATCCCTAAATAGCGGTCTAGCGTGAGCATGAACAGGGTTCCCGTCAGAATCGGGAAGGCAAAAATAATGAGGACCATTGCGCAAAGGGCGCTCCAAACAAATATTGGCATTTTCATCATCGTCATGCCTGGGCATCGCATCTTCAAGATTGTTGCCAAGAAGTTAATCCCTGTAATGGTGCTCCCCACGCCTGCGATCTGCAACATCCAGATCCAATAATCGACTCCTTCTCCAGGACTATATTCCAAACCGGAAAGTGGGGGATATGCAAGCCATCCGGTTGCGGAGAATTTCCCTAACGCAAGGGAGACGAGCGATAGAGTGGAAGCCGAGGCAAAAAGCCAGAAACCGAGAGCATTTAAAAACGGATAAGCGACATCCCTGGCCCCTATTTGCAAAGGGATCACGAGATTCATGAGTCCAAAAACGATGCCCATGCCGACGAAGAAGATCATCGTTGTGCCGTGGGCGGAAAAGATCTCTTGGAAGTGGTCAGCCGAGATAAAACCATGGGAGTCGCCGACCGAAAGTGCTTGCTGAAGCCGCATGATGAGGGCATCGGAAAAGCCTTTGCAGAACATAATGACCACGACGATGATGTACATGATCCCAATTCGTTTTGGATCCACAGAGGTCAGCCATTCGTCCCAAAGCCACTTCCATTTCTTGTAATAGGTAAGGAGGGCTACAATGCCAATGCCGCCCAATACCATTCCGATGACAGCCATGGTTTGACTGATCTCGTGGTTGAAAGCTTCTAGAGTGAGCCTGCCAAATATGAGTTCCTTAAGGTCCATGTTTTATTCTTTCCTTTTAGGCAGCATATATTTGTCGATGATCTGATCGAAGAGATTCCCGTCGGATAATTGATAAATCTCCACGGCGTTATTTGTGCTTGGCTTTGCTAACTTATCATATTCGCTCATGCTGAGGACTTTTGCGGATTGTTTTGCATCCTCAAGCCACTTATGGTAATCGTCTTCACCTGTGGCGCGGGCGATAAAATGCATGCCTGAGAATCCTTCGCCGCTTAAGTTCGCAGAGGAGCCTCTGAAATCTCCGGCTTTATCTGCGATGAGGTGTAATTTGGTTCTCATTTTGGGCATGGCATATATTTGTCCGCCTAAGTCGGGAATCCAAAATGAATTCATAGGAGCATCGGCAGTGATTTCAAAGTCAATCGGAGTGTTTTCTGGAAACTGGGCAAAATTGACAGACGCAATGTTTTCATCTGGATAGATGAAAAGCCACTTCCACTGTAAGGCGACGACCTGGATTGTGATCGGTTTTTTATCGGATACAATCGGTTTAAAAGGGTCTAGTTGATAGGTTTTTACCCAGGTCAATACACAGATGATGATCGTAAAAAAAAGAGGGATTCCCCACCAAATGTATTCAGCGAGGCGGCTGTCGACCAAATCGGGGTCATATTTTGCTTTTGCGTTATAGGCCCTGTATTTCCAAGAGAAGAGAAACGTAAGGATGTATACGGGGATGATCACAAGAAGCATAATTCCTTGAATGATGAAAAGGAGATTGCGCTCATCGCGTGCGATCGACCCTTTGGGAAAGAGCATCGCTATTTTGGAATGGAATTGGAGGATCTCAAGGGGTTGTAAAATCAAAATACCGAGCAGGATAAAACCTGCGAAGACCAACATGAAAAAGACTGGCTTTTTCGGTTTTTGAATCATGCCAAAATCCTCTAAAGAGTTTTGCAATAGTCTCTCCAAGATAGGAGTTATTTCGCTAAAGTCAAGTGAATTTTTTGAAAGATGGTAGTCCTAAATTGGTGCGTTGTGGATCATGGTTTATTTGCATGGGTGTACAATGATTAGAACATACTATTTGCTGACAAAACCTGGAATTATCATGGGCAATGCGATCACTACTGTCAGTGGTTTTGCTCTTGCCTCTCAAGGCCATTTCAATATCTGGCTTTTCATCGTTACCCTTATCGGTCTGCCGGCTGTCATTGCCTCTGCGTGTGTATTCAACAACTACATCGACCGGCATGCGGACGCAAAAATGGCGAGGACGAAAAATAGAGCGTTGGTGAAGGGGTTGATCTCAGGGAAGAATGCGATCGTATTCGCAATCCTTTTGGGGCTTTTCGGCATTACAGTCTTGGCCCTCTACACAAATCTCTTGGCAGCTTCTATTGCAGCTTTAGGTTTTTTTGTGTACGTGGTTTTCTACAGCCTCTCCAAATACCACTCCGTTTATGGTACTCTCGTTGGCAGCATTTCAGGCGCAGTCCCACCCGTTGTTGGCTATTGCGCAGTTTCCAATCGCTTTGATGCAGGAGCGCTTCTTCTATTCATGATTTTAGTCCTGTGGCAAATGCCTCACTTCTATTCCATCGCCATGTACCGTTTTAAAGATTATGCCGCGGCATCGATTCCTGTTCTGCCAGTGATCAAAGGGATTCCGGTGACCAAGATCCATATGGTGCTTTATATCATTGCCTTCATCGTTGCTACCGTCTTGCTGACAGCGCTGGGCTATACGGGCTATGCCTACTTGATCTCAGCAATATTCCTCGGTTCCGTCTGGCTTTGGCTCTGCATTAAGGGGTTTAAAGCAGATGATGATGTGCGCTGGGGGCGCAAGATGTTTATCTATTCGCTCGTATTGATTACGGCTCTTTGTTTCATGATTTCAGTCGATACTGTCAAAGGCGGGCCCAAATCTCTGGATGGGAAAGGACTAGTTTTTATACACAAACAACCTGAACAATTGGTTTCAGATTGAGTCCGAAGGTCAAAGAAAGAACAGGATTTGCAGGATCAGGCAGGATATGCAGGATAAAATGTATTGTTGTATCGAGTCCATTATTTGACCAGGTGCATTCTCAAGTATGTTTCAAAATAATGACTGACCTTGGCTTTTAATGAAAAGAGAAGGGATTGAATAAACGATTGCACTATCTTGCAAATCCTGCCTGATCCTGCAAATCCTGTTATTCATTATAAGAAAGAACCCAACAGTCTGCGAGATGGTCGTTGACGAGACCCACTGCTTGCATGAAGGCGTAAATGATGGTTGAGCCGACAAACGTCATGCCCCGTTTTTTCAGGTCTTTGGACAAAGCATCGCTTTCGGGAGTTGTGGGAGGCACATCCTTGAATGATTTTCGATGTTTGACGATGGGCTTGCCTTTCACAAAATTCCAGACATAGCGATCAAAAGAGCCGAATTCTTGCTGGATTTTCAAGAACACCTGAGCATTCTGGCGAGCGGCAAAGACTTTTAGACGATTCCGAATGATCTTTTCATCTTTGAGCAAGGCTTCGAGCTCTTTATCGCTCATCGCTGCTACTTTGGCAGGATTGAAATTGTGGAAAGCCTTGCGATATCCTTCACGCCTTTTCAAGATGGTTTCCCAGCTCAGGCCCGCTTGCGCCCCTTCAAGGATGAGCATCTCGAACAAATGGCGGTCGTCATGAACAGGTTTTCCCCATTCATGATCGTGATACTCCGCATAGAATTCTTTGCCAGGCTGTCCGCCAAAACAACGGTTTTTCACCATAAATCACTCGATGGCAATAAATACATCTACTTGTTTTGGAGCTCCAGAAAAGAACTTTTCTCCGTAGACTTCAAAGTCGCCGGTATAGGTTCGGCCTGTAGCGGTTTTCCAGATTTTCTCCCACGTCTCAACGACAGCCTTCGGGTGTTCCCCAATCGCTGGATGGACTGCGTAAGAGGTGGCGGGAAGCTCTTTCCCTACCATTCCTTCAGGGATCTCATCCAAGGATGTAGTTTGGCAGCCGATGACAACAGTGTAGGGCTTTGTATAATCGCCTTCATAATCGCAATAGAGGGCAATCACATCATTGGAGGTTTTATTGGGGATTTGATCGAGGATATTTTCACCATAAAACTTCCCCCAAAGTTGTGGAATATCTTTCGGCGCGGCATCGGGGGTATTCACCGTTCTGCATTCAATCCCGATCACCATGATGGATGGTTTTTCCACAATAGTCATTGGGCTAGCGGCGTATGCAGTGGTCATAAAGGCACACAAACTTGTAACTAACCAGGCCCTCAAACAGGTGACAATTGGCTTGCTGCGGCTTTGATAAATCGAGTCTTCTCGCTCGCCTTGCTTTTCAAGCAATGGTCTTCGCTCGTTCGACATGCTTCCTGCGGAAGCTTCGATTTCTCTTTGCCTCGCTAGCGCCAATTGTTGCCACCTATTTGCTTGCCGGGTTAGTAAGATAGTTTTCATGGTATGTCTCAAGTAAACGGGATGATTTTTTCACAATTTTTATAAATTTTCTAGATGATTGCAACGAGAGTTTTTTTACAATTATTTTTCGCCAAGGCTGAGGCAGAAGAAGGTGATGACTCCGGCAGCGGCGCCAGCTGCAGCTGCTTTGTAAGGGGGGTGGGGATCGAAAAGATTTGCCATAGCGACAACGCCAAATGTGAGAGCAGCAACCCCGACGACTGCACAAGTTTTGATGACCACTTTTGAATGATTTGTTTTTGGACGAACGCCCGGTTGTTTGTAATATTCGCGATAAGAGGCTCTCTGATCAAAGTCGGTACTTTCATGTATTGGTTCTTGAGCGGCTATCAAGGCGCGTCCGCAAGCAAGAAATAAAAATATAATTGAACGCACAGTAAACCTCATTTGTTTCTAATGAGGTCGATTTTAATTTAGATGTTTGTTCGTGTCAACGCGATTAAATAATTTATAAGATAAGAATTGCATTTTAAAATAAGGGGCCGAGAGGGAGTTACTTATGAAGCTGTCTTTGTGGATAAACCGGTTACTTTTCGGCTCGTCTAATAACCTAAAAGGCGCGCGATATTGAACGCGACGAGGTAGCCTGAGGCCATTGGGCTGCCATCCATGACGAGAGGATTAATGGAATTATCAGCGACAAGGAGGTTGTTCACACCATAGACTCTCCCTTGCGCATTAACAACGCCTCCTTGACTGAGAGGGGCCATTCGGCAGTGGCTTTGAAAGTGCATGTTCGCCTCAATCGATGATTTGATGTACGTAGTTAATGCCGTGGTATCGCTGATGATTGTGGGATCAGGAAAAATGAGCTCATACGAGGGATCGATGGCTTGGAGCGCTATGTTGATATTTGCAACGTAGATTTGAAATCCATTTATATAGAGGTCGAGATCGCTCGGATTCGAGAGGATTCCAAAATCGATCACTGGAGGCGCTAGCGGATCTGCGCTATTGATACTGACGGTTCCTCTGCTCAAAGGTTGGCATAGATCGAAAAGAGCTGGAGTCACCCCGGGAATGACATCTACCGTTGTAAATCGCAATTGGCGTCCTGGGAGGCTGCCGGTTGGATCTGGGAGCCAGGCAATTTGAGAAAAAGGAGAATTTCCCTCAGAGTTGGAATCTTTAGGATTTGAAGAGAAGAGCATGATCACGTGAGGTTGATCGGCAAGCCCTTGTCCTACATTGGGATTGTCAAACACAACGGGAATGCCGAGAGAATTGAGCATTGTTGCATCGCCCACGCCGGAGCTCAATAAGAAGGGGCTGCTTCTCAAGCCAGCGCAAACAATGACTCCTTTGTTGGCATAGACTTGTTTGACGACTCCGTCTTGAACATATTCAACGCCTACAGCTGTATTGCCATTCCAAATCGTTCTCAGGGCTGTGCTATTGAGATGGATCTGTAATTTTCTACTATCAACGCCTTTGCCGTGAGAATCTACAATATCGTCATTTAAGAATGCCGTTACGGAACTGATGCGATAATATCCCTGTTCGCCTTGTCGGGTCAGTTGGATCTGAGAGGAAACACCGATCGGAGTATTTGGATCATTGTAATCGAGAACAAAAGGAACCCCAACTGCGTTGACGACCGCTTGAGTAAATATTTTCCCCAATGGCGAAGCGGTGTTTTGAATGACCTTGAGGGGACCGTCATGGCCGCGTGCCCGTTTATTGGTTGTTTTTCCCCTATAGTTCTCAAGTTCTTTATAGATCTCTAAGATCTGGTTTACAGACCATTCTGGTCCTGCGATCGCTTCCCATTGAGAAAAGAGTTCATTGGTACCGCGGCACCATGCGCCAGCGTTGACTCCAGAACCTCCTCCTTCAGGAAGAGAAATCACCCAGAGAAGCTCTTCATCGAGGGCATTGACTTGGGGGACAGTGACTCCTGTTTCATACAGAGGTCTTGCTGTGGTAGCCGTAAGATCGATGAGATTTTGGAGTTCTTGCTGCACATCAGGAGGGAGGTCTAACATGGCAGGATCAAAAGGCGGAGGAGAGCCCAGCAAAGTAGCAGCTACGGAAAAAAGGGTATTCTTAGCATATTTGAGAATGAATGAATTGGTTAAATCTTTCCCTGAATGAATGGCTATCACTGTGGTCTTTTTGTCGTCGGATAATTTTTTGGCCATGAGGCCTCCCGCAGTGCCTACGCCGATGATCACATAATCGGCCCTGTTCCCTTTGACGCCGGAATAAGCATGCAGAGAAGTCGTTGAGAAGAATCCAAGTAGCGCAATTATTATCCAATTATACATGACTACCTCTAAGGTTCATTCTCTGGATCGAGAATATCTGGATCGGTGGAATATCTGTGGATGCGATCGATGACCATGATCTCATTGCGCCGGACAGGCTGATAGAGAAGTTCTCGAAGGCAATAAGAACTTTTACACTCACCGCAATCTCTGGTGCTGAAAGTAAAATCAAATGGTAGCGTCAATGCAAAAACGGCCTGACCGCCCCATTTAAAGTGGGTGTCGTAAGTGACAATTCCCTCTAGCGAGACATAGTCCAAATAGGATGCCGACAGACAGAATCTGCCGCCGTAAGCATGTTTATGTGCTGGGCGGAAAGCGTTTTCAGTCGCTGTGGATTTTCCCCAGTAAAAATAGGGGCCTAAGCCTGCATAGAGATCGATATTGCTCACATATTCACAAACCACATTGTAAAAATGATAGCCTACCTCGCCATCGATTCCTTTCATCGCAAATTGTTCTGTTCCTTTGAGAAGGAATCCATTGGGGGAGATATCTAAATAGGAAAATTCATATAGGTCTGTTTGTTTATGTCCAACGGGTAAGTAGCCATTGAGCCGCACATCCCAAGTTGTGCTTAAACATTCTAAGCCCATGGAAACCTGATTATAAGGGCGGCGGGGTGTTTCAAAATAATCATAAAACATGTTGACCCCCCAGACATAGCGCCTTCTCATCCATCGAAAGCCAAAGCCTGCGTTGGCAGCATATTCGGCATCGTTGAACATATGGCCTCGTAAATCGAGAAAAGGGACGATCCGTCTTTGGCTAAAGGGCTGTGAAAGAAAAAGATCTAGCGAAGTATATCCTCGAGAATAGCCGAGGCCTTTTCCTTCTGTATGGCTTGCGCCGATCATTTCTGGCGGAGGATCTTGGATCCATTCTACAGAAATGGGCTCTGGGCAACAACATTCCGAGCCATTCAGATAGATGGAAGCAAAAAGTAAAACAAGGCTCCAAGCGCTTCGATGGAACATACTACCCACGAAATTTATGAACAGTGTAGCAAAAATAAAAATTGAATGACAACATTCACCGAAAAAATGAGTCGGTAAAAACGGCGATCTCTTAAAATAAGAGCCAAAGGAGAATGCTATGCAGGTTGTATTCTTGTTCTATGATGGAATGACGGCGCTCGATGCAGTGGGACCTCATGAAATCCTTTGCCGGCTGCCAGGGGCAAAAGTTCTGCGCGCAGCAAGGAAAAAGGGGCTTATCTGCACCGATTCAAAGAGCCTGATGTTGAGCGCGGAATATACTTTGACGGAAGTAACACATGCAGATGTGTTGGTCATTCCAGGAGCAGGAAATGCTACGACCTTGCGGCAATATCCTGAAATACTCTCTTGGGTCCGTTCGATCCACGCAACTACTACTTGGACCACCTCTGTATGTACAGGGAGTCTCATACTAGGAGCTGCTGGGATTTTGTCAGGGCTCAAGGCAACTACCCACTGGGCCGTCCTTGATCGTCTGTCCGCTTGGGGAGCTATACCCACTCATGCGCGGATCGTAGAGTCTGGCAAAGTGATCACTGCCGCGGGAGTGTCTGCTGGGATCGATATGGCATTAACGCTGGCTGCAAAGATTGCAGGGCCTCAATTCGCCCAAGCTGTGCAGCTCGGCATAGAATATGATCCTGAACCCCCTTTCGACTCGGGATCGCCTCAAAAAGCCCATCCAGCAATACTAGAAGCATTGCGGACTCGTATGGAAGCTTTGTTCGAAACAACATAGGAGATCATCGTTCAACGAGTCTCCAGAAACAATGTTTGTGCATCACCTTCAGATGTTTTTTCTTGGCAAATTCGCGAACGGCTTCTTTCACACTGTCCCATGTATAGTCATCGCCGCAGATGACGCCATGTCCTTCTACAAAAGGAAACCAAGCTTCCAAGTCATTCAATACAGACTGTTTGTCATGGGCACCATCTAAATAAACGAGATCTACAGGGATGCTCCGTAAGTATTGTGCGGCTGCAAGGCTGTCCATTCTGATGGGAATGATTTTATCCGTTAAACCCGCATGGATCACATTCGATAAGAACTGTTCATAAAGAGTGGGAATTAGATCCGATCCTTGATGTTCCATAGATCCCAACCAATGGTCTACAGCAAAGACGATTCCACCCGGAGGAAGCTGAGAGGCGATATGTCTGGTGGATGCGCCAAGCCACGATCCCACTTCGACAACGGTCAGGATCCGATTTTGTTTGAAGATCTCTTCGATCCGCCGCTTATTGGAATACCAACCTTGCGGATTGAAGGGGAGAACAGTCTCTAATTTAGAGTAGGGTTCGGGGAGATTTCTTGTTTCAACTGCCTCTAAACAGACAACAGAAAAAAATATGAGCTGAAAAATCATCCTGATCATTTTAGCATTCCTTTTTTCAAGTCGGAGATCGTACATCGACGCAAAGATTCAGATCAAAGATGTTTTGTCTTTCAAAAAAGATAAATATTTTTTATAGTTCTGCGACTTAAAAAATCCGGAATCTTTTGAGACTCTATGGTGCTTGCTGCAAGGCTTCATGATGCGATTGAAAAATACAATGTTCTCAAAAGTCCCACTGAGCGGATAAACGAGTTTTTTGCCTATCATCCAAAACTCTTCAAAGTGGCTCTGATTGTCAACCATCTCTTTCGAGCAGCAGCGATGGTTGCATTCATGATGATCTTTCCTCTACCCATCAGTTTTGGGATTTGTGCGGCTGGTTCTGTATTTTATCGATTGACCGTGGAATCGAACTGCGCTTACAAATTCGCCTTGCCCGCTTTAGTGGGCGCAATTGCCTTCATGGTCGGAAAAACAGCCTTAGTCAGTATCATTAGCGGTGTAGCCTTTGCTTCCATAGCTGCCTTTGCAACGGCTTTGGTCGCCCTGATTCCATTGGCCATCTATGCCGCCTACGTGATCTTAACTGTCAGCTACGATGTAGATAATCGCCCTTGTCCCTTCTGCATACCCAATCCTGCCCAACAAATTGTCTAGAACATACCTAGTCTTAGTTGTTTGTATAAACATCTGTTCTAGAAATGCTTTATATTGAAGTTTTCAAGAATTAATATTAAAATATGTCCGATTTTAAATTATGGAATTAAGTTGAAAGAAACTTTATTATACAAAATTGAAAACTTAGTTTTTTCCTATTCTTTGGGGAACCAGAAAGTTGAAGCGATCCGTGAATTGAGCTTAATCATTCCGAAGTCGTCTTTGATTACTTTTTCAGGTCCATCCGGTTCTGGAAAATCGACCCTTTTGAATGTCCTGGGCCTCATTGAGCCTGTTCAAGATGGAAAGGTCCTTTTTCAAAATGAAGATATCGGCCAAATGAGCGAGGGGAGAAAGAATGAGATTAGAAAATTTCAGATCGGTTTTATCTTTCAGCAATTCCATCTGATCCCAGTCCTCACAGCCGAAGAAAATGTGAGGTACTTCCTCGCACGGCAGAAACTTGCAAAAAATGAAATCAACGAACGTACGGCAGAGTCATTAGAGGCGGTAGGTCTTTGGGAACATAGAATGAAAAAACCGTCGCAGCTCAGCGGCGGCCAAAAACAGCGCGTTGCGATCGCCAGGGCCATTGCCAAACAGCCCTCAGTGATCATTGGTGACGAGCCGACGGCGAGTCTGGATCGGAAAACAGGACAAGAGATCATTGAACTTCTCGCAGAGCTTGTTGCAAAACGAAAAAGTTCGATCATCCTGACTACGCATGATCCGATGGTCCAATCGTTCTCTGATAAAAACTTTGTCATTGAAGATGGGAGGCTCGTTTGTTAGCCTTCCGCAATCTTTTCCGCAATTTCAGAAGGACTCTCGTCATTCTCATCACCGTTGCGTTAGGAACTGGCGCGCTTTTCTCTTTCGATGGCTTTATCAACGGCGTTCTCAATGAATTGCGATACAATACCATCCATGCGAATTACGGATTTGGCCAGATCCATACAAAAGGGTATCGAGATACTGTCTTTGAAGAGCCGACGAAGCATTGGATCTCCAATGGAGACGAAGTGCAAGAATATCTCTCCCATTTAAAAGGCGTAGAGGTTGTTTTCCCGAGAGTGAGTTTCTCTGCGCTTTTAAAACATGGCAATACTACTGTTGGCGGATCGGGCCAAGGGATTGAAGCGGAGAAAGAGGCCAGCTTTTTCCACAGTTTAAATGTGGAAGAAGGGGAGACTTTAAGTACACAGCCCAATGGCATTCTATTAGGACGCGGCCTTGCCAATGCTCTCCATGTTCAACCTGGCGATACGGTCACAGTCATGGCGACCTCCACCAAGAGCATGCTCAAAAAGGATAAATTCGTAGTGACCGGCATTTTTCATACCGGTTCTTTGGAATTTGACAGCCGCATGTTCCGCATCCAACTCCACGCTGCGCAGAAACTCTTGAAAACTCCCAAGATTGAATTGATCTCTCTAGGACTGAAAAACCTCGATGATTGGGGCCCTGTTGCCAAAGAAATTGAAGCGAACTTCCCCGATCTAGAAGCAACGCCTTTCCATGTCCTCGACAAAGTCTATTATCAACATTCGGTCGACTGGCTGAAAGCTCAATACAGCGTCGTGCAGGTGATCATTCTCGCGATCGTGCTCTTAGGCATTTTCAATGCCATCTCAGCTGCGATTTTGGAAAGAAAGCAAGAGATCGGCAATCTCAGGGCCAATGGAGAATCTGTCTTCCAAGTCATGAAGTTGATCATCGCAGAAGGCGCACTTGTTGCGCTCATTGGGAGTTTGCTCGGCATGGCAGGCGCGTATACCATCCTCATGCTTTTCATCAATAAGGGACTCTTGATGCCGCCTGGCCCGGGTCAAACCCGTCAATTTCTCGTCAGCTTCTCTTTTGAATGGTCGATGGTCTACTTTACGCTTCTTCTCAGCGGACTTGCTTCACTCATCGCCTCTTTTCTTGCGGGGATCAAAGTCGCAAAAATGCCGATCGCAAAAGCTCTCAGATCCCACTAGTTCCCATGATGGAATTTCGCTTGAGAGTTGATGCTTAAAATCACACCCAAGATCAAAGCCGCAATGGCGATTGTTTCATTGAGATGGGGCAGCCGCATTTCGAAAAGGAAGCTATAAATCAGACCAAAGATAGTTTCCGAAACGATCAGAGAGCCCCCAATTGACGGCGGACAAATTTTGGCGCTATAGGCCCAAAATATATTCGCAATCCAAGAGGCCCCAAGTCCCAAAACAGCGCACCAGAACACATAGCTCGGAAAATGGGGATTGGCAAACAGGGTTGAAAAGTCGTGTGAAATGGCAAACAGAGGGAACATACAAGCTAAATTAAATAAGCCAATCAAACTGGAATAATCCAAGGCGTTAATATTTCGATGGCTTGCCATGAAGCGGGAATTCTTGATCCCAAAATGGGTCCACATCAAAAGAGCGGCAAACACAGCACCGAGGCCCATCAAGCTCATCTCTAGAAGATTCAGATGGGAGCTCATTTTGAAGAGGGGCACGACCAGCAGACAAAGCAAACCGATGAAGATGAGCCCCAATCCGAGG
Source organism: uncultured bacterium (assembly GCA_964644465.1). GTDB lineage: Bacteria > Chlamydiota > Chlamydiia > Chlamydiales > SM23-39 > CAZXVU01. The sequence goes on from CAZXVU010000033.1 coordinate 18,874, forward strand.
CCTAACTGGAGATTGAAATGGGGTTTGCTAAACAAGATAATGGTCAAAGGCAAACAGCCGATGATCAAAGCTGAAATCACTCCGTCGGTCAATTGAACGCCATAGAATAAAACAAAAGTGTAGAGCCAATAGCCCGTTGCGCTCAAACCAAAGACCTTTAACAAATCAACGCGGCTGAGCTGCTTGCAAAGACGGATCACACGCGGCAAAAAGAGAAGGCTCACTAAGCCAAAAAAGAAAAAACGGCCAAAAGTGAGCTCAAAGGGGGTAAATCCCGATAGAATCATCGGAACTAAGAA
>CAZXVU010000034.1:0-17252 GCA_964644465.1 uncultured bacterium
AGGAGGCGCCCTGAGTTCGAGTCAGGCGAAGCCGGCGCCGAAGCAGCTAAACTTAAAAAGTTTAGCGATGCAGGCGGATCTCGAAGGCGGTGGCTGCCCGACGCCGTCAGAAACCAAGTTTTGAGGTTATTTGGGTATATACTTAAAGAAAAACTTTGCTTTTCATTGTCTCTACTCCTATCGGCAACCTCGAAGATATCTCGAAGAGGGCTTTAACGGTTCTAGAATCTTGCGATGCCATTCTGTGCGAAGATACTCGGCGCAGCTTCATTCTGCTCGATCGCTATGGAATCAAAAAACCTTTAATCTCTTATCATAAATTCAAAGAAATCCAATTATTAGAACGCATTTTGGCCGATTTGGAAGGGGGAAAGAATTTAGCCCTCATCTCCGATGCGGGTACCCCATGCATCAACGACCCTGGGCAACTGTTAGTACAGGGATGCATCGAAAGGGGCATTTCCTTCACGGCGATCCCAGGTCCTTGCAGTGTAATCCAGGCGTTAGTCATGGCTGGTTTCGACACAAGCCGGTTCCAATTCCTGGGATTTTTGCCGAAAAAACCCGATGCGGTTTTAAGGCAGGCTTTAGGCTATCCAGGCACTACAGTGGCTTTTGACAGCCCTGAAAGGGTCGTCGATACTTTAGAGTCGATTCAAAAAATCGATCCCGAGAGGAAGGTGGCCATCGTCCGGGAAATGACCAAAACCTTCGAAGAATGCAGACGGGGCAAGGCCGAAGAGCTGCTGGCCCATTTTAAAAAGACAGCTCCCAGAGGCGAGATTGTATTGGTCATTGGGGAAGGAAAGATCCCTGAAGAAGAGCTTTCTTTGGAAGAATTGGTCGGAATGCTGCAAGAACTACATGGTTTATCTTTGAAAGAGGCGATTAAAGAAGCCGCGCGCCTCAAAAAGATCCCTAAAAGAAATGTCTATAAAGAGTTCCACGGTCCTTCTAAAAATTGAAAAATTCTGGTATAGTGTTTGCCATGGAGTTTTTCGATATTGTTGTACCGGAATTTGAAGCCCTTATCAGACGGGCTTTTGCCGAAGATTTTGCCCATGAAGACCTCACTTCAATCGCTTGTATTTCCGAAGGAACATGGGCGCGCGCGCAAATTGTCCTGAAACAAGATGGATGCATTGCCGGATTACAATTCATCCCTTGGATCTTCCAATTGCATGATCCCCAGATTGCTACGCAAATCCATGTGCGCGAAGGAGAGATGCGGAATCAAGGAACTGTATTGGCAGAGATCGAAGGTCCAGCCCGCTCCATTTTAGGCGCGGAGCGAGTAGCGTTGAATTTTCTCCAGCATCTTTGCGGCGTTGCTACTTTGACGGCGCGATGCGTTGCTAGGGCAGAAGGAACTTCCTGCCAAATCTTAGACACTCGAAAAACGATCTTGGGGATGCGCTCTCTGCAAAAATATGCGGTGCGAATGGGCGGAGGGACGAATCATAGGCTCCATTTGGCAGATCGCATTCTGATCAAAAATAATCATTTGGCACTCAATGCGCAAAGTGTGGCGATTGCTAGGCAAGCTCATCCGAGCCATCGGATCGAAGTAGAGATCGGCTCTTCCGAAGTTCTTGAAGCTGCAATTGCTGCAGGGGCGAATGCGATCTTATTGGACAATATGCCGCCTGAAGAAGTGAAAAAGTGCGTCGGTTTAAATCGGAAAAGGGTCTATTTGGAAGCATCGGGCGGCATAACGCTTGAAAATCTGGCAGCCTATGCAGCGACCGGCGTCGATGGGATTTCGATTGGAGCTTTGACTCATTCTCCGCAAGCGCTCGATATTTCTTTGAGGGTCCGCTAATGGATCTCGTCTTGAATATCGGAAATAGTTTTTTAGCCGGCGGCTATTTTGAGAAGGACGTTATCAAAGAAACATTCCATCTCTCTTCGAGACCGTTGAAACCGGCAGAGTTTAAGAAAGCGCTCCAAAAACAGAAGATCAATACGGCTCTGATCGGATCGGACAATTTTGAAGCGAAAGAAATCGCGGTACAAGTTTTAGAATCGCTCAAAGTCCCGATGATGATTGTTTCGCATGAGGACCTTTCCATCGGCTTGGATGTAGAAAAGCCGGAAGAGGTCGGCATCGACCGGATTGCAAACACCTATGGCGCCCTCCATCGTTTCCCAGGAAGGGATGCCATCATCGTCGATATGGGGACCGCAGTGACTTTCGATATGGTTTTGAAGACGCGGAAATTTATCGGCGGAGCCATTTATCCAGGAATGAGGATTTCAGCGAGCGCATTGAATCATTGGACCGACAAGCTGCCTCTTGTGGAAATCGAAAAACCTCCGTCGCCGATCTCCGATTCGACGATTGGCAATATCCAAAGCGGAATTTATTACGGTCTGCTTGGAGCGATCGAAAGACTCGTAAAAGAGATGAAAAAAACCTACCCCAATGCGGTTGCTGTTGCAACTGGGGGCCTCGCAGCCCATAATGGAGATCCTTTACGAAGAGATCTCCAAAACGATTTGCGAAAAACAATGGATGAATTCGAGCCCGAGCTTACTTTGCTCGGCCTCCACCAAATACTGAAAGAGAGGAATTTATGACAAAGCCTAAGGAAATTATTTTTGAAGAGGATGCGCGCAATGCGCTCCGCGAAGGGATCGATCAGCTCGCAAATGTAGTGGCGATAACACTCGGACCACGCGGCCGCACTGTGGGACTGCAGTCCAGCTGGGGATCTCCTACGATCACAAGCGACGGGAATAGCATCGCCAAAGACGTCGAACTGAAAGACACTTTTGTCAACATGGGCGTCTCCATGGGCAAAGAAGTCGCTGCAAAAATCAAAGAAAAATCGGGCGATGGCACCACAACTGGCATCATTCTATTGCGCGCCCTCGTTCAAGGCGGCGTCAAGAATATCGCCTCTGGAGCAAATCCCATCGCAATCAAGCGGGGTATGGACAAAGCTTTAGAAACAGTCCTGAAAGAAATCGACGCAATGTCTCTTAAAGTGAAAAACAGCCAGGACACTCGCAATATCGCCACTGTTTCCGCTTCAGGAAATCAAGAAATCGGCGAAAAAATCGCTCAATGCTTCGATAAAGTGGGCAAAACAGGCGTCGTTGCTATTGAAGAGGGCAAAGGAACCGAGACGACCATCGAAATCGTCGAAGGAATGCAATTCGACCGCGGCTATTTGAGCGCTTATTTCAGCACCAATGCTGAGAAGCTCACTGTGGAAATGACGAATGCGAAAATCCTTGTGACCGATAAAAAAATCACTTCTGTTCAAGAGATCCTTCCTCTTTTACAGCACGTTGCTGCCACGAGCCAAGAACTCCTCATTATCGCCGATGAAGTGGAAGGCGACGCTCTCTCTACATTGGTCGTGAACAAGCTCCGCGGCACTCTCAAAGTCGCAGCCGTCAAAGCTCCCGCTTTTGGCGACCGGCGCAAATCGATCCTCGAAGATATCGCAATCTTGACCGGAGCCCAGCTCGTAACGGAAGATAAAGGGATTCTTCTACGCGAAGCGGAAGGGGATGTTTTAGGAGAGGCCGACCAGCTTTTGATCGACAAAGAAAAAACAACGATCGTCGGCGGCAAAGGCAACTCTCAAGCCATCAAAGAGAGAATTGCCCAAATCGATGCACAAATAAAAGAAGCTACTTCCAGCTACGACAAAGAGAAACTCGAAGAGCGGAAAGCCAAGCTGCAAGGCGGGGTTGCCGTGATCAAAGTCGGAGCGCCGACTGAGTCTGAGATGAAGAAGAAAAAACAGATGTATGAAGACAGCCTCAATTCCACCCGTTCCGCACTGGAAGAAGGGATCGTCCCTGGCGGCGGCGTGGCTCTTTTGCGAGCCAGCAGAGCCTGTTCGAAACTGAAGCTTTCCAAAGAAGAGGAAGTAGGAGCGCAAATCCTGCTCCGCGCTTGCGAAGCTCCTTTCAAACAGATCGTCTTCAATACAGGCTATGACAGCTCGATCATTCTCGATGAAGTGCTCAAATTGGAAAAAGCCTTTGGATTCAATGCCATGACCGAAAAAGTGGAAGATCTCCTCAAATCGGGCGTCATCGATCCTTCGAAGGTAGTAAAAAGCAGTCTGGCCCATGCCGTCTCCATGGCGGGCATCGTCCTTCTCTCGGAAGCGATCATCGCTAACGCCGAAGACGAGAAATAGCAGTTGACATCGTCCCTCTCAGAATTGTAATGAGAGGGATGATGCTTTATAAATATTTTCCCCTGCTTTTCGTCCCTTTTTCATTGGCGGCCCAAACGGAGCTCGAGACCCAATCGATGCTCTATCAAGCCGACCTCATTGCCAAAAAATATGCCATGGAGGTCGCAAAAGCGCCTCCCCCTTCTCCTCTTCCCCAAACCCAAAAGACTCTCGACACATCCTCCATCTGGTTTACCTTCGACTTGACTGAAGTGCCTGCCCCTAGCGGAGAAACGGTCTTCCAAGCCTTAAACCGGCAAGACCTTTGGACGCAGTTGCGAGACCTCGGCGTAGATGGAATCCGCTTTGAAAATTTGAAAAAGGGAGGAACGCTGCGGACTGGACTTGGTTTGGACCCTTGCTGGGGTACTGAGCAACAATGGCAGCAATTAGCCGGGACCATGCAAGGAAAAGGATTTACCCTCATTGGGGATTCGATCAGCAGCTCGATTGGCTTGACGACCGATTTTTGGCTCGCTTTGCAAAATATCCGCGATTATCCAGGATTGTATCACCTCATCGAAATCGAAAAGAGGGACTGGAAACTGCTTCCGACGATTTCTCAAGGACAATTCTCTGAAAATGTTCCCTGGCTTTCTCTGCAGGAACTCCGCAAAAAGGGATATGTGCCCGAGCAATACCAGCCCTATATCAAAGAAAGCGCTTGGAATGCGACAGAGCGGATTACCGGAACAGATGGAAAGATGCGCCGTTGGATCTACCTGAAAGAAAATCGGTTCGATCCTGTTTTGGACTGGCTCGACCCATCTTATGCAGGGTTGCGCCTTGCCGCTGCCGACAGCATCGACTCCGTCTATAGACTTGGGCAGAAAATCTTTGTGTTCAATGCCAATCTTCCGCCGTATGCAATGGAAAATCTCCCGCTCTGGACACGGAAAATCGGAGCCTTCAGCGCTCAGGAAATGAAAGGAGGCATTGAAGCCCTCAAAAACATCCAATCGGATCTGGCTTTCGACATCTTGACGCCATCGGCGCTTCTCCATGCCTTGATTGCAGAAGATGCAGGAGCTTTGCGGCTCACATACAGACTCATGCTTGAAGAAGGGATCCAACCTGAAAAACTCATCCACGTTTTGCAGCCCTTCGACAAATTCGCTTGCGATTGGTCGATCTTTCTCGAAAATCCGCAAAAAAAATACCATTACTATGAAGAATATATTACCGGAGAAGCTCTCCGAAAAAGACTTTTAAAAGAAGATGCCCTTCGATTAGGAAATACAAGAGATCATTCCATTCCCACTTCGACTTGGCCCGGCTATTGCGCATTCACTCTTGGAGTGGCAGATTCTCTTCCGAAGAACGATGCGGCTACAACCGCGGAAGAATATGAAAAACATCGCGCTCAGATCCAAGAAGCCCATCTTCTTCTCGCTTTCTTTTATGCGATGCAGCCTGGTGTTTTTTCCTTCTCGGTTTACGATCTTTTAGGGGCGCTGCCGAATCAAACAGAGTGTCTTGATATCATGGGATGCAACAGAACTACGCTCTATGCTTGCCTACCCACGCAAATGATGAATTCGAGTTCCTTTGCATCGCAGCTGAAAACGATGCTGCAGCTTCGAAAACATTACAAAATAGAAAGCGCAGAGCTCATGAATGTTCCTGAAACACCGCACAAAAATAGTTTGATCCTGATCCACAAGCTTAAAGACACAGGCTCTACGTATATTCTTGCAGTGAATTTCGGCAAAAAAAACATCGAAGAAATGATTGAAATGCCCTCTTTAAAACGGACTTCGGCAATTGATTTGATGACTGGTTTGACGGAGGAAAAACAGTTAGAATCCTCATCGTTCTATATGAAGCTTCCAGCCATGTCGGGAAAAGCGCTCTTTTTCCAACCCAAATATTATGATTGAATATACTCAAGTATACTAGCCTCAAATTATCTCCTCTGATATAAAAACTACCTATTTTTAGGTGGCCATTGAAACGAATTGCTGTTGTCTGCGCTCCTGGAATCGGAGATGCTTTAATCCTCCATATCGCATCCTTCCAATTGCAAACGCATGGCTATGAAGTCGTCACCTTCAGCAATCATCTGGCGAGTTTCGGCAGTTGGCTTAAAGGCTTTCAATTTGCACCGCAGCCCTCCAATGATCATCTCCATGAAACATTCGATTCCTTCGATGCGATTTTTTTGCAGCATGACAATTCCTTAAAAGCTAGGCAAATCACACTCCTGAACAAGCCAATTTATATTTTTTACGGCAGCCATGTCCTGTCAAAACATGGCCCGTTGCGCTATGGCTACGATTACGTCTGCGACCAAAGCCAAACTATGGTCGACAATATCCTCAGGGCCATTCAAACACTTTTCCGCCTCTCTTCCAGTACCCCGGAAAATGGCCTTAAGGCCCCGGCAGGTTTAATCTATCGCCGCCATACGAAGCGAGCCGCCATCCATCCCACAAGCGCAGCTGCTGAGAAGAATTGGCCGCGGCATAAGTTTTTGGAGTTGTCCAAATGGCTCGAAACTCAAGGCTATGAACCAGTCTTTCTTGCGCCACCTGCAGAGAAGTCTCTCTGGGGAGGGCCAGAAATTGCAAATCTCGAAGCGTTAGCCTCTTTCATTTATGAATCGGGACTTTTCATAGGCAACGATTCAGGGCCTGGCCATATCGCATCGTATCTCAAAATCCCCCATCTCATTTTCGGCACGGGAAAACGGCACATGCGTTTTTGGCGGCCCGGCTGGATGGAAGGGATCATCGCGACGCCACCCTCCTGGATCCCCAATTTCAAAGGGTTTCGGCTCAGGGAACGTTACTGGAGAAATTTCATAACAACAAAAGGAGCAATTAACAGATTAAAAAAGAACGTTTTATAGAATTAAATGATATTAAAAGAAAAAGTTTAGTATTATTAAATTAGGGAGAAAACTATGAAAGACCTGCCTCACCATATCAAAAAATTGAATCGACGCATTGTTCGTTCAATGCATCGTGAAGAGCTAGAGGAAGGCTTTGAATTGCCCCCGATTCCAAATTGGCAAATGACTGAGCGTCAAAAGAAAAAGCAAGCCAAACAGAAAATGAAGACGGAGCGCCTCGAGCACGTCCCTTCCGATCTGACCCCCGAGGAACGGAACAGGAAGATGAAAAATAGGGTGCCTGTCTTCGATCGACTGAATAATGCAGTGCCCAAAACAACCCGGCCGACAAAGAAAAAAACGCCTAAAATCTAGAAGCTCGCTATACTATAAGGGCTTATAGAAGGTTTTTTTTGCGCATCATTCAAATTTCTGATTTCCATTTTACCCAATTGACGTGGAATCCTTTTCGTCTTTTTCCAAAGAGGATTTTAGGCAATTTCAACTGGCTTTGGGCCCGCCGAAAGGCATTTGCTCCCCAGCAGCTAGAACCTCTTCCCGCCCTTTTCCGCTCCCTCAAACCCGATCTGATCCTCTTCGGAGGCGATTTCTCAACAACAGCTCTGAACGAAGAATTCAAAATTGCGGCGCGTTTCGTGAAGAAATGTCCGCAACCCTGGATCGCCATTCCAGGAAACCACGATCACTACACATTTCGGAGCTACCGTGGAAAACACTTTTACCAGTTTTTCTCTAACAAACGGAAAGATATCACCCACCCTGTTGAATTCTTTACTCTGAAAGATCACGGAATCGAAGCGCATCCTCTTGCAGAAAATTGGACGCTCATCGCCTTAGATACAGCCCTTGCCACGAATCCTTATTCTTCCGAAGGGCTTTTTTCCGAAAAGCTCGAAGAGTATCTTAAGGAAGTTTTAAAACTCCTACCCGAAAATGGATCGATTCTTCTTTTCAACCACTATCCTTTTTTCCAAAACGATGTAGAGAGGCGCAATTTACGCCGGGGAGACGCGCTTCAGGAAATCATCAAACAAGATCCCCGCATCCGCCTTTATCTTCACGGCCATTCTCATCGGCACACTATTGCTGACCTTCAGCCAAACAACCTTCCCATCATTCTCGATAGCGGCAGCTGCGCTTTGACCAAAAAAGGAACTTGGAATTTGATCGATCTAACTCCTGAGGGCTGCAAAGTAGATGTATATCGTTGGAATGATTCCTGGCAAAAACACCGCACTGAAGAGTTTGCATGGATGAGAAAATAGAGCCTTGGTTTGATGATGGGCTTCGCTTCAAATGCACCGGCTGCGGCAAATGCTGTACCGGATCCCCTGGATATGTCTATCTCTCATCTACCGACTTGGACCGCATGTCCGATCATTTTAAAATGACGCGGGAACAATTTGCGCAAAAATATACCCGACTCGTTGAAGACCAATATGCCCTACTCGACATGCCAGGTTCCTACGACTGCGTTTTCTTGAAAAACAATCAATGCACAGCCTATGAAGCGCGTCCCACTCAATGCCGCACATTCCCCTGGTGGATCCACAATCTCCGCGATCCGCAAGATTGGGAAGAAGCTTCCAAGCGTTGCGAAGGGATCAACCACGCTGATGCGCCCATCGTTCCTTCATTAATCATCCAAGAGCAATGTCTGACCTACTTGGACAATCTCCTCGATCAAAACTTTACCCTTTAGTATAACAGATTAACAAGATATGCAGGATCGCGAAACGCGTTCAAGATATGCAGGATAAATCTTATATACCCTCTATCCTGCTCATCCTGCCTGATCCTGCAAATCCTGTTTAAAATTTTGGAATACAATGTCTCTGGATCCTGCGATTGAGAAACGGGTGCAAAGTTGGCTGGATGGGCCTTATGATGCCAAAACTAAAGAAGAAATCCGCCATCTTCTCACTGCGAACCCTAAAGAATTGTCAGATGCTTTCTTTAAGGATCTTTCTTTTGGAACAGGCGGTATGCGCGGCATCATGGGGATCGGCACGAACCGGCTCAATAAATATACCATCGGCGCAGCGACGCAAGGCCTTGCCAATTATCTAAAAATTCAGCCCAAGCCAGATACTGGATATTCTGTCTTCATCGGCTACGATGTGAGGCATCATTCGCGTGAATTTGCCGAAGAGGCCGCACGCGTGCTGGATGGAAACGGCATCAAGGCTTTGCTCTCAAAAGAGATTTGCCCCACTCCCCTCGTCTCTTTTGCATGCAGACATTTTGGATGCAGTGCAGCGATTATGATCACCGCCTCGCACAATCCACCGCAATACAATGGCTATAAAGTCTACTGGAACGATGGATGCCAGGTTGTGCCTCCTCATGATGTGGGCATCATGGAAGAGGTGGCTAAAATTAAAAGTCCCACTCAAGTTTTGATGGGCTCCCAGTATGAAGAGATTGGTTCAGAACTCGATGAGGCATATCTCATTGAATTAATGAAACTGCAGCTCTATCCGGAACTTTCCAAAGTCCCTTTGAAAATCATTTACACGAATCTGCATGGGACGGGGATTCGGATCGTGCCTCGAGCTCTCAAAGAATGGGGCTACACCCACCTTTCTTTTGTCGAAAAACAACGCCCTCTCGATGGGAATTTCACAAATGCGCCAAGTCCCAATCCTGAAGAAGAAAAAGCCCTTCATCTTGGGGCAGAACAGCTTCTCTCTGAACATGGGGATATTCTCATCGGAACAGATCCTGATGCAGATCGGGTAGGAGCCGTTGCTCTAAACGGGAAAAAGCCGGTGCTCCTGACAGGCAATCAAACAGCTTGCATTTGTCTCCATCATATCTGCCACGCATTGACCGACAAAGAAGAGTTCCCTCCCAATGCAGCTTTCATCAAAACGATTGTTACCACAGAGCTCTTCAAAGACATCGCCGAAAGCTTCGGAGGAAAGTGCATCGATGTGCTGACCGGTTTTAAATACATCGGCGAGCAAATTGGAATTTGGGAAAAGGCATTTGACTCCTATCAATTCATCTTCGGAGCTGAAGAATCGTACGGATCTCTTTTTGGGACTTTTGTCCGAGATAAAGATGCGGTTTCCGCTTCTTGCCTGATCGCAGAAGCGGCCGCTTTCGCCAAAAAACAAAATCTCACTCTCATCGACAGGCTCTATCAGATCTATCGCAAATATGGTGTCCACAGAGAATCGCTCACAAATTTGGCTTATAGCGACAGCAAAGCAGGTATGGAACAGATGAAGACGCTGATGCTGAACATCCGAAAAAGCCCTCCCGAAATAATCGGAGGCCAGCCTGTCATCTCCCTGGAAGATTATCAAACTGGCGAATCAAAAGATTTTCAAACTCACAAAACGGGTTCTCTCGATCTTCCCAAATCAGATGTCCTCCGTTTCTGGCTTGCTGATGGAACTAAACTAGTCATCCGCCCTTCGGGCACAGAGCCGAAGGTGAAAATTTACGCAGAAGTCATCCAAAAAGATGCAGATGATGTAGAAAAAGCGATCGCTTCTTGCGATGCGCGCCTCAAAACACTGGTCGCCTCGTTTCAGCAAGAGTATCTGAAATGAAGCTCGCTCTGGTTACAGGAGCCAGTTCGGGACTTGGAGAGGCGCTCTGCCAACTTCTCACACAAAAAAACATCCCTCTTCTGATCACTGGGCGCGATCCCGAACGGCTTAACTCCGTTGCAAAAACTCTTCCCACTCTTGTAGAAGCTCTCCCTCTTGATTTAACCAAAGACCGCAAACCTTTGCTCGAACTGATCCGTAAACACACTCCTGACCTAGTCATCAATAATGCAGGCTACGCTTTCTATGGCCCAGCGCTCATGCACACCACCGCGACCCAAATGGAAATCCTTGAAGTGAATGCGGCTGCACCTCTACAGATCTGTCTTGAAGCTGCTCGGGCCCTCTTTTCCGCACAAAAACAGGGGATCATTCTCAACATCTCTTCGACAGCAGGAGAACTCTCCGTTCCCTCTTTGGCTATGTATGGCGCTGCAAAAGCTTGCCTCACTGCGTTTTCTAAAAATTTCGACGCTGAGATGCGTCCCCACGGCATTCGGATCCTAGTTGCCATTCCGGGTCAAATTGAAACACCCTTCGCATTTCGCGCTTCTCGCGAAAACTATAAAAAACACACTCTATGGGCGCTAAAAAAAGAAACGGTTGTCCAATCTCTCTGGACTCAGATTCAAAATAAGAAAGGAGTGCAAATCATTGGCTGGCGCTCCCGCTTGGAACTTTTTCTAGCCCGCCTCTTCCCCCGCTCATGGAGCGAAAAAGTCGTAGAAAAAGCCCTCTCCTCCCGCTATGAGAAACACGATTTCTAATGAATTTATTTTAGAGCAGAATATGTATCTTCAGGATCGTACCACAGCTTTCCTGAGGTAGTCATATTTCGACCGCTATTATAGATAATGTAAGGGCCATAAGTATTAAAGAATGATTTATTCGTCGAAATCACAACTGTATCACCGCTTTTCCATCCTCTGACATGGAGATTCATAAATATAAACTGACAAAGTCTCCATAGAGAACCATCTTTCAACTTCAAAAAAAATGTTGGAGATCCAGTTATCCAGTCAATATCTCCCATAATTGATACAACCCTGTCCTTTAAAGGTGCTGGTGGCAGTTCGAGATTTCTGGGAATCGGACCAAAAATCATAGCCCATAAATAATTATACTTTTTCTTTAAAACGCTTATTTCTTCATTTTGCTGGATGTCAGATTCTAAAAGTCCATTTATTCTATTATTGTCTTCTTGTACTAGCATTGCTAGAGGGTTAACTGCCATGTCGATATCCTTTTCTCTAAATTAATTTATAAAAATAAAAATTAATTTCTACCTAGAAGTTTGCGAGATTCTATTGCTCTTAAATTCAAAGCAGCGCTGCGAATTCGACGTTCTTCTAAATTTCTATTAAATCCTTCCAAATCATTTGCTATCTGTTCTTCTGTCATAATAGGTATAGAATGCATTTCCTGATTTATAGAAATAGATGGTCTAGAGTGAGAAATAGTTTCGCTAATTTGGTGCGTACAAATAAGAGAACCCAAATAAGCACTCGCAAAACCAATGCAAAATCCCATCAGTGCGGCAAATGGTCCAAAAAAAATGCCAAGAACCAATGCAGCGATTAATCCAGCTACGAAGGCTTTAACAATTGGAGAGCAAGATATTCTATTTTTGAGTCCTCCATTGCTTTCCTCAGATTTCACATCAACACTATTAGGCAAAGTTTCTGGATTTACGGTTACATTACTTATTGGATTAATTGTCATAAATAGTTCCTCATTTAAATCAATTTACGTGATTCTCGTGCCCTTAAATACAAAGCAGCGCTATGAGCACGACGTTCTTCTAAAATCTTGTTAAATCCATCACAATCATTTGCTATCTGCTCTTGTGTAAAAACAGGTAAAGAAGAAGCTCTTTCTATTTCTTCAGACACTTGGCTCACAGAAGGAGCTTCTTGTAATCGAGCTGATACCAGTACCTGACCTCGAGAAGAAGAAACTGTTACTTGAGAGGATGCCGTTGGAGAAGTTGAACTAGCCTTACAATAATTGTAAAAATTTATTCCTATTTTACCTGCGAGAACAGTGGCTGCTAGACCAGCATATAATGATGTTCCGGCAGCAACATACCCTACAGCAGTACATCCTATATTCGATTGAGCAAAGCATCCACCAACTACCCCAGAAATTTTTGCCAAAGCGCTCAATAATTGGAATGTGCCAGCTGCTGCCGCTAATTTTAAATATTCTGAACATTCTACTAAATAGTCGCTTGTAGCATTTTCAAGTCGAACATAGGAATGATTAGCTAGTGCGGCAGTTCCATCCATGACTCTGTCGACCCTAGTTCCTACACCGTTTGTAATATCTGTGACCACTTGTTGAGCAAGTTGCCATTTCCGATATTCTGCATATCCCTCGATCAACGGAGATGCTATTACGCTTAACAAGGCACCCACAAAACTCATAAAAATAACCCTTTACAATTAGAAATTAATTAAAAATGAATAGTATTACATAATAAAATAAACGATTCAATGTAGATTAATTAAAAAATAAATATCAGACTTTGAACTAACAAAAGAATTCTTTGAAAAAAAATCTACGGCTTCCGGAAAACCATGATTGTGTCGTGGAACCAGAAATAGATAGGATAGGAAGCATTGCGTAAGCGATTTTCCGCCGCTACATCATTGACCCACCCTTTTTGCTGGAAGATCGCCTTGATGTAGTCGTTGTTTTGCTCATTCACATGTCCGTGGCCGCCTTGCCCTTTTTTGGCCCAGCTAAGGACAATCCCCTGATCGGCATGCGCAATCAAGTTATCGATAAAGATAGTCTCATATTCTTTGGGTAGATGCTCGCCTGTTTCGAGAGACATCACCCAGTCATAGCGGCGGGGCAACTGGAACGGAACCGCGAGGTTTTGCACTTGGCATGTGCCGTTAGATAGAGCTGGAGTATCTGGGTTGCCGTCGAACCCATCGAAGTCGATCTGGTTTACTTTTCTGATTTCCTGGACATATTCCCCTGTGCCGCAGCCAAAGTCTGCGACAGATCGAGCGCCTTCTTCAGCAAAGAAATGAGAGAGTTCCTGGCAAAGCTGATGATCGAAAAAGTGGGCGTGCTTCACATGCTCCCCTTTCCAAGTGCCATCCGCCTCAATCTTGGGCTGCCCTTTTGCAAACCCGATGATCATTTTACAAAGATCAGGGATGTAACTGGTAAATACTTTGGGCCCTAAAATGAGAGTGGAAGTCAAAACTACGACAGAGAAAGTGAGAAATAAGGGGACGCTCAAGAGAAGGACTGAAATAGCCAAAGCAGCTAGGGCCACTATAGTGACCGCTGTAAGGATCATCGCCTTTTTGCCATGATTAAGGGATTCAATATTTTCCTTCAAACACTCGCAAAAAGCACTATTTTCTCGGGTAGCTTCTATCGCTGACATTTTTTCCTCCACAAAGAAAGGCTGGCATTCTATCCTAGCCGTCTCAAAAAATCCTAAGGGAAAATTATGTCTACAGCCGTCCAACCAGCTCAGAGGTCTAAATGTAGTACCTGTTTTGAGCCGATCGTATCTGTTTTGAAAAAAATCGTAGATTTTATTGTAAAAATTTTCAAAAAAGCGATCGAGCCCCTCGCCGGATATTTTTTGAAAATCTGCGTTTTCCGCGATGCTGCTTTGCAGAATGGCTTCGGAAAAAAAATCATCGCCCCTTGCGCCCGAGGCGTGATCAATCTTTGGATGAAAACCCAAAAAATCCCTAATCAACTCCCCGCTTTTGATGCAAAAAGATTGGACAAGAGCGCTCAATTTTTAGCGGAGTTTGCTGAAATAAAAACTGTGAAGACTGCCGACGGCGTTGAAATCAAGTATGCCCTCTATACACCGGAAAGATTCCGCCAATGGATTGCAGAGAATGGAGAACAAAGGCTCGAAGCGTTCAAATGCTTTAGAGAAGGAGTTCCCGCTCCTCTTCCAGGCGCTCAAGGTAAATGTATCCTCCGCTGCCAAGGATTTGGACGCCAAATCCCGATGGACAAAGAGATGATTGGACTCCATCTCGCCTATGGTTTTAATTACGCGGTCTTCAACTGGCGCGATGAGATCTCCGCGAAGGGATTTTTCGAAGACGCCGAAGCTGTCTATCAACAACTCCGCCTCGAAGGATTTGAGCCCCAGCAAATCAAAGCGATGGGATCGTGCCGAGCCACCTTCGTTGTAGGCCGGCTCAAAGAACTGCACCATCAAGAAGGGCTCGATGCCGTCATGATCCATACGCCCCCTTCTCTCGAAGCTGTCATCGCAAATAATCAATGGCCTGCGAACAAGCTCGGACTGATAGGACTTCCTACGATTGAAAAAGATGGCGCGCACTTCGATACCCTCCGACGTCTTAGAGCCCTCCAACCAGCCAATGCAGGCACTTGCCTCATCATGAGCGATGGAGACAAAACTCTTCCTCCAACGACTGTCCATGATCTCCAAGAGGCCGCGCAAAGAGCTGGCTTTTGCGAATTGATCATGGAGCCAAAGATCGAAGGAGATGCTGCCGACCCCCATTTTGGAGAGCCGCTCCGCAACCCAGAGATCCTTCGCCGCTATCTGGCCTTCCTAGCTCGATAGAAAGTACTCCTTGCCAGTAAATACGTATACGTACAATACTCATACGTATAATCAAAGGAGCTTTTATGACCCGATATTGGATCGCTGTAGCAAGCCGTGAACATGTACTCGTAGGAGTCGCTGCAGGCATTGCCCAAGTATGCCATGGCAAGCAAACCCCTCTCAATCAAATGGCAGCTAATGATTGGATCGCCTATTATTCACCTACAGAAAAGTTTGGCGAACCCATGCCTTGCAGACGATTTACTGCCATAGGACAAATTCGCCCAGGAAAACCGTATCTATTTCCTATGAGCGAAAACTTTATTCCCTGGCGGCGCGATGTCCAATTTTTCCCTGCACAAGAAACTCCGATTGAGCCGTTGATCGATCAACTCTCATTCATCCGCGATAAAAAGAAATGGGGATTTCCTTTCCGGCGGGGATGTTTTTCAGTTCCCGCACACGATTTCCTCCTCATTGCCTCCAACATGGGAGTTCCGATTGCCGGTTGATTTTGGAAAAATTAGCACTCATGAGATTCCCGAAGAAAGTCCTGGATTTCTTCTTTGGCGGGTCAGCACCTATTGGCGCAGGTCCATTGAAGCGGTATTAAAACCTTTGGGCCTGACCCATCCTCAATTTGTCGTCCTTGCTTGCACAGGCTGGCTGACTCGTTCAGGGGAAAAAGCAACGCAAGCAGCCATCGGCAAGCAAGCGGGATTGGATCCCAACACGACTTCTCAAATCCTCCGCAGCCTACAGACAAAAGGGCTCATCGATCGCTCCCGCCAAGCCGATGAAAGAAGCAAATCTCCTTCCCTCACCCCTAAAGGCGCCCAAACTCTCTCCATAGCTTTACCTGCCGTTGAAAAAGCGGACGCAAAGTTTTTTTCTCCTCTCAAAAATTCCAAGCTGTTGAAAGACTTGGAAATTCTCGCGGACATTAAATAATTAAGGCAGGCGCTTCTGGACTCCATTGCTAATTTTTCTTTCAGTTGGAAATAAATTCATCCCCTTGCTTTACTATCGCACCAAAAAAATTAGGAGATTTTATGTCGAGTGGTACAGTGAATGTATCAAAAGTTGAGTTTAGTCATTGTGAATTCATAGAAATTTCTGGTCAATGTAAAGAATCTGTAATCCGCATTACGAATAATAATGGGACAACGTTAACCGGTATTTTAAAGGCTCCTTTTAATGCATATCTTCCTGTTTATCATGTACAGCGCCTAACAATGAATGATCAGGGAGGGGTCGCAGAAGGAAATTTTCATATGGCTCCCTCCATTTTGATTAATACCATTTGCGTCCTTGCGAAAAGCCTGGAGCTTTGGTTGGGAGCCGATATCGACGCACCCAGACAGATCGCTGAAGAACTGAGAGTTTATCCCGAAGATGGAACATTGTATCATCAAATTACGAGTGGACAATACGACGTGAAAGAAGGAGTTGTAAAAGCACCACAAAAAAAACAAGAAAACGTTGAAATTGTACAACAAAGACCAGTGGAAATAACTGCCGTAAAAACAAGCCGATGCTGTCCCATATAATTAAGAAGACGTAGAAAATAAATTCTTCTTCATGCTTTACTATTGCACCAAAAAATTTAGGAGATTTTATGTCAAGTGCAGGGAATATATCAAACGTTGAGTACACTCATGCTCAATTTAAAGGAATTTCAGATCAACATAAAGATTTTTTAATCCGCATTACGAATAAAAATGGGACAACAGTGACCGGTATTTTAACAACCCCCTTTCTCGAAAATAATCCCTTTACGATTCCTGTTTATCATTTACATCGCCTAACAGTGAATGATCAGAGACAGGTTGTAAAAGGAAATTTTCATATGGCTCCTCCTATTTTGATTAATACCATTTGCGTACTTGGGAAAAGTCTGGATGTTTGGTTGCGAGCTGATCTCGACGCACCCAGACAGATCGCTGAAGAACTGAGAGTTTATCCCGAAGATGAAGAATTGTTTCGAAGAATTTTGAATAGAGAATACGACCCTGAAACAGGAGAAACTATACAACCGAGACCCGTAGAAAGACCGGTTGTAA
>CAZXVU010000034.1:17352-18561 GCA_964644465.1 uncultured bacterium
GACCCTGAAACAGGAGAAACTATACAACCGAGACCCGTAGAAAGACCGGTTGTAAAAACTGCCGTGAAAACAAGCCGATGCTGTCCCTGATAGTTGATTTCTCAAAATCATATGGGCAAGATCTATGGAGTAGAAACTTTGGATGGATACAAAGTTTTTTTCTCCTTTCAAGAATTCCCACTTGCAAATTCTCGCGCAAATAGAATCATTTCTTAGGAAGGCAGACGCTTTCTTTCAGTAGAAAATATATTCTTCTTCATGCTTTACTATCTCGACCAAAAAAATTGGAGATTTTATGGCGATTGCAGGGAGTGTATTAAGTGAACCTTTGGCGTTCAGTCACAATGAATTTAAAGATATTTCTGGTCGATATACTGGATATGTAATCCGCATTACAAATAAAAATCAGACAAAGGTGACGGGTGTTTTAATCAGTCCCTTTTTCGGAGATACTCCCAATTGGAGTCCTGTTTATAATGTAAAGCGCTTAAAATTGAATAATACAGGAGATGTCGTAACAGGTAAAATTCATATGGCTCCCCCCAATTTGATTGATACTATTCGCCTTCTTGCGGATAACTTGGAGACTTGGCTGCAAGCCGATAGGAACGCACCCAGTAAGATTGCTGAAGAGCTGAGAGTTTATCCTCAAGATGATGCATTGGCGAATCAAATTTTGCGTGGTGAGTACGACTTTAAAGAAGCTGCTGTTGCACCCGTAGAACAAAGACAGGTTGAAAAAACTGCCGAAAAAACAAACAGAACTGTCCCTACTAGTTGATTTTACTTTTCCTCCATGATATTCAAATCATAAATTCTAAGTTGTTGAAAGACCTGCAGATTCTTGCGGAGATTATTTCTTAGGGATTAAACCGATTACCCTGGCAGGAGCTTCAGGTCCGTTTTCTATTTTCATAGGAAGGGCTATTGCAAAAGCTCCTTTCGGTGGAAGCAAATCGCAATGGGCCAGGTTTTCAATGATGTATTTCTCATTTTTCATCAGCAATTTATGACCAGGATAGGTGGGATCACCCGTCTCTAAGCCAAGCGTATCGATTCCCACTCCAGCAATATTTCGAGCCAATAAGATTTTTAGAGCCTCGACTCCAAATGTGGGAAAATGATTCTTTCCTTGGGCATCGCAGTTTCGATACCTTTTCGAATAGGGCCAATATCTACTCCAACCTGTGTATCCAATCACCAAACTAT
>CAZXVU010000035.1:0-17902 GCA_964644465.1 uncultured bacterium
CAAAAATAAAAGCCCTCTTGCTTAAGAATGGATGAATTTACTTTTGGACATTGCTTGATGCAGAGTTTTAACCCTTCTTTTTTTAGCCCTTTTAACCCTTCTTCTGTGATTTGGGGACAATTGTGGAGCATCAACCATTCGAGGGAGAAAGCGTGGATGCTGGCTAGGCCTTCATCGGTGACAAGAGGGCAGTCTGCCAGACCAATATGGCGCATAGGCTTGCCAGAAAGGGCCTTTAGAACTCGATTCCCTGCATTGGGAAAATCCTCGAGGCATAGACCGCCTAACTGAGGGTGGGCTTTGAGAACGCGAACTAAGGCATCTTCTGAGATGAATGGACCTGTTACGAGGTGGATAAATGAGAGAGGGGCTGTTTTTGTAAGAGGCAAGAGGTCTTTCCATTGATTACAGCAGAGCTTCAGCTCTTTTAATGAAGGCAAAGAAGCGATCCAGGGGCCCCATTTCTCTTCGATAAGCCGATGGCATTTCAGAAGATTGAGGTGCATGAGATAGCGTAGTGAAGGGGAGCTTTCTTCTAAATCGGATAGCTCGTCGAGACCTTCTAATTTTAGCTCTTCCAGATATTGGCATCTATTAAGAACCGGTTCGATTTTTGAGAGAAGGAGGCAATGTGATAAATCGAGAGAAATCAGAGAAGGTGAAAGGGTTTTTTCTAGGGTTCTATCGTTGATGGAAAGAGACCCAGAAACGTTCAATTGTTTTTCTTGGGAAGAAGATATGTCTTGGCGAGCCGGCGCAAATGAACGATGGCTATAGAGAGCATCGAGGGTAGAGAAAAAGTCTGAGGTCTTTTGTTTTATGTTTTGAAAGATGGCATTATGGGTTTTTTTCAGATCTTTTTTCTCCTCGGGATCTGCATCGAGATTGAAGAGCTCTTCTTTTCTTCCTGTGGCGAGGTATTTCCATTGATTTTCTCTGCAGCCGACGACTCCCTCATCGAGAGGGTGATTGAAAAAAATGGGGGATGATCCCTCTCTCAGTAGACTTCTTCCCATGCTATGATGCATCGCAGGGAGTTCCAAGAGATCTAACACCGTTGGCAAGAGATCGATTTGGCTGCAGGGGGAGTCGATTTTGCAGGGATTTTCCATTCTCCCTTCGGCCAATATTAATAAAGGAACATGGACCTCTTCTTCATAGAGAGTTCTGTGAGCTTGATAATAGGGGTCGTGCTCGCCTAAAGATTGTCCATGGTCTCCAAAAATGAAGAGGATGGAACGCTCGAGCAACTTCGCTTCCCTCAATTGGGTGATCAATTGTCCTAATGCCCAATCGGTATAGGCAAATGTCTGATAGAAAGGGTGGCTTTCTGCCGGGAGGATTTTTTGAGAAGCCGGAAGGTCCCACGGGCAATGATTTGTGATCGTAAAGAGATTTAAAAATACGGGCTGGTTTTGCTTTTTTAACCAATCGACCCCGAAACGGAAGAGGTATTCATCATAGAGGCCCCAGCTGCCTGTGGCTGTTTCTGGCAAGTTTTTTTCAATATCTTGGATTCCATAAATCGTCTCGAATCCATTTGTCTGAAAAAAATCTAGGAATCGCTGGAAGTTGAGAGCCGATCCTTGCATGGTCGCAGGATGGTATCCGGCTTGCTTTAAGATTTGCGGGAGTCCGATTAAAGGGATGTCCACATAGTAGCGCATGTAGGAAGGCTCTCTGGCCGGGGGAATGCCAAAAAGAGAAGAAATAATGGCGCGGGATGTCATATTTCCATTGGAATAAAAAGAAGAAAATAAGGCTCCTTGCTGACTCAAGGCATCGAAATTTGGGCTCAGAGGAATTTTTGATCCTAAGCAACCCACATTTTTGGCTCTGAAAGATTCTAGATAAACAAAAATAATATGAGGTTTTTCATCTCTTTTTTTTATCACGATCCTTTTAGGACCTAAAAATGCCTCAGTGTTCCGAAGGAGAGGATAGTCAGCGGAGAATTTACGATGGGCTTCATCGGGAAATTGAAAGGGATGGGGCTTTTTTTTCTTCACTATTTTACGACAGAGCCATCGATAGAAATCCATTTCAGCCAAAATAAGCGGGTTCCGGAAGGCTGTTTCCATTTCAGGTTTTTTCCAGAAAGTAAAGGCGAGGAAGAGGAATATAACCGATTTCCAGGAGGCGGGCTCTGGAAAAATAGATACAAGCAGAGATCCTAAGAAGAAAAGGAAAGGTGTGACGAATGGATAAGAGAGTTTGCTGGCTGTCTTTAGAAATCCTAGGGGAGAGAGAAAGTGGGTATAAAAAGCGGGACGGAGTCTAAATCCATAATTTTTCCAGAGAAAATCATCAATGATGAAATAGGAAAGAACAAAGAGAAGAACGATTTTTTGGATCGATAAAGGAAGGAAAGAGGCGAAAAAAGTGATTTGCGCTGACGCAAAAACATCTTCTGCTATCCCGGAAAGCAAACCATTTCGGCTGCGGCGCAGACGAAATAAAAGGGAAGGAAGAGCAAGAAGGCAAAAAAAATACATCTAAAATAGATGTATCAGATTTTTGAGAAAAGAAAAACCCTGCTGAGAAAGACCCAGCAGGGCAACAAAAAGAAGAAAAGAAAATTAGGATTTAGGAGGGTAGCACCACTGCATGCAATATCCTGATAAGTTTTTCAAAATGGATAGGATATTCACGCCGTCTGGAAAGTTTAATAGATAGATACCAGTTGTTTTGTCGTTCGGGTTAGCGGGATTATAGAGTTTTGAAATATCTGGATTCGCAACAGAACTATTAAAGTCGGTAGCGAACTGCTGCAAAGTCATCCCGGCATCGCCAATGGGTGCGTTTAAAAGGCTTGTGATCATTAAACTAAAGCCATCATTTGGATTGTCAGCAGCAGCAGTTGAAAGCGCTTCTAACTGATTCCCGATGAGCTTTGCTTCTTCGAGTGCGTCAGTTGTATCGCCTTCTCCCAAATAGATTTGGAGCTGAGACAGATCATCCGAGAGGCTGTTCTCCAAATTTTTAAATGCGAGCATCATTTTATTATAGTCTGCTTGAGTTCCTGGATAATTGTAACTCATGCTTGAAGAAGGATAATCTTGAGTTAGAATATCAAAAGATTGGTTCAAGAGCGATTCAGCGCCAGATGCATTATGAGTCAGGGCGATATATAAGTCGTTAAAATCACCATTGGCACACATTGTTTGAACGCTAACAGGGTCTTGGGCGTCTGTATTTGTTAAGGCTGCAAGCAGTTTTGTATCTGCAGCAGATCCAGCAGCAGCTCCTGCCTTCAAATCATTCATGAAATTCGGCGAATTTATGATTTTGGCAAAAAGTTGCATAATCAGCTGTGTTTGCTGATTTGGGGGATTTGATGATTTGTCCAATGTACCAAAAGTGCCGCTTAGAAGGGCGTAAATTGAATCGATATAGCCAGAGAGTTCGGGCGATTCCACAGTGGCGTTTGCTGCCTGAGGCATCTCAGAGGGAGGGATAACAATCCCATACATTTGGTAAATTGATTCTGTAGTATTACAAGACATTCTCTTCTCCTTTTTATTATTAATTTGATGTTAAAAACATCATCGCTTACATCAATTATATAATAATTCAAATAAAAATTCAATAATTATTTAAATTGGCAAGGCCTGTAAGGGTTTAATTATAAAGGGGTTATGATATATTTAAGTGACGCAGAATAAGCGATTTAAGTCTTTTGGTAGAGCCAAAAGCATTTAAAAGGGTCTGCCTGGCAATCTTCATAGGCTTTAATGCTGCCGTGGTTAAGAAGCTTGAGCTTTTGGTCGTAAAAACGGTCATAATCGTTTACAGAGCGGTGCCAGGCATAATAGTGCTCTGTTTTCGTAAAATAGGTGGAGGGAGCACAGGATTCCTTAAAGAAAAAGGCCCCTTGAGGCTTCAGCCACCCAACAATCTTTTGGGAGAGGCTTTTCACCTCTTTTTCCGATAGATACATCTGAAGCCAGCTAACAAAGATCAGATCAAATGATTCGGGCCTGAAGTCGGCGTCCATGACATCATTGCACAGATATTCGATATTGGGAAAATGGCGGTTTTTCTCTTGATTCGATGCGATGAAATGGGGGCAAAAATCGAGGGCAGTTACTTTATTAGCATGTTTTGCAAATTCAGAGGTGAAACGTCCGATTCCTGCACCTAATTCTAAGACATTTTTATCTTCAAATGAGGGGAGATAGCTGAGGATTTCAGGCCTTTCCGCTGCATCTAGAGTTGCAGCGTCATTGTTCAAGAGCATGTATTCAAGAAGGGGAGATTTTGAGTTCCAAAAATTGAAAGCTGTTTCAACGCGATTGGTATCTTTCATTTCTTTTGCGAGGCTTTTCTAGCAGAGATGGTTTTCATCCGCTTTTTTTCCTCGGGGGTCAGAGAGTCTTCACCATAAAGCGAAATCCGTGCAAGCATTGTGTCCATGAATTGCTCATCGTCAAAAAGAGGAGCCCCAGATTGGATATCGTAAATTTTTGTCTGCTTAAAAGGCGCCGGCTTTTTTTTGCCTATGTGGCGGAGCCTTTCTACTGTTCGGAGAACCGTTCTTTCGAAGAAGCGTAAAAAAGGAAAAGGGCTTTGTTCCGACCATGCGATGATGGCAAAGAGATACCCGAATATCGCGCTCCCTGAAAAGCTGATGAAACGGATCCAGTCCTTATTAGAGAGATCGATGAGAAGATTGGCGCCGATAAGCCCTAAGATGAGCCAGCGGGCCTTGAAGGGGAGAGAAAAGAAGAGAAGGATGTCCGCCTCGGGATTCAGGATCATCCAGGCCATTAAGATGGCGTAGAGAGAGGTTGAGCTGCCGGCAAGGGAATAAGGAAGGCCGAAAAGGGCCATGGCGCCAGTAGCTAAAAGGGCAGCAAAGATCCCTGCACCAAAAAAGAGACTAAAAAAAACAGGGGGTCTTGAGCGAACGATGAGAGACGCTCCGAAGGTCCAAAGCAAGTACATATTAAAAACGAGATGGAGGAGGAAAGGGAATGAAATGCCTCCTGGTATAGGGGGGACGAAAAGATAGGTCGCAAACTGCCAAAGATAAAGATGGCGGACCCCATCCATGGATAGGGCTAGAAGGGGCTGGACTTGGGGTAAAAAGGCAGAAATGAGGTTGATCCCAATGGTGATCCAGATCAGGACTTTTAGGGAATGCGGGGTAGAATCAGGCCCCATTTGATAATTGCTTCGAAATGCCATAAAAAAATTTTCTACCACAGATAACGATTTCTTAGGAACCTTTGTGATAGGTTCAGAATTAAAAATATTGAATTTTTCTGGTTGGGGCGTTATTTTTGATGGGAAAATCTGAAAGGTAAACCTATGAAAGATAAGAAACACCCCCCATATCAAGAAGTTCTTTTTGTCGATTCTTCAACAGGAACTAAATTTCTCATTGGCAGCACACTGCAGCCGAAGGAAAAAGAAAAGCATGAAGGGAAAGAATACCCTTTATCGCGCGTTCCTGTATCGTCCGCTTCCCACCCTTTCTTCACCAAAGCGACTCAGTTCATGGATACTGAAGGGCGCGTGGATAAATTCACGAAGAAATATCAGCGCAAAACTGCACAAGTGAAAGAAGACCAAGTGAAGCAGGAAGAAGCGAAGAAAGCTAAAGTTAAAGCTACGAAGAAGAAATGAACGAGAAGGTTCAGCGGCTCCTGAGTCGTCTGCATGAAGTTGAGTCATTGCTGGGCCTTCCCGATACTCTTTCCGATCAAAAGCGCTACCGCCAGCTTACGCAAGAGCATGCCCAGCTATCTGAATTGAAAGAAGTTTGGGACCGTCTCCAGTCGACTGAGAAGCAGCTCAATGAAAATAAAGCGCTTCTCATGACGGAAGAAGACTCCGAAATGGTGAAGCTTCTCCGGGAAGAGATTTCCCATCTTGAGACGGATCAGCTCGATTTGCAAAAGCAAGTTGAGACGCTCCTTGTTCCTCCAGATCCCCGCGACAGCCGCAATATTATCATGGAATTTCGAGCTGGCACTGGCGGAGATGAGGCTGCTCTTTTTGTCGCCGATTGCGTCCGAATGTATCAATACTACGCAGGAAAGAAGGGGTGGAAATGCGAAATCCTCTCTACTTCTGAATCTGAAATCGGCGGCTATAAAGAATATATCATGTCCCTTTCAGGGCATAATGTATTCCGTTTGATGCAATATGAAGCAGGCACTCACCGCGTGCAGCGGGTTCCTGATACCGAAACGCAAGGACGCGTCCATACTTCGGCCATCACTGTTGCAGTCTTAATTGAGCCCGGCGAAGAAGAGAAGATCGAGATCGATGAAAAAGATCTAAAGATCGATACCTATCGCGCTTCTGGAGCTGGAGGACAGCACGTCAATAGGACAGATTCTGCAGTGCGGATTACGCACCTTCCGACCGGAACTGTCGTCGCTTGCCAAGAAGAAAGAAGCCAGCACAAAAACAAAGATAAAGCCATGCGCCTTCTTGTCACGCGCATCGCAGATACCCAAAGACGAAAAGCGCATGAAGAAATGTCGGCAATCCGCTCGAGCCAAGTGGGCTCCGGCGATCGTTCCGAGCGGATCCGCACATATAATTTCCCTCAAAATAGAGTCACAGATCATCGGATTGATCTAACCTTATATAAGCTAGATCGAGTCATGGAAGGGGATCTCGACGATCTCACGATTCCTCTTGTCAATTACTTCTATCAGGAAAAGCTGACCGCATGAAATCGATCGGGGAAGTTCTCCAACTTTCTACTGCCTTTTTGCAGGATCGAAAAATCGACCGCCCCCGAAGATCCGCTGAAGAGCTTTTATCCCACGTTTTGAAAATCAAGAGAATGGACCTCTATCTCCAATTCGACAAGCCTGTCGATGAAAAAGAATTAACCGTTTTGCGGGAGTTCTTGAAAAGAGCGGCGAAAGGAGAGCCCATCCAATATGTGATTGGCGAGGTAGATTTTTTAGATTGCAGAATCCTGATCAATAACAATGTTTTGATCCCTCGCCCTGAAACGGAAATTTTGGCAACGATTGCGATTAAAAAAATCAAAGAGATCCCTTATGCGGGAAAAAGCCTATGGGATGTCTGCACCGGTTCCGGCTATTTAGGGATTGGGATAAAAAAGGCATGTCCCGAGCTTTCTGTATCCCTTTCCGATATTTCAAAAGAAGCTTTGGCAATTGCTGCGGAGAATGCGCAAATCAATGAGGCTGCAGTCGAGATTGTGGAAGGGGATTTATTGCATCCCTTTGCGGGAAAAAAAGCTGACTTTGTCATTTGCAATCCCCCTTACATCTCGCAAAGTGAATATTTTGCTTTAGACTCCTCTGTCCGCGATCATGAGCCTAAGGGCGCGCTTCTTGGAGGGGACCGAGGAACAGAATTTTATGAGCGTTTGGCCGAGGAGCTTCCCCCCTTCTTAAATCCAAAAGCGAAAGTCTTTTTGGAGATTGGAGCGAGCCAGGGAAAGGCCGTAAAAGAAATCTTTTCCAAAGGGCTTTGGACAGGTTTGGAACTCCATAAAGACTGGTCGGGGCAAGATCGTTTCTTTTTCCTTGAAAAGCAATAACTTTCTCGTCTATCCTATAGCCTAAAATTGTATTCTATTTATTTATGTTTGGCGCTCTCACTGAAAAGCTACAGGGTCTGTTTTCTGGCTTAGCCGGGAAGAAGACTCTCACGGAAGACAACATCGCAGAAGCCGTCCGGCAAGTCCGGCTAGCCCTCCTCGATGCAGATGTCAATTACACTGTCGTTAGCAATTTTGTGAAGAGGGTGAAAGAGAAGGCGATTGGCGATGCCGTATTGAAAGCGGTATCCCCGGGACAGCAATTTACAAAGCTGGTCCATGACGAGTTGATCGAGTTGATGGGTAGCGTGGAATCCCTCCTCGATTTGAAAGGCAAATTGTCTGTCATTATGCTCTGCGGCCTGCAAGGTTCGGGAAAAACAACGACTTGCGCAAAGCTGGCAGCGTATATTGGGAAGACGGAAAAACAGAAAAAAATTCTTCTCGCTGCCTGCGATCTACAGAGGCCTGCCGCCATCGAGCAGCTCAAGAAATTGGGCGATAGCATCGGTGTTGCAGTATTTACTGCGGATGGGGAAAAAGATCCTCGGAAAGTAGCCCAGAAAGCCGTAGAAAAAGCGCACGCGGAAGGATTCGATGTTTTGATCGTCGATACTGCAGGGCGCCTGCATATCGATGAAGAGCTCATGGGCGAGCTTGAGGCGATGAAAAAATTCCTCGAGCCGCGCGAGGTCCTTTTCGTCGCAAATGCGACTACAGGGCAAGACGCTGTTCGGACTGCGTCCGAGTTTGATAAGCGCGTACAGATTACGGGGACGATCCTCACGATGCTCGATGGAAATGCTCGGGCCGGCGCTGCGATCTCCATTCGAGAAGTGACGCAAAAGCCGCTCAAATTCGAAGGGGTTGGCGAGAAAATTGGGGATTTCCAAGTATTCAATCCTCGCTCGATGGCCGACAGGATCCTCGGAATGGGCGATGTGATCAACTTGGTCAAAAAGGCCCAAGAGAACTTTGACGAGGCGGAGAGCCGCGACCTCGAGAAAAAAATGATGAAAGCGGCCTTCACCTACGAAGACTATCTCAAACAAATGGGGATGGTCCGGAAGATGGGCTCTTTCAAAAGCATCTTGAACATGCTGCCTGGGTTAGGAGGGATCGGCGATCTCGACTTCTCAGACAAAGAGTTCAATAAAATGGAAGCGATGATCCTCTCCATGACGCTCGATGAGCGCCAAGAGAAAGAAGAGCTCTCTTTCAGCCGTCGCAAGAGAATTGCAAAGGGAAGTGGCGTCCACGTCGACGACATCAACCGGATGGTGAAAGGCTTTAAGCGCGTGAAACAGTTATTTAAGAGTATGCCCGATATGAAGGCCCAAGCAAAAAAAATGGGCTTATCGGGTTTGAGTGATTTAAAGAAACAATTCGAAGGTAAAAAATGGCATTAGTCATTCGCATGAGACAGCAAGGAGCGAACAGCCGGCAGAGATTCCGCCTCGTTGTTACGAATTCCCGCAACCCGCGAGACGGCAAATACGTAGAAATGGTGGGCTGGTACAATCCTTTTGGGGAAACCGACAAGAACTACTTCCTCGATGTGCCCCGCATTCAATACTGGATTGACAACGGCGCTCAAATTAGCGACCGCGTCAAATCGTTAGTCAAAAGATTCGCACCTGATGTTGTGAAAGAAATGACTGCGAAGAAAGTAGCGAAAGTGGAAAAGCGCAGGGTGAAGAAGAAAAAAGCGTAGATGGAAATTGATATCCTCTCGCTATTTCCGGAATATTTTCGCGGCCCTTTCGACGTCAGCATGATGAAGCGGGCCAGGGAATTTGGCCATCTCGAGATCCGGCATACAGATATCCGCGATTTTTCCGAGAATAAGCACCGGCGGGTGGATGAGCGCCCCTTTGGCGGAGGACCAGGAATGGTCCTTTGCCCAGGTCCTGTTGCGAAAGCCATCCGCAGCGTGAAGAAGCCGAATTCCCATGTGATATACTTGTCGCCTCAAGGGAAGCTTCTCACAGCCGCAAAATGCCAGGAATTGGCCCAGAAAGAGCACCTGATCCTGCTCTGCGGCCACTACGAAGGGATCGATGAGCGGGTCTTGCAGCGAGAGATCCATGAAGAGATCAGCATCGGCGATTACGTACTGACGAATGGATGCGCCGCAGCGATCATTCTTGTAGATGCGATGGCCCGGTTTATCCCCGGGGTCATCGGCCATCCAGATGCAGTCCAAGAAGACTCATTTCAGGATGGGATATTCGATGCGCCTCATTATACGAGGCCCGAAATTTTTGAAGGGATGGAAGTCCCTGCGGTCTTGCGCGAAGGAAACCACGCCAAGATCCGCGAATGGAGAAAAACAGAAGCAATAAAAAAAACACGCCGGGTAAGACCCGATTTATGTGAAAAAGGAGAACGCCAGTGAGCCGCCCACAGTTTATGTTGGATTTAGAAGCCGAGTATATGAAAAAGGAAGTCCCTGTATTTAACATTGGGGATACAGTCCGCGTCAATACTCGCATTATCGAGGGAGAGAAAGAACGCCTTCAGGCCTTTACAGGCACTGTTATCGCGAAAAAAGGGACCGGTCTTTCTGAAACCTTCACCCTTTACCGCAATGCCTACGGCTCTAGCATGGACCGCGTTTTCCTGCTCCACAGCCCGAGAATTTCAAATATTGAAGTGATTCGTCCAGGAAAAGTGCGCCGCGCGAAGCTCTATTATCTCCGCGGTCGTTCCGGCAAAGCAGCTAAAGTCCGCGAACAATACGTCGCTGGCGATGAAAATGCTGCAGCGCCGCACGCAACAACTTCTGCATCTGCTGAATAATTGATGCCCCTTTAAATAGGGGCATTTCTTTCTTTTTTGATTCCCTCATGGTAATTCAATTATTTATTATTACATTATTACAACTTGAGTTTAATAAATATTGTCGATATAATATTTATAAATTAAAACGGGATGCTCAATATGTCTTCAACTATTAGTGATCTTTGTAGAAATCTTTACACTACAACGAGAAATCTACCTATTGTAGTTAAAGCAACTGGTGCGGCTGTAATGAGTTATGGGATCAGCAATTTTGTAATCCCTGTCATCCGAGATTCTCTTAATTTTTCAAGATACGCAGACATGGGCAATTCAGTTAGGGTAGCCTCTCCATCCAGTTCGGCAGATTCCTCCCTCTCTTCAGTCATGGGAGCAACGCCGATTCTAGCCGCTATTCTCACTGTGTATTTCGTTGGACAGTTAATCCAAGAAGGATTCGTTAAAGGAGATATTCACGGTTATGCAAGAAGATTCGATGAAGAAAACCGTAGACGGAATGCCCAGCCTCGTCAAGGAGGAGAAATGGGTCATGATGACGTAATATTTAGAGATGGAAGTAGAACAGTAAGAATGGGTCCTAACGGGATTGTAGTTACCGAATCTTAAGGATGTCAAATTTTGTAACTAACTTCTCTTCATTTTTTTCTTTTGCAAAATCTCTGTCTCCTTCTAAATTGTGCTGCTTATGCAGCAGCACATCTCAGCCAGTGAACTGATTCGATTGGAAGCAATGACCGTTTGTGAAAAACGGTTGCGCGCAGAAGGATTTCAACAGATCGCAGGGATCGATGAAGCAGGGCGCGGTCCTTTAGCAGGACCTGTTGTTGCGGCTGCGTGCATTCTTCCTGAAGGCGCTCTTTTTGATAAGTTGAACGACAGCAAGCAACTTCTTGCCGAAGAGAGAGAACTTCTATTTCAGCAAATCACTACCTATCCCAATCTCATTTTCGGCATCGGTATCGCCGATGTGAAAACGATCGATCGGATCAATATTTTGCAGGCGACATTCCTTGCAATGAAGCGCGCTGTCGAGGCTCTTTCCGTGCAGCCTGATTATCTTCTCGTCGACGGGAATCAATTTCCTGGAATGAAGATACCCACAGAATTGCTTGTTGAAGGCGATGGGAGATCGATTTCGATCGCCGCTGCTTCTATTCTCGCTAAAGTGACGCGCGATCGACTGATGAGAGATCTGGACGCAAAGTGGCCTGAATATGGTTTCAAGGACCACAAAGGCTACGCAACCCCGCAGCATCTAGAAGCGATCCAAAAATGGGGACCTTGCACACTGCATCGAAAATCGTTCGAGCCTGTCAAGTCGATGCTTGCAACAGATGTTCAAATCGAATTTCTTTAAGCAATACGATCTAGCGCTACATGGCAAAGATCGGCTATCGCAATCCCGCAAAGTGCGTAGCGCAAAGAGATGCTATCCCATTCTTTCAAGTCTGGAAAAGCCCAACCCAGCGTTGAGCAAAAGAACCAAATCACAGCGATCAGCCACAAAATGCGCGTCAACGTTCCTATTAGAGGAATATGGGAAATCCCGCGATGGCGGAAGAGATAGCTGTAGGGGCGGAAGGGGAGCGTGAGTAGGCCTTTGAGGGAAAAGATCCGAACCTGGCGTGTGAGATCGAGATCGGGGTGTAAGAAGAGCGTGCCATATGCAAAAGCGGAGGAAAAATAGAATAGATCGTTGAGGTTAGGAGCGAGGAGCCCTTTCAAAGCTGCGAGCGAGAAGGGGAGTGCGAGGAAGAGATTGACTCTGACATGAGTGCGGTAGGAGGGCATATCAGGCCCTCTTGAGAAGGGCTTTGAGAGAAGACTTAAAACCCCATTGTGGAATGCGGAGAAGGAACCCGATAGGGATGGCCAAATAGAGCCAAAGAAGATGGAGTGGGGAGTGCCATTTTTTTGTATAGACGAGGAAACTGCGGGAAAGGCGAAGATAGCGCCATGCCTCGCTCTGAGTGAGGAAACTGCGGCCGCGGTAGTCGATGCAATGCATTTTGGGGAGATAGAAGATTTTATAGCCTAATTTTTTTGCTTCACGGCAAAGGTCGATATCTTCAAACCAAATAAAATATCGGGGATCGAAAGCATAGCCGAGACGATCGAGGAGCTCTCGGCGTACAAGCAAAAAAGCGCCTCGAGGCTGATCTACTTCCTGTTCGATCTCGTCATTGAATTGGGGATCGAAAAAATGGTGTTGGAGAGCCTCTCCGAATGTTTGGATATGGAGAAAATAGGGAAGAAAGGGGAGGGGTGTGAGAAAGCGGATTGGTCTTAGAAGGGGATGAGGCGTTGAAAATTGGGCTGCAGGGATTCGGGAGTCGGAGGATGGGGAATGCGTGCAGGTTGGAGTGACTAATTTGCAGCTTGCAATCCCCGCATCAGGGTGGCTATCCATCCAATGGATGAGGGTGTCCAATGTTCCTTGGCAGATCTGCATATCGGGGTTCAGAAAAAGGAGATAGCGCCCTTTTGCAAATTGGAAGGCTTGATTATTCGCGGCGGCGAAACCGAGATTTTTGGGATTCTTGATCAGAGTCACATATTTGGAATAGCCTTCTTCGATTCGCTCGACTGTGCCGTCAGTGGAGTGATTATCTACTACGAAATGTTCATAGGAACAGTGGAGCGAGCTGGTAAACACAGAGAGAATGCAGCTATCTATGTAGTCTTTGGAGTTATAAGAAACTGTTATAACGCTTAGGTCCATTGATGATTTCTATACATTAAGTGCTTGACCTGGCGCAAGGGATTCCCTACAATCGAAGAGAAAGGCTTTTCTCTTATGCTCGCTAGCATGACCGGTTTCGGCCGGGCACTTTTCGATGCCCCCTTCGGCAGGCTTATCGTCGAAATTCAAGCAGTCAATCGCAAATACCTGGAAGTCTTCGTCTCAATGCCTAAAGAGTTCGGGCGTTTCGAGCACGATGTGCGAAAATGGATCGGCGATGCCGTATCCCGCGGACAGATTTCTGTCCGGATTCATCTGGTCCCCAATGCCGAAGCGATCGAAGAGCTTCTTCCCGATGCAGAGATTTTACTCCGCTTGAAATATGGCTGGGAAAAGATCTCGCAGCGTTTAGGATTTGACCCAAAGGCGATCGATCTTCCTTTCTTGGTCCAACAGATGCCTATGCAGTCTAAAATCGACCTTGCCAGCGATGAGGACCTTCCCGTTCTGCACCGGGTCATCGATGAAGCTTTGCAAGGGCTTTTAAAGACGAAAAAAGTGGAAGGAAAAGCGTTGGCTGATGATCTCGGAAAACGGTTGAAAGAACTCGACCGGATGATCGACGATGTAGAAGAGATCGCTCCGGATGCTACTGAGAAAATGCGGAAAAAACTCTCTGAGAGAATGAGCGAGATCTTGCAGCCAGGGGCAGAGACCGACGATCGCTTAATGCGCGAGATTGCTTTATTTGCCGAAAGGGTCGATATCTCAGAAGAGATCACCCGGCTCCGCTCTCATTTGGTGCAGTTCCGGGAACTTTTATCGTCGAAGGCCGCTGTGGTTGGAAGAAAGATGGACTTTCTCGTCCAAGAGATCGGACGCGAAATCAATACGATCGGCTCCAAGTCGATGGAAGCGAAAATTTCCCATCTTGTCGTCGAAATGAAAAGCGAACTTGAAAAGATGCGCGAACAAATACAAAACATCGAATGACACAAGTTTTAGGCGCCTTGAAGAAAGGCCTTCTTTTCGTAATCAGCGCACCTGCCGGCACAGGTAAAACGACTCTGGTCCGGATGCTCAAGGAAGAGTTTTCCTGCATTGTGGAAAGCGTCTCCTTTACGACCCGAAAAATGCGCCCCAACGAAGTTCCTGGCCGAGATTACAATTTTATCAGCCCCGAAGAATTCGAAGAAAAGATCAAAGAAGGGGAATTCCTCGAATACGCCCAAGTGTTCGGCAATCATTACGGCACTTCCAAGAAATTCGTAGAATCCCAAGAGGATAAAGGAAAACACGTAATCCTGGTTATCGACACCCAGGGCGCCCTTCAGCTCATGAAAGAAAACTTGAGAGCCGTATTTATCTTTATCAGCCCTCCCAGCATCGAAGAGCTAAGGTCGCGCCTCTACCGCAGAAGGTCGGAGACCGATGAGGCGATCGATCA
Organism: uncultured bacterium; assembly: GCA_964644465.1. Classification (GTDB taxonomy): domain Bacteria; phylum Chlamydiota; class Chlamydiia; order Chlamydiales; family SM23-39; genus CAZXVU01. The sequence continues at coordinate 14,470 of CAZXVU010000035.1, forward strand.
CCGCCTTTCTTGGGCGGAAAAAGAAATGGCATTGTCAAATAAGTATGATTACCACATCGTAAATGAAAATTTGAAAACCGCTTACGACGTCCTCCGGTCGATCTTAATCGCCGAAGAGCATAAAAATCGTTGAAAAAAAGGCCCCTATAGCCGATTCTATTGTGCGAAAGGGATTTACATATGATGAATGATTCTTTAACTACTGAGCAAATAAGAAAGAAATTTAAAAACAATTTCGATCTTTGTAATTTTTCCATCAATATTGCTAGGAATATTATTCTTGGGGGAACCCAAGCAACTCTCACTGAGATTCTCGCAATAATCTATGAAAGGGCAGAGGAAGGCCGTAAATAAGTTTGTCCCAGAAGATATTGATCACTTCTGCGCTTCCCTACGCGAATGGGCCGCTCCACTTTGGCCATATCGCTGGAGCTTATTTGCCCGGAGACTGCTACGCCCGTTTCCAACGTCTTAAAGGAAACGAGGTACTCTATATTTGCGGCTCCGACGAACACGGGGTCGCGATTACCTTAAGCGCCGATTTAGCCAAAAGGTCTCCAAAAGAACATGTCGATCTCTTCCACGAGATCAATCAGGCATTTTTTCATCAGCTCGAATTTTCTTTTGATCATTATAGCCGTACAACCTGGCCGGGCCATGTTCCCACAACGCAGGATTTTTATAGGGCTCTTGATCAGAAAGGCCTCATAGAGGCAAAGACAGAAAATCATCTCTATTCCGAGCAGGAAAAGCGTTTTTTAGCCGACCGCTATGTAGTCGGAACATGCCCAAAATGCGGCTATGAAGAAGCTAGGGGCGACGAGTGCCAGCGTTGTGCCAGTTCTTATGAGGCGACAGACCTCAAAAATCCCCGTTCCAAGCTCACAGGTGCGCCTCTCGTTTTAAAACCTAGCGAACATCTCTATTTGCGCTTCGATCTCTTCAAAGACCGCCTTGCTGAATGGATCAAGAAAAAAGACTGGAAGGAAAACGTCGTTCGATTTGCCATGCACTACATCGATGATCTGAGGCCGCGCGCCATTACGCGGGATTCCGATTGGGGTGTGCCCGTTCCCGATCATCCGGGAAAAGTCTTTTATGTATGGTTTGACGCTCCGATTGGCTACATCTCAGCGACCAAAGAATGGGCTCAAAAGATCGGCCGACCCGACCGGTGGAAAGACTTTTGGCTCGATCCAAAAACAAAACTGGTTCAATTCATCGGAAAGGACAACATCCCATTCCACGCTGTCTTCTTTCCCGCAATGCTGATGGGGCAGGATCTTCCCTACAAACTTCCCGATGAAATCCCTGCGAATGAATTTTATCTATTAGAAGGGCGCCAATTTTCCAAATCGGAAGGGTGGTATATCGACCTGAAAGAGTTTTTCACGAAATACTCTCCAGACCAAGCCCGCTACGCAATTGCTGCAAACGCGCCTGAGACTGCCGATTCTGAGTTCAGCTGGAAAGATTTCCAAATGCGCTGCAATGCCGAATTGCTCGGCAAATTCGGGAATTTCGTCAATCGCGTTCTCGTCTTCGCTAAACAGCATTGCCATGGCCACGTCCCTCCGAGACACACTCTGAATGAAGCGGATACTACATTTCTTCATCAGATGGGTGCGTTGATGGAATCTTTGACCCATAGCTTTGAGAATTACCATTTGCGCAAAGCTTGCCAAACAATCATGGAGATCGCGCAGCTTGGAAACACCTATTTCGATTTCAGAAAGCCTTGGATTCTTTCAAAAGATCCCCAACAAAAAGCCACCCTTGAGATGGTCATTTCCTGCTGTATCGAATGCATTAAGAATTTAGCCTTAGCCGCATCCCCGATCATTCCAAACACCGCTCAAAAAATCTGGAAAATGCTTGGATTCACGACAGAGTTGGCAAAAGGCAATTGGGACCAAATCTACAAGACCCCTGTACCCTCAGGCCAAAAGCTACCCGAGCCTGAAATCCTGTTTCGCAAAGTGGAAGATGCGGAAATTGAAGAACAAATTGCCCATTTAGGCAAATCTAAATCGTTGCATAAAGAGAAACCTATGAGTGCACAAACTACCTATCATCCTCTCAAAGAAGCGATCACTTACGATCAGTTTGAAAAGCTGGACCTCCGCGTTGGCCAAGTTTTGGAAGCGGTGAAAGTCCCCAAATCGAAAAAGCTTCTCAAACTCCTCGTCGATCTTGGCTTTGAAAAACGGACCATTGTTTCCGGGATCTCTTTATCTTACGAGCCTGAGCAAATTATAGGGCGCAAATTTATCATCGTAGCCAATCTAGCTCCTGCCACAATCATGGGCATCGAAAGCCAGGGGATGCTTCTCGCTGCCAACTTGGAGGCGCAACTCGAGCTGCCCCAAATCCAAAATCTTCCGCCTGGATGCGTAATTTCTTAAAAGGGCATTCATGCTAAAATAGAACCTCTTTAATTATAGAGGTTTTTATGAAATTTTCTTTTGCTTTAATTGCTTCATTCTTTGTTTTCACTGGATTTGCAAAAGAATTTGATGAACCTCTCTCCAACAAGGTCCATTACGGATATTTTAAAGGGGGCGCTTCAGCTTGTATTCCCTCTGTAGGAGTGGGATTCCGGCATCATGAAGGAGCCAGCGGATACGACTTCTCTCTCAATGCGGGAAGCATTGTATTCTTCAATTACGCAGGCATAAAGGCTCTCTACCTTCATTATCCCTTTCATGCAAAGCATAGGTATTTTTACTGGGGCATCGGGGGTGGAGCAGGTGTATTGCTCACAGCGTTTCCAACGGTTGTTCCTCCGGGATCAGCGGGAGATATAGGCCCGATTGTTTCCTTAGAAGGAGTTTTAGGCTGGGAATTTTTCTCTCATAAAAAAATGAAGTTCTTCATCCAAGCTGAGGGGAGTCAAATCTTTCCGCCGAGGATTAAATTTCCATTGCCAGGTCTTTCATTGGGAATGGGATTCTAAATTGAGTTTAATACCCAAGTTGGATCAGGTCTGGCAAAGAAGCATTCAATCGCTCTACTCTGCACATTTTATCGAGAGACGTGTAAATAGCCGGACCTTTTTTGATCCATGCTTTATCGCCTAATGTGTCAAGAGTCAAAGATTGATATGTTTCCAGCTGTCCATTTTCCGTGCGTATTCTAGAAAATTGAACAAACGAATTTGGATTGTTCCCTTGAAAAATCAAAAAGGCTCCATCGAGAATTCTTTTAGATGCACGAGTGACGCGAATGAGAGTCTCAGCAGTTTCTTCCTTGCTTACATAATATTCTGAATTGATTATATCTTTTCTTAAACAATCAATTGGTTCTAACCTACGGTCTTTTGTTGAAATACACATAATTACCTCATATTAATAGTAATATTATAAATTATTTACTATATATTTTCAATATGATGAGTGTTAATGGGATAATATGTTTAAGTCATTTTGCGTTA
>CAZXVU010000036.1:0-17266 GCA_964644465.1 uncultured bacterium
CGAGGGTTATATCCCTACCAGCTTGGAGTTCGATAGAACCAGCTCCAGCATTTGTCATTGATGCATTCGAAGTCAGCTGTACATCGAGAAAGGCGACAACTTGAACATTGCCATTGCCGCCAGTTGTCCGAATAGTGGAGTTCAATCCTTCGATCACAGAACCATTCGACTGGACGACAACCGTTCCTCCGCTAGAGGCAATTTGGGCTGAATTTGCACCTGCTCCAGCAGTGCCGGTCAAGTTGACATTCTGCGCAGCGACCAGATCGAGATTCAGAGCTGCTGCCAATAGCGAAACGCCTCCGGCTACTGTTCCTGCGGTCACATTCACTTGACCGGCGGAATTGATCGCTACATGACCCACTGTACTTGTAATGCTGACAGATCCTGCAGTCGCAGTTGCAAGGCCGATATTGATATCGCCTGCTCCTGCAGTCGTTGGAGTCCCGATATAAACGCTTCCCGTATTGCTGACGATTTGCGTGTTAGCGCCAGCGCCGGTGGTTCCTTCCATCGTGATCAGTCCATTCGAAATAGCAGCGACATTGATTTGGACATCATTATTGGCTGTGATGCTTGCAACGCCGGTTGCAGTCGCGCCGGCTATGCTATCGAAATTGATATCAAGACGATCATCGAAATTGACGACTGCATTTCCGCTGGAAACAATCTGAGCGGGGCCTGGATTTGCGAAAAGGATAACGCTGATAGGATCGATGGTGATCGTAAAGGCTGGCGCAGCGACGCCGGAAACGTTATTGACTATGAGAGCGCCGCCTGTTGAAGTCGTGGTTAAAATTAAGTCTCTGCCTGCAGTTACTTTGACATCGCAATGGGTTGTCCCTGCTCCTGATCTCGTTCCAATCACCGCAAACCCTTGTACGCCGACCCCTCCAGTAAGAGTGATATTTCCCCGTGCGGCAGAGACGTTGACATCGCCGATTGCTGCGTTGGCGGTAGTTGCCGTGTTATAGTATCCTACGACCGCTTTCCCGTTCGCAGATGCTGTAAGGGTCACATCTTGATCGGATAATAATTCTACTACAGGAGAAGACAGGACAGTAAAGGTTGCGCCTGCTGGAGAATCAAATCCAATAACGGCGTTTGACCCTGTAGCATTTGCCAGAAGCTGAGCTCCTCCAGTCTTGACGCTGATGCGGCCTGAACATGTGTCGCCCACATTGCTTACAGCATTGCTATGGCCAATCATCGCAGAACAGTTAGCACCATTTCCTGCGCGGAGAGTGGTGGTTCCGCTGACATTTTTAATGAGGACATCGCCAATATGCGTACTTGCTGCTCCCGCATTTCCAATATGGCCGATCTGAGCTAAAGAACCTGCTCCCTGCGCAGTTCCCACAAAAAGAGGACTTGGCCGGCCTAAAATCAGATCTCCGTCGATATTTTGGAAAACAATATCGCCTTGATTAATAGAGCCCGAAACTCCGCCGTTTCCAATCACAGCATATGCTCCAGCGCCTGTTCCGCCGGTCAACATCACATTCCCGCCTACTTGGTAGACAAGGATGTTGCAATTGGACGAAGCTGCCATCTGAGGCACTCCGATCTGGCATAAAGATGCGGCTCCTGCACCGGGCTGTAAAAGAAGATTGCCGCCTATATTAAAAGTGAGGTTTCCAAGAATATTTGTGCTTGTGAAGCCCCCGGCTCCAATAAGAGTCGTTGCAGTGCTAGTAGTGCCTTGCATAATCAGGTCTTTGCTGACATTGCACTGGATTTCCAAGGTGCTGAAAGGATTTGTTAAGATCGCGGGTCCAATTTGGCAGAAAGCAGGAGCTGCCGTGCTGCCGGCATTCATTCTCAAGCTTCCGCCGATATCGAATCCAAGAGCTGCATTCTGATTCGCATTTGCCATCGAAGCTCTTCCGATGAAGACAGAATTGCTGGTTCCGCTGCCAGCCTGTAGGATCAGATCGCCTCCCGTTTTCATCTGGATGCCGAACGAAGAACCAGCTTGAGTCAGAGATGAGGGACCAATTTGAACTGTATTTGTGTTATTAAGGAATCCTCCAATCAAAGAAGCATTTCCTTTCACATCGATGCTGATATTATGAGACTGCGTAGCTCCTGTCATCAACTGGGCGCCGATCATAGTGATTTGGCCGCCTCCTGTTGTAGCTTGCATCACTAAATCGCGGCCAATGTTACAGTCAATGCTGAGAGTCTCGCTCGCACCGGACATGTTTGTCGTACCAATGAAAGAAGTGCCGACTCCCTGTCCAAGATTGCAATCAGCTCCTGTAGCCAGGGCAATCATGGTGACATTCTCCGCGCCAGTAATGGTATTTGAGCCAATGAATCCAGAAGAAGCGCTTCCCTGAAGGACCAAAGATCCAGCATTGACTGTAACATTCAAGGTATTGGACTCTCCCCCCATTGCAGACATTCCGATGAAAGCTTGAGAAGTGCCGGAACGGATCATCAAATTATTTCCAGCATTTACACTCACATTCGCCGATTGAGCTGTCCCCGTTCCAGTTGGGGCAGCGCTAAATGAGGTCGATCCAATAATTACTGGAGCCGTTGCCACAGTCGCGCCAGTCAAAACAATATCTTTTGCTGCTTTTACGCTGATGGAAGCATTTTGAGCTGGTTGAGTCATCGACTGAGGGCCGATTTGGCAAGAAGATCCGGCGGCTAATCCGCCATCCATTGTAATCGATCCGCCGATATCGACATCGACTGTTAAATTCGTCACCGTAGCGGTCATCGTTGGCGCGCCGATAAAGGCACCATTTGTTGAGTTGCCTCCTCGCATGATCAAATCGCCGACAGTGATCACTCCAACTGTTGCATCACTATTCGTCCCACTAAAAGAAGAGGGTCCAATTTGGGCATTTGCAGTTGAGCCAGGTGTTACTCCACCAGTTAGGAGGACGCTCCCTCCGGCTCTCACGCGGGTAATGGTAACGAGGCCGTTGCCTGTACTTGTCAAAGGCCCAATGAGGGCTGTGGAACCTGTGTTTGTCCCGCCATGAACGAACACATCGTGATCGGCAGCAACATCAAGAGTAAAGGCGCTAGTTAAGGCCGTTGCTCCGCCAGATCCAGTTCCAATCGCTACAGGAGTCGTTGCAGCATCGCCGCCAGTTAACGAAACATCGCCATGAGCTGTCAAAGACATTTGCATGGAAGAAGAAGCTGCAGCTGCAAAAGTGCCTGCTCCAATCAGAACAGTCGTTGTAGTAGCTGTTGCTCCGATGAGTTTGATATCTCCGACCGTCGTTGCATTCAAAATGAAGCTCTGTGAAGTAGCACCCAATGAAATCGGTCCGATTTGACAAAGAGCTGAGTTAGAATTCCCTCCATTCAGGATCATACTCCCGCCAATGTCGAAATCTAACGATAAGTTTTGATTATTCGCAGACATCAGAGGGGAACCAATAACCGTAGAGTTACTAGGACCTGCTCCGCATTGGAGCAGAAGATCTCCTCCGACTTTCATCGATATATTCTGCGACTCACGCACGGCGCTCATTCCGGTAGCGCCAATAACAGCTGAATTATTCGCAGAACCTGCAACAGGGCCACCTTGCAAAGAGGCATTGCCTCCTACATCAAAATGCATCGTAAGATTTTGATCTGTACCGCTCATTGTCGGAGGCCCGATTAGTGCGGGGACAGTACCTCCCGTACCTCCTTGCAAAAAGAAATCCTGGGCGATCTTAAAGTCCATCGCATAGGTAGAATTGGTTCCGGAAAAATTGCTGGCTTGCGTTCCTCCGATGGTGGCCGCCGTCCCTCCGGCAATCCCTCCTCGGACAATCATCGATCCGCCTACATCAAAATTGATGGAAACATTATCTCCGAGATTTGTGATAGTCGGCCCAATTCCCACTGAAGAGACTGTATTTGAACCCCCAAATAATTGAACATCCCCGCCCGTTTTAACATTGATATCGAAATTGCAAACGCTTCCAGTGATATTTACTACGCCGATGGCCGCTGTAGCTGTCGTTCCATTGCCTCCCTGAAGTAAAAGATTCTCTCCAATGTCAAAATTTAACAGAGCGATTTGGCTGCTATTCCCAAAAGTTGAAGGACCTATGAATACAGAAGTTGTTGCCGCATTGGCTCCGATGAGCTGCAAGCTTTGTCCAACAGTGCAATTGATCGTCAAATTCTCATCCCCTCCATCCATGTTGGAAGGCCCGATTTGACAAAAGGCCATCGTCGAATCGCCGCCGTCGAGGATCATGTCGCCGCCCACATTGAATTCCAAAAACATCTTTTGGAGCGTTGTGGACATATTGGAAAAACCAATCAGGGCATTGTTTGTGGTCCCGGTTACAGTTTGAAGGAGCAAATTTCCTCCGACAGTCATTGAAATGAACACATTTTCCCGAGTCCCTGTCATCGACGCGACTCCAGTTGGACCAATTACGGAAGAAGAATTCGTCGTCCCAGTAACAGGACCGCCCTTGAGAATGGCATTTCCTCCAATATCGAAGCGAATGTCCAGATTTTGATCTGTATTCGACATGTGAGGAGAGCCAATATAAGCGCTCACAGTATCAATCTGTCCGCCTTCAAGTAACAGATCGTGAGCAATCTTGAAATCCATAGTATAGGTTGAATTGAGGCCCATAAAGAAATCCAATGGAGTTCCGCCGATGGAAGCGTCATTACCTGTATTGTTTCCTCCCATAAGTATGAGAGACCCTCCCACATCGAAATTGAGCGGCACCGTATTACCGCCTCCGCTAAGAGTAGGTCCAATCCGCGCTGGAGAATTCGATCCTAACAAACCGCCAAAGATCTCTATATTCCCCCCAGTTGTGCAATTGAGAGCAAATTGATTGAACGTTGATATATTGACGAATCCGATTTGGGCCGGCGAAGTGCCCCCAGTTCCTCCTTGTAGAAGAAGATCCGAGCCGATGTTGAAGTTCATGAGTACGGTTATATCTGTATTCAATAAGCTTGCAGGCCCAATTTGAACCGGAGTTGTAGCGGCCTGGCTGCCGATAAGTTGAAGCTGTTTGCCTACTTTGCAATCAATCGTAAGAGTCTCAAACATATTCATCATTGAAGTAGGGCCGATTTGGCAGAATGCCGTCGACGAATTCCCTCCATTCATGATCAAGCTGCCGCCCACATCGAATTCAAGGAGCATTGTTTGATTCATCCCTGCCATAGCAGCATGGCCGATGAAGCTCGAATTACCTGTGCCTGTTCCCACTTGCATGATCAGATCGTTTCCGACCGTCATTGAGATTCCGAGATTTTCTCCTTGGGCCGGCATATTTTGCGTTCCAATAAACACAGCGTTATTCGCTGCACCAGTTTGGCTTCCCGTCAGATAGGCGTTATCGCCAACATTGAATCGTATGTTCAAGTTTTCATTCATATTGACGAGATTTTGCGCCCCGATAAATGGCCCTAAGTTTCCGCCGCTTAATCCTGCTTGAAGAATGAAGTCATGCGCTACAGTAAAATCCATAGAGCAATTGGAGTTCAATGCTGAGAAATCCACCATTCCAATATAAGGAATGGCGCCCGATTGTCCCAAAACAACGAGCTTGCCACCGACATCAAAGGCAAATTGCAGGAAATTGAAAGTACCAGAAAAACCTGCCGCTTGATTTGTGATTCCAATCACTGGCCCATCGATTAAGGTAAGGTCTCCTCCCACAATGAAATCGAGGAGCATACTTATAGCGTTGCCGGTAATTGTGTCTGTCCCGATCCGGCAAACATCAAAGGGAGGCCCTGCGGCAAAGGCGGTACCTCCGTGCATCTGCAAATGCTGGCCAATATCGAAATGAAATTCCACAACCTGTTGACTTCCTGTGACAGAATCAGGTCCGATCAAAACAGGAGTGCTATTGAAATCTCCGAACATCTGAAGGTCTTTGCCCACTTTGCAATCAATCGTGCAATTCTGAAACATACTGCTCATGGAAGTGGGTCCGATTCGGCAAAACCCAGTCGAGGTAGTGCCGCCATTCATGGTCATGGTGCCGCCGATATCGAATTCCAACAGAATATTTTGAAACAAACTGCCCATGGTCGGATGGCCGATAGAGACAGAATTGCTCATCATAGCTGTCCCCGTCTGCATGAAGAGGTCGTCAGCGATCGTCATAGAAATGGTCAAATTTTGATTGCTGGCTCCCATTGTCGGAGAGCCGATATAAACAGGATTCGTATTCATAACCGTGGAGTTTCTTCCCCCTTGAAGATACGCGCTGCCCCCCTGAATATCGAAAACGATGGAGAGATCTTCATTCGCCCCTGTCATTGAAGAGGCGCCGATAAAAGGAGTGTCTATTCCGTCCCCTAATCCTCCTTGAAGCCTCATATCATGCTGAATTTTAAAGTCCATTGTAATGGAGCTATCGGTCCCAGAGAAAAGTCCTCCGATCCATGGTCCTGTTAAGCTTCCTACGCCCCCTTGCAAAAGAAGGTCTCCGCCGATATCAAAAGCAAATTGAGAGATATTATTGTTTCCGCCAAATCCAACCCCTAGCACATCACAACCAATGAAAGGAGAGGATTGGCTTCCACTTCCCCCGATCATTGTAAGACTTCCTCCAACTGCAAGACCCCAATCGATCGTATTTTGATTTCCGTTAAAATTAGTGGGTCCAATTATACACCTTCCATTGGATCCAGATCCGCCTTGCATGAATAGATTTTGTCCAATATCGAAATGCAATTGGACGGTCATGTTGTCGTTATTTACGAAATTAGGTCCTATTCTAACAAATGTTGTATTGGCCGAACTTCCCAGCAGCTGCAGATCTTTACCCACTTTGCAATCGATCGTGCAGTTTTGAAAACTGTTCCCCATCATAAACCCTACAACAGAGGGCCCGATCTGACAGGTCGCCGTTGTAGAATTTCCTCCATCGAGGATCATGCTGCCGCCTACATCGAACTCTAGAAGAAGATTTTGTTGCGATGCCTCCATAGATGCAAAACCGATTACTGCATTCAATCCAATCTGGGAGCTATCGCCGGTCTTCATTCTCAAGTCATTTCCCACGGTCATGGAAATCACCTGAATCTCACGATCATTCAACAAGGAAGTCGAGCCGATAATTGCGCTCGCACCTGTAGCTGAAGCATTTGAGGCACCAAAGACATAGACATTGTCAGATACATTGAAGCGGACAGTGAGATTCTGGTCTGTGCCGCTCATAGTAGGCGTACCTACAAATGCAGCATTTCCACCACCCGCCCCTTGCAGGGTAAAATCATGAGCCACCTTGAGATCGATTGAATAATTAGACCCGTTGCCAGCGAAGTTATTGGTTAAGTCTCCGCCGATTGAGGCGTAACATCCCGCTGAATTCGCTCCACCGCGAACCGTCATCGACCCGCCGACATCGAAATTGAGGTTTACTGCGGAAGCAGAAGATCCAGCTACAATTGTTGGCCCGATCTGTGCAAAACAGTCTGTCCCTGTACCGCCAATTACGGTGACATCTCCTGCAACTCGAAAATTCATCCCAGAAATTGAATTGAATCCTGAAATATTTCCCGTTCCAATAGAACTAGGCGAAGGAACTGACATCGCGTTGCTGCTATGACCTCCCTCAATAAGAAGGTTCCCCCCAATATCAAAATCAAATTGCGCAATGCTATTGCTCGCAGTAATAGAAATAGGACCGATGAGAACAGGCGTCGAATCAGCCGCGCTGCCGATGAGCTGCAAGTCCTGCTTGACTTTGGCATCTATGGTAAAGGTCTGAAATCCGCCTGACAGAGCAAATGGGCCGATCTGACAGCGGGCCGAAGAAGCGAATCCCCCATCGAGGATCATGCTGCCTCCGATATCGAATTCAAGCAGCAAATTCTGTTCCGGATTCGCCATATTTGCAAAACCGATGAACGAGCCGTTTCCTGTGGACTCTCCTGTCTCCATGAAAAGATCATTGCCAGTTTTGAGAGAGATACTTTGCGTCTGCTTTTGATTCATCATTATGCTGCTGCCGATCGACACGGAACTATTCGTCCCTGCGAAGCTGCCTTGTAAAATGGCATTGTGGCCAATATCGAAGCTGATACCTATATTTTGATCAACATTAAGCATGCCGTTGATAGAACCGATGATCGCAGTAGCAGTGCTACCATTGCCACCTTCCATCATCAAATCGTGTCCGATCGTAAAAGTTAGGTAGACTGAAGTTTCTGTCGATGTGAGCGATGTAGGCCCGATCAAAGCTGATGCCATAGGTCCGCTTCCGCCCTTAATAATAAGGTCATGGCCGATGTTGAAGCTCATATTGACGACTTGACCTGGGATAGTTAGGCTTGGAGAAATGGCTGTAAAGATCATTCCGCCCCCGCCGGTGCTTCCTGCCTCAATCACTAAATCACGGCCAATTTGGAAAGTCATATCTCCATCAGTCAAGGAACTCGTCAGAATCGAAGCAAACCCGCTGCCTGATATGATCTGTAAATCTTGCACTGTGGTAATCGAGAGATTTCGCTGAGATATAATTGAGGAAAAACCAAAACCGGTACCAGCAGGCCCCCCGCCTGTCAACATCACGCTGCCTGCATTGATTTCGACATCAAAAGGACTCGATGGATTTGCAACTCCCAGTATAGATCCAGGAGCGCCATTGCTAATGAGAGCATTTCCGGGTATTCCAAATGTTACCGAATCGGTATTCGAAGGAATGCCATTCAAATTCAGCATCCCGTTGGGACAATCGATAAAGATGCGCGATTGAAAGAGATTTGCCGGGCCTCCATTATTTCCTTCGAAAAGACCGATCAAGGCCATCCCTGAAGTTGGAGTCGTGCTATCGCTTCCCCCATTTAGAGTGATGTTCCCATTTTTGGAACGGACGCGGATCTGATCGATGCTCACCGATACGCCGGTAGCCATCATATTATAGGTGATATACCCAATCGCAGCGTTTCCTGCGCCTCTCGTCGGTCCGCCCGCTTGAATGAAAATATCATCTTCAATATCGACTAAAATGGTCGTTAAGGAAGGGGTAATGGAATTCATTGTAGTAGAAGACGGCGGTGTTGGAATAGTTAGGCCGCCGAAAAATCCAATCCTTGCATCGGCAATGCCTGCCGTTCCCGACATCGTCGCATCTTGGTCGCCTGCAAGAATGTCTAATGATTTTGCAGCTACTCGGATCTGACCTTGATAGGAAGCTGTGCCAGGTGAAAAATTATTTCCATGCCCAATGATTGCAGTAGATGTTCCAATACTGCTCGCTTTTAGTTTTAATTCACCGCCAAGATCTACGAATACATCTCCCAAAGTTATAAAGGAGTTGATATGCCCAATCTGTGTAATACTATTAACAAGAAGTGGGGTGGGATTTGCATTTAGGTAGCAATTACCAATAGAGGAATGAACAGAAATATCTCCTCGGATCTGTTGATGCGTAATTGAACCTACTCCATGTCCGATAAGCGCGTAGTTATTATTTGGGTTTAGCTCAATCGATCCGCCTACTTCATTAATCCGGATATTCCCTGTAATCTCTGTTCCAAAAACACCTGCAAAATGGCCGATTTGAGCAAAGTCATCTCCGGGAGCAGGTCCTCCGTTCAGGATCAAACTTCCCCCAATCCCATTGGTAAAACTAATTTCTCCGCTGACAAGAGTGACTCCAGAAGTCGAATTGAATGAACCATGTCCAATCGCTGCGAAAGAATTGGGAGATCCCCCTCTGCTACCCTTAAGAATCGCGTCGCCGCCCACTCGGGAAATCACAATGTTTCCTACGATTGTGGTTCCCCCCATAGTATCTGTATCCGGACAGCCGATTTGAGCATAAGAACCATCCTCACCACCAGCCGTTAAGACAAGATCTCCTCCTACATCTATACTTAAAGTACCCGAATAACCAAGACCTACTCCACCAATGAATGGAATAGAGCCAATACCACCTAAAGTAGCAAAGGTATTCGGTCCATTAAATCCTGCAATGAGAGTTAAGTTCCCGACGGGTATTGAAACATTAATATCTACTGTGCCACCTACTGTGGCATAAGCACTATCTCCTGTTCCGCCTTGAATGCTAAGTCCTTTGGGCCCTCCTGCATTCACATATGTATCTCCAAAGCCAAAGGCAATCCCGTTAGAACTCGAGTTTGTACCTCCGCGCACTGTTATATTCCCTTGCTGGGCATCTAAAGATAAGCGGTGAACACTTCCAAAAGTACCTGCAGTAATGCTCGCTCCCGCATTGGTCGTCACTACAAGACCGCCGGTTCCTCCTTCAATAAGGATGTCGCCATTCGTCACGCTGACCAATAAATCATCTGCGGAAGAAATCTGAGCATAAGATGCGTCACCGCTTCCTCCCAAAACTTCTACATTTCCTTTGGCTGTAGTGATAAGCATTTGACCAGTAACGGCAATGACCGTAGCGTTATTTTGGATACTGGTTCCTCCTTGCACAAGAAGACCAAAATCAGCAGCGATCTCCATTCTGTCATGTGCTGAAATCAAAACGCTTGCACCGGTCCCCGTTCCAGTCCTTCCACCGAGTACAGAAATCGAGCCACCATTAGCGGTGAGATCTATATTTCCTCCCGTGGTAATGATATTGGCTGTGTTGGCATCATTTCTTCCGCCAAGAACTGTGATATCTCCATTTGTAGTCGTAATATTAATGGAGCCTGTGTCCGTTTGAACTTGAACTGTAGCCGGGTTAGCCATTGGAGAGTCGTTCGTCATGTAGAAATTTTTCGACTGGAGCGTGATATTGCCTTGGCCAACCGCTCCTCCAACAACCGTGATTTGTGGATTTGTCCCTGCAGCACCCCCCGCAGGCCCTGGAACGCGGGGAGGCCCAATATAGATATTGCCGCCGGCAAAAAGATTCACATCACCAGTGATGCCGCCCATTGCAACCATCTGGACATCGCTTAGGATATTGATATCATTGATCGCATTCAGTGTTAGATTATTGCTCGATGCAAAAGTTCCGTATGGTGTTCCGGCAGAGTGTTCCAGCCAGGTGATATCCCCAAGAGCTGTACCCCCTCCATCTGCTGTAGACTGGACGGTAACATGCGCGGTGCCAAGTCCCCCTGCACCCGTCAAAGTGGCGAAGGAAAGGTTCGTCGTAAAGTCTGCTGGAAGCGTAAAACCTTCTATTTTAGGGGCGAAGTATAAAGCTCCCGCAGCGCCGCCTGAGGTCAAAATGTTCATGTCGGCTGCATCGCTAATCGTAATATTTGTAGGGTCAAGAAGAAGAGTTCCTGTTTCTCCATTCGTTGCTAATAGATTCATCAATCCATCATAATGAAGGAATTTCTTCCCAGAAACTTCGACAAAGCCTCCGTCTCCTCCTTGCATTCCGCTACGGCCGTCTATTTCTCCTATAAAGAACATCCCTTCATCGGCCCAGCAAATCGCACGCCCCCCATTACCTATTTTATTGGCGCTTACATCGACGAATACATCCTTATGAACAACAACTTTTTTCGCATTGGGCACACTGAGATTTTTTCCCTGATAATCTCCTCCGATCAAAATCTTCCCGCCGCCAAAATCGCCGGATGCATCGATCTCCGATCCATCATAGATTCCGATTCCCTCTCCTAAAATCCGGATCTCTCCTCCAGTTCCATCACTATTTTGAGCGGCTAGAGCCCCCGCTTCAATTTCTACTCTTCCTTGATCAGCAAAAAGAACAATCCGCCCATCTTTTTCTTCAATTCCCAGAGCCTGGATCTTTCCAGAGTGTTTCATCGCCTGTGTATATAAGGTGCCGTTCGCTTTGATCTCCGCTGAAATAGCCTCGATCAGACCTGATTGATCCACCCCGATCTGATCAGCTGCAATCTTTTCTCCTGAAATCTTGATCGCCAGCCTCTCTTCCCCTTGCGCCGCCAGAAGGATTTCAGATCCAGCTCCGATACCAGCAAGCCCATTTTGCGCCGTCAAGGTGCCTTGGTTATCAACGGAGTAGGCTAAAAGAACGACATCTCCTTCTCTCGCGTTGATCGTTCCCAAATTGACAATGGCTTTTTGAGACTCTCCTTTAAAGACTAGATCGCCGCCTTTGATAAAATCGGCGTCCAGAGCATCTAAAGTCGAAGCAATGAAACTAGCGGTATTGATCGCACCACTCTTATCGACCAAAACTCCGTTAGGATTAATCAGATACACTTTGCCGTTCG
Organism: uncultured bacterium; assembly: GCA_964644465.1. Classification (GTDB taxonomy): domain Bacteria; phylum Chlamydiota; class Chlamydiia; order Chlamydiales; family SM23-39; genus CAZXVU01. Next base: position 12,136 of record CAZXVU010000036.1, read on the forward strand.
ATTCAAGAATCCCAGCAATTTGGCTCGAAAGAGGCCCCATCACCCTATTGAGGACTGCGCAGTCTCCATTCGCCAGGATGAAACGCGCCAGCTCCTTTTCCGCGATCGAAAAGCTTTCCCAATTGATGATCGCCTTATCGGACGCCCTAACTTCCAAAGTGGACGGGTCAGTCATTGCAAAGGATGCATCCCCATTCACAACTGTTGGACCCTCAGGATTCGCTTCTAATATATAAGGTGTCAAAAGCAGAGCAGCGATTGCTTGGGAAATTGATAAATAGAAATAACCACGTTTTTTCATAAACATGAAATGCCCCTTATTCCCCCAAGTAACTGCATTTCTATTTATGATCAACAACAATTATAGAATAAATTTATTCAAATTATTTAAACAAAGAACTCCTGCTTGCTCCAAAACAGGCTATTGACGTAACATTTTCTCTTACTTTTATGGAAAGGTGGCTGAGTGGCCGAAGGCACGTCCCTGCTAAGGACGCGTACTCCGTTAAGGGGTACCGTGGGTTCAAATCCCACTCTTTCCGAAGGAAAGAGAGCGACCTACCTGCGTGGGTCGCGTTGGGATTTGAAGTGAAGCGCCATGCAGGGCTTGATTTCCCCAAAAGATGAAAAATCATTTGGGGGCCCCTTTGAACCGGACCCGAATGGACGGCCTTGCCGCCTGAGGCCCCCTATTAAGCTCTATATAATTTTTTTCAATATTGAGAAGATAATTAAACTAATGTATAATTATCTTCATGTCTTCTGAATTAACATTAACAAAACCTATATTACGACCTTTTTCTAATGCTGCAATTGAAGCCGATATCTTTTGTGATTTAAACCATCAACTCATTCAAAAAATCCGTGATTACGCCCGAGATCAATTACAAATAGACCCAAATCTGAAATTCCAAGAAGGTTTAAATTCCAGTGTAACGCTAAATATACCCGAGAGGCTTCTTCAAGATTTCATAGAACCGATCCTGAAATCTTCAACCCACCACTCCCAGAATGAACAAGTTGTAAAATGTATATCTTTTATCAAAAATCTATATCGATTTGAAAAAATCCGAGTCTTTCAGTCAGAAAGAGCAAACAGCTATTTTTCATGCGGCTTTCGATGGGAAAAAGAAACCAAAAATTCACTCTATCGTGTTTTTTTAAGAACAAATGGGATTCGAACAGTTCTCGTAAAACAAGACCAGAGTCATTTATCCTGTTATCAATGGGCATTTCTCCAAAAGGGGATTCAATATAATAAAGGGCAACTCTACTTTCCCTCAAAAGCACCACAAATATTGAAGGAATTGGGTTTTGAAGAAGTTTTCGATCCTCAACCCGGCGATTTTGTCCTGTTTTCAAATCAAAGAGATTTCACTCATGTTGGGATTTACGAGGAAGAGAACATAGTACGTTCTAAACATGGGATTGATACAGATTTTATTTCCTATGAAAAATTGGAAGACGTTCCCACAATTTATGGATCTAAAGTCCAATTTTTCCGTAAGAAAAATTCTCCTTTCTAACTCCCTTTTAATTCCATTTTTGTTAATCTCACACTAACCACGGATATCTATGTCAGAGCTAGACAAGAAAATGCGCGTACCTCCCAATTCGAAAGAATCGGAAATGATGGTTCTCGGCTGCATGCTCACCAACATCAATGCTCTCAACGTAGGCGCTGATAGCCTCGACGGCATGGATTTTTATTACACCGAACACCAAATTATTTATACCACCCTAAAAGCAGCGTATCGCTCTGACAAACCTGCAGATATCCATCTCATTGGAGAAGAACTCAAACGACAAAATAAGCTCGATACAATCGGAGGCATCAGCTATCTCACCACTCTTGCGCAATATGCAGGAACTTCAGCCTTCATCGAAGAATATATCAATCTTGTCCGAGAGAAATCGATTCTGCGGCAAATGATCTCCGCTGCTCAGAATATTGAAAAAACCGCCCTTGAAGAACCACCCGATGTCTTGGCCGCCCTCGATCTAGCGCAAACTCACTTTTTCAATATTTCTCAAGAAAACCAACAGAATGCGGGAGTTTCTCTCAAAGATCTCATTACGGGTCTAAAAGCCGAATCGAAGCTTCCCTATCTAAAAGAACTTCAAGCGAAACAGCAGCAATATCAAGAACGCGGTCCCGGAGAAACAGGGATCACTGGCATTCCGACTCATTTTGCCGACCTGGATAAACTTTTGAATGGCTTCAATCATTCGAATCTCATTATTTTGGCTGCTAGACCCTCAATGGGAAAAACCGCGATCGCTGTGAATATCGCTGAGAACATCTGCTTTCGCAATAAAATTCCCGTCGGGATTTTTTCCCTTGAAATGAGCGCAGGCCAACTGCTTCATCGCGTCATTTGCTCTCAGTCCGAAGTAGAATCAGATAAAATTCAAACAGGCGCATTGAACGGCTCTGAATACCAACGGATCGTCGCTGCAGTGAACTCGATGCAAAAACATGTGATGATCATCGATGATCAGCCAGGATTAAAAATCACTGACATCCGCGCTCGCGCCCGCCGTATGAAAGAAGCATACAATGTTGGGTTCATCGTAATCGATTATCTGCAGCTCATTTCAGGCTCAGGCAATATGCGCTCCACAGAAAATCGTCAAATTGAAGTCTCTGAGATCTCCCGCATGCTGAAAAACCTCGCACGCGAACTCAATGTTCCCATTCTTTGCGCAGCTCAGCTTTCTCGAAAAGTCGAAGAGCGGCAAGGACACCGTCCAATGATGAGCGATTTACGGGAGAGCGGATCCTTAGAACAGGACGCCGATGTCGTCATGATGCTTTTCCGCCGCGATTATTATGACAAGTACGACAAGCCGGGTCTTGCAGAAATCATTGTCGCAAAAAACCGGCATGGAGCTGTCGGAGATATCCAGCTTGCCTTCCGCAAAGAAATTGGACAATTCGCCAATTACACTCCGATCCAAGGCGGAGCCGAAATTGCTAAAACAAATAAAGAAGCCTTCTCCGCTTTTTCTCCCGATGATGCTTGAATATTACTTTTTGGTTGCATAGGAACCCGCCTAAAAAAAGAGGAGGTATTCATGGCCCAACCTGCTGCTATGCCAAGAATTCAATGGGATTAAGATTCAGGGATAGGCCCATACTTAGAGACGTAAACCTTCGTCAAATGGGATAAAATTGCTTCCCAAGTGAGTTTTGCATGATAGGCAGGGTTGAATATTTGTAGAAGCAACTTAGAGATCTGTATATTTTTGATTCCAGGAAGAGCTCCCGGGATGTTAAATTGGCTAATTCGTTCCATCCACCGGTTTTCATAGGAGTCATCTGATTCTCCTTTCTTCTTTTTCACGGGACAAATCAGGTCTTTGTGCGCTTCATGAAATAAGTTATAAAGGATCAATCCAAAGGACCAGATGTCTTCGGCGCGATAGTCAATCTGGAGTTTGTTTTTCTGTAATACCGCCATGCATTTTACAGGTGACCAACATTCAATCGATCCTTCTCGAATGGCGGGACCCGTAACGGCTTTTGTGGCAAAACCTAAATCTCCCACTCGGGCTCGCCATACCTCGTTTTCGGCATCCCAAACCAAGAGGATGTTTTCACCCTTCAAATCTCTGTGTGTAAAATTGCATTGTTCCATTTCACGCATTCCGGTGGCGATGTCGATGGCGATCCGGAGGCTCGGCTTATTGGAAAATTGAGTTTCTTTGAGTGCCTGATAGAGATCTCCTCCTGCGCAATTTTCTAGGATGAAGTAAGTCGTTCTTGGAGTGTCTACTGCGCAATAAAGTTGCATGATCCCCTTTCTTCCTCTTAGTTCTGTCATCACCTGTTTTTCATGTTCTATCATCCTTAGTCGATCGTAGATCGGATCATCGTGTACTTCTTTCCGACAGGCTTTGACTGCGGCGATCTCGCCATTTTGCAAATCGATCGCATAGTTCACTTCTCCTAAACTTCCCTTTCCTATAAGAAAATCACCGCCACGATCCAGAAGAAGATAAACGGTCGGCTCCCCTTTTTGGTTTGTTCCGACCAAAAGCGAACGGGCGAGTTGATGCTCTCCCCCCTCAATCTTATGCTCTCCGATGCTCCAATTAATCTGATGGGCGGCCGTTAAAATTCGGTCGAGCTGGTCGTCCGTGAATCGTTCAGAACTATAACGAGGAGAATAGTCATTTTCTGAAATTTCTTTTTCTGGAGACTCATCATCAGAATCGATTCCTTCAGGTAAAGGGATCGGAAAACAATGCTTTAAACTCTCCCTCAATTTTTCACGATCGATCAGGGTGGGGCGTTGGACAGGAGCCTCAACAACCGGCACGATCTTGATCTGCTGATAATGGGATGGATGGGGATAGATAGAAAAGGGAAAGCCAGAGGATTCGCTGGGAGTGGGACTAGGGGTGGGGGGCTGGATGTCGGAAACAGGTGAGGCTGAGGATGGGGTCGGGATCTCAGGGCTTGAGACAAGGCCGATTCTAAAGCTTTGGGGATCTGGATATTTACATTCGGTGTCTAATTTAATACTCACAAAATATCTCTAATTTTAAATTTTAATTACAAATATTATAATAGATAAAATGATATATTTAAAGTTTAAAATAATTATAATATTAATTTAAAAAAATTGCCGGATTGCAAAAGTTTTATGCCTCAGCTACTGCTGCCGATGAGGGGCTTGCAGCTCCGCTCGGAGAACTTATGGGTGACATATAATGAGTAGGGGGGCGGGGTTAAGTGCTCTGGAATTTGGGAATCGGGGGATCCTTGAACGATCGTTACATGCGAACCGGAAATGCTGACTGGGTACATAAAAATATCCTATTATTTATCCCAATAATTATAGAAAATATTTTGTTTTATTAAAATAAAAAAGCTCTATATAATAGTTGTATTAAAAACAAAGTAAAAGGATTTTTTATGGCTGCTCCTGCTGCTAAATGTTCGAGATGTAATTGGTTTAATGGTGTCGATCCACTTAACTGTGGGAAGCATAAAATTTGCAGATCGTGCACCAAACAGGGGCCGAACTGTCAAATTCCTAGCTGTATAAAAGACTTACAGGGAATTAGTAGTCTAACTTTCACCCCTTCTTCCTTAGCCGCAAAAACGGTTGCGGTAGCTCCT
>CAZXVU010000037.1:0-11598 GCA_964644465.1 uncultured bacterium
GAAAGCCCCCAAGATTATAGAGACCTTGAGGGCTACAAAAGGAGGAAACTAAAATTTATTGTAACAATTGAGCCAATTGAGCTGGGTCAGTCGCCATCAGCATTTGGTGAGCTTGGACAGCTTCTACGTAGCCATTCCACTGCTCTTGCTCTACTTTATTGTGGCGGATCGATTGGATGAGCTCTCTTTTGCATGTAGCTAGAGATTTTTTTGGGCTCAAAATTGTAATGATTTCTTTGTCACCAGCGAGGCGGGCAATGTTCAGCATGCGCTCTAACTGATTGCGGGTGAAGTTCATATGGTCGCGGCGTTTGCGGGATCCGCGAGCTGCGCGCTGCTTTGGAGCAATGATGATCGGCTTGTCGGTGTTGGTCACGAATCTTTCGATGATTCCAGACAGCTCGGATGGTTGTTTGTATTTCATTTTTCTCAAAGTAAAATGATGCATATAGCCCCCTGATTTCATTGGGAGATACTTGCAGAGTTCATTTTCTTTTCTGCCGCCGATTTTCTTTATCGCTCTGGCAATCACATCTTCGATATCTTTGCCTTTTAAAGATTTTGTTTCAGCTAGGTCTTCTTTGTGTGCCGCGCTCATGTTACCGTCCTAATCAATTTATTTTTTCATTTCGAAGGTTAAACCTTCGGATTCTTGTTAAAACTCTTGTTGAATAAGCAGAACAGTTGATTTATCCCATCTTGGGTTTTATTTGCAATCTGCTTTTTTTCGTACTCTGGTAAATTCTCAAATTAATTGGGGATTATATAACCTATCTTCTTTTCTTGCAAGAAAGTGATTTTTCTTTGTTTCTTTTTGCAACATTCTATTGTATCCTGCTTCTAGGGATATTGAGTTATGTACCAATTCAAGAATGTTTTTTTGGTTCTTCTTCTGTCAGTTTTATTTTTAGCTTGCGCTCCTTCTAATTCAATAAATCGTTTGGGAGATTGGATGAAGGAGAGTGGGAAAAATAAAATTCTTTCTACTACGTCTCAAATTGGAGATATAGTTTCAGAGATTGGAGGGGAGAGAATTGATGGATGGGTTTTGATCCAGGGAGATCTGGATCCGCATAGCTATGAACTTGTAAAAGGGGATAGCGAAAAATTTCAGCGGGCGGATGCGATCTTCTATAATGGTCTAGGTTTAGAACATGGAGCGGGACTCTTTGCCCTATTGCATGAGAGCCCCAAAGCAGTGGCAGTAGGAGAGAAAATCGGGGCTGACCATCCAGAATTAATTTTAAAGAAGGGCTCATCGATCGACCCCCATATTTGGATGGACGTCTCCCTTTGGTCGAAAGCGATCGATCCGATTGTCGCTCAATTAAGCGAGATCGATCCTGAAGGGGCCTCCTATTATCAAAAGAGGGGAGCCGAGCTCGCTCAAAAGATGGATGCCGTTCATGAAAAGATGAGCCAGCGATTGAAGGGAGTTCCATCTAATAAAAGATATTTAGTAACAAGCCACGATGCCTTCCATTACTTCACGCGCAGCTATCTCGCCGACCCAGAAGAAGTAGAGTGGAATAAGAGGTTTGCGGCGCCGGAAGGTTTGGCCCCCGATGGACAGCTCAATCCGCTCGATATTCAAAAAATTCTCGATTTTTTAAAGCTGAATCGAATTTCAGTTCTTTTTCCAGAATCCAATGTAAGCCGCGATTCCATTAAGAAAATTGCTTCAGCCGGAAAGGAATTAGGGCTTGAAATCCGCATTTGTTCGGAAGCTCTTCATGGAGATTCAATGGGCGGGCTCCCTTACTTGGAAATGATGGAGCATAATGCTGATGTAATAGCGAGATACTTAGAATGACCTATTCTTTTGAGACCGACTCTCTAAATGTTAATTACGGAAAGACGCCGATTCTTTGGGATGCGACATTTCAAGTTCCTCAAGGTGTGCTGGCCGGAATCATCGGTCCCAACGGAGCCGGGAAAAGCACGCTTTTGAAAGCAGCTTTAGGGCTTGTGAAGCCTCTTTCAGGAAAAATCTCCCTTTTAGGACAGCCTGCCTGCAATGCGCGCAAGAGAGTCGCTTACGTGCCTCAGCGCGAATCGATCGACTGGGATTTCCCCATTACGGCTTTGGAAGTAGTTTTAATGGGTCGCTACGGCCGCTTAGGACTCTTCGGAAGACCGCGCCGCGCAGATAGAGAAGCGGCCGCTGCTGCTTTGGAACTTGTCGGCATGAGCGCTTACGCAAGCCGGCAGATCAGCCAACTATCCGGAGGCCAGCAGCAAAGACTTTTCATCGCGCGCGCCCTCGTTCAAAATGCAGACATCTTTTTCTTAGACGAGCCATTTGCAGGGGTCGATCTGACCACAGAAAAAGCAATTATGGGTCTTTTAAGGCGGCAGAAAGAGGCGGGCAAAACAATTTTCATCGTGCACCACGATTTACCTACTGTCGAAGAATATTTCGATTGGGCGATCCTCTTAAATACGCGCATTTTAGCGTGCGGGCCCGTAAAAGAGATTTTCACCCGCGAAAATTTGGCGAGAACATTTGGAAAGAGCCAATTGCTCTTTGATGAAGCGGCTGCTCTTTCCGCCAAAAGCCTCAGCGGCATATTATGAGCTTCGATTTTTGGGATTTCTTCATAAATCCGGTTTTACGGGCGCCTACATGGGGCTGCATCTTGATGTGCCTCGCTTCTTCTCTGATGGGCGTCCTCATTTTCTTGCGCAAACGATCTTTGCTGGGAGAAACGCTTTCCCATGCGACCTATCCGGGAGTCTGCATCGGCGTCTCTCTGTTCGCGATTCTATTTCCGCAGAATGAGGAATGGATTTTTCTCGCTGTTTTAGGAGGCGCTTTTGTCTCTTCTCTTTTAGGGCTCAAAGCGATCGAATGGCTGGAGCGGAGAGGGAAAGTGCGCACAGACGCAGCTTTATGTTTTGTCCTCGCTGTCTTTTTTGGGATCGGGATTGTCGCTGCCAGCGCGATGCAGTCCAGCCTTCCCACTTGGCATAAACAGGTGCAGATGCTCCTCTTCGGCCAGGCCGCGACCATGACAGATATCCATATAGTGATCTATGGCGCTCTTGCGTTTCTTGTTTCTTTATTTCTTTGCGCGACATTCCCTTCTTTGCAAGCGTCTTTGTTCGATCGCGATTATGCGATGAGCGCCGGTATTCGAGTTACATTTTTGGAGCGGATCTTGTTTTGGCTGCTCCTTTTATCCTTAATTGTAGGCATTCGGAGCGTAGGGGTCGTCTTGATGTCGGGGATGGTGATCGCCCCTGCCATTGCTGCGAGGCAGTTCAGCGATCGGCTCCAAACCGTCTTTGGCCTCGCCGCATTATTTGGGGCGCTTAGCGGTTTTCTGGGAAACTATTTCTCGATCATTGGTTCGGTGGCTCTTTCAAAAGGGGGCCAGACGCTGACTTTGCCGACGGGACCGATGATCGTTCTTGTGGGAACAGCATTTGCCCTATTATCTTTGGGATTTGCTCCGAAACGGGGGCTCGTTTTCCGCGTAGGCCGGGTTTTCGCTTTCCGCTTCCGCTGTCTTCAGGAAAATATCCTGAAAGGAATTTGGAAGAAAGGAACGCTCTCTTTCGAGCAGTTGAAAGAAGCGCATCAGATCTCTCGATTTTCTTTGCATTTAGTTCTTTGGAAATTGATCCGGGAAGGGTGGGCAGTGCAGACTGGCCAAATCGTTCAATTGACCGAAGATGGGCGGCAAAAAGCAGCGTCGATCGTACGACTCCACCGTCTTTGGGAAGTCTATTTGACCGAAGAGTTAGGGCTGCACGTAGAAAAAGTGCACCGCACCGCTGAAGAAATGGAACACATTTTAACTCCCGAAATCGAAGAAAAATTGACGCGGCTCCTCTCCGATCCGAAACAAGATCCCCATCAGCAGCCAATTCCTGAAAGACCGAGGGCTTTATGATGAACCCTTATTGGGGAAATTCCTTTTTTGGTTTTTTTGTGACCTTCATCTCGCGGATTTTTCAGGGAAATTTTTTTGCATCCGATGAAATCCAGATCGCAGTATTGAGTTTTGTCGCGATCTCATGCGGATTGATTGGACCTTTTTTGGTTTTGAAGCGGATGGCGATGTTTGCCAATTCACTCTCCCACACGATTTTGTTAGGGATCGCTCTCGCGTATCTATTCGCCTCTTCGTTTTGGGGCGGAGGAATGTTTGACTTGCCGACTCTTTTGATCGGGGCGTTCATAGCCGCGTTGATCACTGCGTTTTTTACGGAGGGGCTCGTCCGCTTCTTCCGTCTACAGGAAGATGCGAGCGTGGGCCTTGTTTTTACGGCGCTATTTGCTCTCGGGATCACTGTTGTGACGCTCTTCACGCGCGATATTCACATCAGCACTGAGGCAGTAATGGGAAATGTGGACCTGCTCCAAATGGGAGATCTAAAAATTTCTTCGTTTCTTGCCGCCTTCAACTTCATTGCCATCTTTCTTTTTTACCGCCAGTTTCAGTTGGCCAGTTTTGACAGGAGCCTTGCGCAAACTCTAGGCTGCCGCAGCGGGATGTTTCATTTTCTCCTTCTTTTTTTGGCGGCCGCTACGTGCGTTGGGGCATTCCGCGCCGTGGGAGTCCTCCTTGTTTTAGCCTTTTTAGTGGGGCCTTATCTAACGGTCCGTCTTTTCTGCCACCGGCTGCCCTGGCTTCTCTTCTGGAGCTCCGCAATGGGTGTTTTCGCTTCCTTTATAGGTGTCGCTTTGGCGCGCCATTTGCTGAGCGTCTATGGCCTTGCCCTTTCTACGGGCGGCCTCGTCGTCACATGCATCGGATTTTTCTATGTGCTTGCTGTTTTCTTTAAATGGGCCATTTGCGCTAAGCTTTCTATTTTTAGGAAAACACCATGCGAAAAAGAATTGCCGTATTAGGAAGCACCGGATCTATTGGGACAAGCACTCTCCGAATAGCGAGGCATCTCAAGGAAGATTTGGAAATCGTTGCGATCGCCGCGAAATCCAATATTGAATTGTTAGAAGCGCAAGCGAAGGAATTTTCTCCTAAACTGATCGCCGTCTATGATCCTGATAAGGCAAGGATTCTCCAAAAGAAGATTCCCCACATCCCCGTTCTTGCAGGGATGGATGGACTCAAAGCTGTCGCCTCTTTTTCCGGCGCCGATTACGCCATGCTTGCAATGACGGGAAGCGCAGGCCTTTTGCCCGCAATCGCTGCGATCGAGTCGCGCAAACAAATCGGACTGGCTAATAAGGAAGTTTTGGTTTGCGCAGGCGAGCTTTTCAGCGGCTTAATCCGGAAAAATAAGGTGGATCTAGTTCCTGTCGACAGCGAACATTGCGCGTTATTCCAATGTCTCAGGGGAGAAAAAACCAGCGCCGTCCGACGCCTCATTTTGACCGCATCCGGGGGACCTTTCCGGGAAAAAAGCAATGCAGAATTAGAAAAAGTCACTGTCGAAGACGCATTGGCCCACCCCAACTATCGGATGGGGCTAAAAGTGACCATCGATTCCTCTACCTTATTCAATAAGGGGTTGGAGATGATCGAGGCCCGCTGGCTTTATGATATAGATCCAAGCCGCATCGAAGCCGTGATCCACCCGCAGCAGCAGATCCATTCTTGCGTCGAGTTTGTCGATGGAAGCATTCTCGCCCAAATGTCCGAACCTGACATGCTTTTGCCCATCCAGTATGCCCTCACCTATCCAGAACGAAAGCAGGGACTGCTCCCTCCCTATGATTTTATGAAAAATGGGACCCTCACTTTTTTCCCTCCTGACAAAGAAAAATTTCGGTGTCTCCAATTGGCCGTCGATTCAATGAGAGCGGGAAAAAGCTATAGCTGCTATCTCAATGCGGCAAATGAGGTGCTGGTCGACCGATTTCTCAAGCGGGAAATCTCCTGGACCTCTATCGGGATTAAGCTGGAAAAATTAATATCTTCACACCGGGCGGAGAATCTGCTAACCTTAGAGGCAATTCTATCTGTAGACCAGAGCGCGCGCGAAGAAGCCCGTTCCGCATAAAAAGAAAATTGAGTGTTATGAGACTAACCCACTCTTTAAATTTTTCTGTTTTTGATCTTTTCGGCATCTTTCAAATGCCACTTTTCGGCCATGTGCGATCACATTGTCCTCAAAATGGAAACTCTATTGGGCATTTGAAATCTGCTCAAAAATCTCTAAAAACATTTAAAACCCTCATAGTGGGATAGTCTCATGGCAGCTAGTCTTATCTATGCATTTTTAGCGATTCTCGGACTTGGTTTCCTCGTGTTCATCCATGAGCTGGGCCATTATTGGATCGCGCGCCGTCAAGGGATGCGCGTCGAAGCTTTTGCAATCGGTTTCGGAAAGCCTATCTACACCTGGGAATGGCAAGGGGTCAAATGGCATATTTGCTGCCTCCCGTTTGGCGGGTATGTAAAAATAGCCGGCATGCAAAAAGAGGGCAACCTCGAACCCTATGAAATCCCCGATGGTTTTTATGGAAAACGTCCCTGGCAGCGGATTCAAGTCGCTTTGGCAGGCCCAGTAGTCAATCTCCTCTTTGCCGCAGTGGCCTTCGTGATCCTTTGGTCATTCGGAGGTTTGAATAAACAATTCGCTGAATATACGCACCGGATCGGCTGGATCGACCCAAAATCTGCTTTATACGATCACGGAGTACGCCCTGGAGATGTCATAGATTCTTATGACAACCGTCCCTTCACCGGATTCAAAGATCTCCTCATCGCAGGAGCCATGAGCGATGGAACGATCAATATCCAAGGCTATAAAGTCGATTATTTGACAAAGCAACACGTTCCCTTCAATTATTCTCTCGCCACCTATGACGACCCGCAAATCAGAGAAAAAATCGGAACCATCGGGGTTTTATCTCCTGCCCGCTATTTGATCTTCGACGGATCTAGCGGAATTCCAGCAGGGTCCCCAATCACTGAGAGTGGAATCCAATCTAAAGATCGGATCATTTGGGCAGATGGAGAAATTGTTTTTTCCGCGCCTCAATTGAGCGCGCTCACCAATGAATCAACCTCCTTCTTGACAATCCAAAGAGGCGATCAAGTTTTCCAAACGAAAGCGCCCCGAGTCAAGCTCGACGATTTGAAAATGACAGCCTCTGAAAGAGGGGAATTCGACGATTGGCAGCATGAAGCGCAATTAAGAGGACGTCTTCAAGACCTCTACTTTATCCCTTACAACTTATCTCCAACGGCAGATGTAGAAAGCCGGCTCAATTTTATCGATGAAGAAGAAGGGGCGAAAGCGTTCCAGCAATGCCGCCGCTGCTCTTATTTCCATCCTCTGGAAGAAGGGGACAAAATTCTGTCTGTGGATGGATATCCGGTACATTCTTCCTATGAACTTTTGGAAATGCTCCAAACCCGCCGCGTTCTTGTCATTGTAGACAGGAATCCAGATGCCTTGAATAAGGTGCTCTGGACCCAAGCCGATAACCAATTCGATCAATTCAATGCTTCCGATCTCCAATCGATGATTTCTTCTATTGGGACTTCACAAGTAGAAAACTCTGCTGGAACGCTCCAGCTTCTCAATCCCATTGTTCCAAAGCCTTTAATCGATTTGTCTTTGACCACCGAACAAAAAGCGCAGCTTGCCCAGGAAATCGCGCAGAGCAAAAAAGAAATCGCAGCGATTCAAGATCCAGAAAAAAGGTTTGAAGAACTGAAAAAACTCGAACAGACGCAGCATAAAGCAGTCCTCGGCGTTCCTCTTAAAGACCGCGAAGTATTCTATAATCCCTCTCCCCAGCAGCAGTTTCTCGATGTCTTTAAAGAAACTTGGAGAACTCTGTACGGGCTTGTTTCCGGATATCTGAATCCGAAATTTGTGAGCGGTCCTGTTGGCATAGTCCAAGTCGTCCATCAAAGCTGGATGCTGGGCCCCAAAGAAGCTCTTTATTGGATGGCTGTCATCAGCCTCAATCTAGGTCTGATCAATCTTCTGCCGATCCCCGTCCTTGATGGAGGGCACATTATGTTTTCTATTGTCGAAGCGATCACGAAGAGACCTCTTCGCGCCAAAACGATGGAACGACTCATCATCCCATTCGTAGGGCTCCTCATAGCTCTATTTCTTTACATCACTTACCAAGATATTGCGCGTCTCCTGAGCAAATTCTTCTAAATAGATTTAAAGGTGTTCCTGCTGGTTTGAAATCACAAGGGTACCTGGCTTTTATTCAACGCAAAGAACGCAAAGACGCAAAGGCCGCAAAGAAGAAATAATTCTACTTTTTCTCCATTTGTGTGTAATATGCTGGGCCTGAAGGTGCTATATGAAATTTTTGTTATTGTTTTTTCCGATTTTTGCGTTTGCTTCTTGGGCTGAAGATACATTGAGAGAGATGTCGCTAGATGAAAAAATCGGACAGCTACTTGTTGCGCCAGCATGTCCTTTAAGGAAAGAAGACCACTGGGCCGATTGGCTGAAAATCTTGGATGAATGCCATGTTGGAAATGCCCTCGTCAAAGAATCCGATCCCGTATCCCAAGTGCAATTTCTCAATAAGCTGCAAAGTGAAACGAAAATTCCCCTAATGATTGTGGCGGATGCAGAATGGGGGCTTGCGATGCGCATGACGAATACGATCGCTTTTCCCCGAAATATGACTTTGGGAGCTGTCTCTGACCTGAGTCTTATCTATCAAATGGGCGCTGAGATTGGCCGGCAAGCGCGGCTTGTTGGGATCCATATGAATTTAGCCCCTGTTGCAGATGTAAACAACAACCCCGCAAATCCGATCATCCATATGCGATCTTTCGGCGAAGATCCGAATGAGGTAGCCTTGCGCGTTTCAGCCTATTTGAGAGGAATGCAGGATGGAGGGGCTTTGGCTTGCGCCAAACACTTTCCGGGACATGGCGATACGGGTGTCGATTCCCATTTTGATCTGCCGTTCATTCCCTATTCCAAATCGAGGCTGGAAAAAATCGAATTCGTCCCTTTCCAACAGTCCATCTCTGACGGCGTGGAAGCCATTATGAGCGCGCATCTATTTGTTCCCTGCATTGATGAGATCTATCCCACTTCCCTGTCTTCTACTTGCCTCCAAAAAATCGCCAGGGAAGAACTTCATTTCCAAGGTCTTTTGATCAGCGACGCTTTGAATATGAAAGCTGTAGCAGATCGTTTTTCTGTTCCAGAAATCGCAATTCTTGCGAAAAAGGCAGGCACCGATCTTCTCCTTTATGGAGATCATAAGAATCCGAATAACGATCAGATTCTCCGCGAACAGATCCCTGCTGCTTTTAAAGCGTTGAAAGAGGCCTATCTTTCCGGGGCTTTGGATGTAAAAGATTTGGAAGAATCTGTTTTCCGAATTCTAAAAGCGAAAGAAAAATTGGGGCTTCACTTAAAAAGAGATGTTTCTGCTGACAACCTCCATCAAGCTCTCAATAACAAAGAAGCCATACAATTGAAGAAACAACTCTTTCAACATGCGGTCACTCTCATTGGAGAGCCGGCAAAAATGGTCGAAAATATTGCGTATCTCACCATCGGGGAAAATGATGTTTTGCAAAAAAAATTCTCCGTTTTTTTTGAAGCTTCTAATCAGATGGATTCTGAAAAAAAAATCGAATTGATGGAGAAACTCCGTTCCTTTGATCAAGTTGTGATTGCTTTGCACCGGATCGATTTGAAAATGAAAGATTTTGGGCTTTCTAAAGATTGCTTGGAACTCATCGAGGAGCTTTCTCCCAGATCCGTTCTCTGCCTCTTTGGAACTCCATATTCTCTCAAACTCTTTAAAAGCCAGAAAACAGTCCTGCTTGGTTATGAAAATGATCAACAAGCGCAATGGGCTGTCTTTTGTGTTTTAAGTGGAAAAGAAGAAGCGCGCGGAAAATTGCCTGTTACTCTTCCAAAATAGAAATGGGTCGGAGGAATTGGATCAGATTGCGGTAGGCGATCTTTTCGATCTGTGCCTCCGAAAGGATTTTTCGCAGCAGCTTCAGAAACTTAGGATAGCAGCTGGAATTATCATACCCCTCAAAGAAAAACGGCTTTAAATAGTCCAATTCAGGAGGGGAGTCTCCATCGTAAAAGAAATCAGCCCCTAAACAGAGATGGTCCAAACCTCCCAGCTTTTCTGCATGTTCTATATGGCGTAAAAAATCATCGGGACCGCCCGATCCCACAAACAAGCGGACAAAATTGATTCCCATCACGCCTTTCCTGCGAATGATTTCCTTGGCGATATCGTCGGGGAGATTGCGGGGATTGTCCATTACTTTCCGGAAATTCGAATGGCTGGCCATGGGATTAATTTTTAGATGATATTTATCGATCGCATTCAAAATATCGTGGGCGAGAGCGTCGGAAGTATGGCTAATGTCGATGGCAATATTTTTTCCATCCATCCAGCGCAGTAATGTGAGTCCATCAGGTTTAATTCCCGCTTTTGAGGCATTGCCTCCTCCAAACCGGTTTTCATCATTCCAGGTAAAGCTGATATAGCTGATACGGCCCGCTTCTTTCCACCATCGATCGATCCGTTTCAATCCGATTTCAATCGTCTCTTCCTCTGCGCAAAAACCGGAGGCATTTTCAATTGCCAAAAGGGGATAAATATCCTTTGCGAAGGCATTTCCATATTTTTTGGGAAGAGTTTTAAAGATCTGGAATTGCTCCTCTCCTAACCTTGCGCTGTCTGATTTTGTGATCGTAAAAATAGCGAGCGTTTGAAGGACAACCTCGCCTTGTTTAAGCTGAGGGATCGATGCACGCGACTCAGGATTGTTTGCCGTTCTGGCAGGATCTCCCTGAAGATAGGAAAGAAGGTCGCAATGGTTATCTGCAATTTTCATGAAAACGGATAGTACAGGAAAACAGAAAAGGCCGCCACAATTGGACGGCCTTTTAGCCTCTTTAGGAAGCTTTGCGGTGGAAGAATCTTATTCTACAGCATCTGCGCCACCACCCCTCCGCTTTTTTCCTCCTTTAGCGGCACCTCCTGTTGCATCAGTTGCTGGAGGAGGACCTTTAGGTAGAGGAGGTCTTGTAGGTTTTAAAGGCTCTTGTCTTGAACCCGACGAGACCACGTCCGCGAATGATTGTGGTGCAGGAGTTTCTGAGTCTGTTCTAGTATCCGCAGCTCGAGAAGCATCTTTTCCATCAGTTTCTTCTTCTGCTCCTGGAGCATCAGAAGAGGCTCTAGATCTAGATTTCTCCTTAGATCCAGAAGGTCCTGCTTCTGGTTCTTCTACAGAGTCAGCGGCTCTAGGGCTAGCTTTCTTAGATCCAGGAGCTCCAGCTTCTGGGTCTACAGCATCAGAAGAGGCTCTAGATCTAGCTTTAGTGACAGCTTCTGCAATAGGATTAGAAGAGTCTGAATCAGCACCAGGTTTAGTAAGCGCTTTATCAGCTCCAGCACCGCTAGTGTCGACATGAAGATCTTCTTCTTCTTCTTCAGCATCAGCATCAGCAACTCTAGAACCTCGTCTTTTTGGATCTGCTTCTTTTAATTCTGTATCTTCTTCATCAGCTACTCTAGCACCTTTTCTTCTAGCGCTCCCTGCACCTGATAGTTCATCTACCTCTTTGTCGCCACCACCTGTTCCGCCTGAACTTCTCCTGCGCGGAGTTGTATCGTCCACTTGTGTAAAGGGATCCTCATCGAGA
>CAZXVU010000037.1:11698-17236 GCA_964644465.1 uncultured bacterium
ACTTCTCCTGCGCGGAGTTGTATCGTCCACTTGTGTAAAGGGATCCTCATCGAGAACTGTTTCTAGATCTTCAGAAAGGGTTGCCAAGGCTAAATTTTCTTGTTCTGGAGTGAGTTCCTTATGCATTCCTGAAGCAGCATCAATAAAGTCATCTTTATCGTCCTCTTCGACAATTTTATCAGCGCCGAGTTCTGCTTTCCTTGCGGCGATGGCTTTATCGAGCCAAGATAGAGAGGATGATATAGAGGATCCAAAACCAGCCTGACCTAGCTTTCCGTAGGCATGATAGAAAGCGGCGCCTAGATTGGCTCCAGCCTTTGGAAGGCGCTCATTCATATGAGACCATACATTATTCACTCTGTCTCTTAACGCTCTCAGTTTTGGTACGACCTGTCCTAATAGAACTTCTTCTTGTTTGGCCCAATCAACTTTATACCCAGCTCTCTGAAGAGTTACGTAAGTGTCCTTGGAAATTTTGGAACGGCTTGAATAGGAGATGGCTGCATTGAAGCGGTCGAGCAATGCTTTTGCTTTCTCAGTCGCTGATTGGTATCCTAAATAAGCATCTGTTTCTTTAGCCATTTTGCTCTTTAGACCTTCATTTGTTTTCGGAAAGTCTCCAGCTTTATAATCGTTATACAAAAGCAGCCATTCGCCTTTAGCTCCTTCGATTTTTCGATGTTCTCTTACAACGAAGCCCATATCTCTTCGATATTGCTTTAAGGTTAAAGAACCAGTTTGGCTGAAGCTTATTGGTTGAGCTCCAACTTCGGATGTGCTTGCCATAGAACCCTCATTTTTTTGATGTTCATTTCTTTGGAAAAACACTCACATTCTTTGTGAGAAGGGACTTGTGTACCATAAAAGCATATATTTTATTAAAGGAAAATTTACGAACCCTTAAAATAATTAATTTTAGTCGTATCTTAATTAAAATCAAAAGCTAAAGTTAATTAACTTGATAAATATTAAATTAAACTGTTTATATAATGATAGGTATTATTAGGTATAATTATGAAGATTGCGATTTGCGTTGTCGCTATAACAGCCCTTGTTGGAATGTGTACCAATTCGAATGGGGGTAAATATGTCTCCCAATCAGACCATCTGATTGAATATCAGCTAGAAGGGGATCAATATGCCGTTGTAGTCGTGCAGAATGGGATCAGTTCTTCAGAATCGAGGAGAATGGCCCGCCAAAGGGCAGCGGAGATCACGGTACTGCAAGGGGGCCGCTATTTTACGGTTGACTCGGAAGAAGAGACCACAGTGATGAGATCGGACAAAGAATATCCAAGTAACGACGCTTTCTATGGCAACATGTATCAGGAATTGATCATTGAAGGGAACTTCGGCAAGTCGAGTATGCAGAGACAGCAAGCGATCAATGCTCCCATCAGTACGTATACTGGAACGCGGCTTGTCTTTACGATCTATCAAACGAAGCCTCGGGGCAAATCTGCCGTCGACGCTTGCACCCTGACCAACTGCAAGAAATAGCAAAGGTTATCCTGCATATCTTGTAGCGAGCTTAGCGAGCCATCCTGCAGATCCTGTAATTGTTTTTGCAATCAATGGAACAGGATAGGCAGGATCGCCGCCAATGGCGGCGCAGGATCCGCCACCCCAAATCGAAACGATTTGTGGCCCATTGGCGGGCAGGATAAAAAAAACCCGGTCCTTTTGAGACCGGGTTTGTACATTTTTCAGGGACTAGAGATTATTTATTTCTTGTCGTCCATGATTTCAACTTCAGCGTCTTCGATGTCAGGCTTAGAAGGTCCCTTTGCATTCGGAGCGCTTTGCTGCTGTTGCGGAGAAGGACCTGCGCTTTGAGCGCCTGCTTTAGACAGCTCTTCGCCAATCTTCTGCATGTGCTCTTGCAATTCAGCAGTTTTCGCTTTAATGAGAGCGTTGTCCTGCCCTTCGAGAGCTTTTTTCACGCCATCAATGCGGGTCTGGATGTCAGACGTAATGTTCGAAGGAAGTTTGTCCTTGTACTCATTGAGCGACTTCTGGGCGCGGAAGGCGAGCGAGTCGGCCTCGTTGCGCACTTCTACGGCTTCTTTGCGCTCTTTGTCTTCTGAAGCATGGAGTTCGGCTTCTTTGACCTTGCGTTGGATCTCTGCGTCGGAAAGGCCTGATTTGGCTTCGATGCGGATCTTCTGCTCTTTGCCAGACTGTTTGTCTTTTGCAGAGACATGAAGGATACCGTCAGCATCGACGTCGAAAGCGACCTCGATTTGAGGCATTCCACGGGGAGCTGGAGGGATATCAGTCAGGTCGAACCGGCCGATTTCCTTATTGTCGCGGGCCATCGGGCGCTCTCCTTGGAGAACGACGATCGTCACGGCAGGCTGGTTATCGCTGGCTGTTGAGAAGACTTGTTTCTTCTGGCTTGGGATCGTCGTATTGCGCTCGATCAAAGGAGTCATTACGCCGCCAAGGGTCTCGATGCCGAGAGTAAGAGGCACGACGTCGAGGAGGAGGACGTCTTTGACGTCTCCGGCGAAAATACCGCCCTGGACTGCTGCGCCGATCGCAACCGCTTCATCAGGGTTCACGCCTTTATGAGGCTCCCGTCCGAAGATCTCTTTTACTTTCTGTTGGACAGAAGGCATACGGGTCATACCGCCGACGAGAATGACTTCGCCGATATCGCTGGTAGAGAGGCCTGCGTCTTTCATTGCTTTTGTGCAAGGAGCCACAGTTCTTTCAATCAGGTCATGGCAGATGCTTTCGAGTTTTGCGCGGGTCAATGTCAGCGACAAGTGTTTTGGGCCGCTGGCGTCCATAGTGATGAACGGCTGGTTGATCTCCGTCGTCATGACGCCGGAAAGCTCGATTTTCGCTTTTTCCGCTGCGTCGCGTAGGCGCTGGAGGGCCATTTTATCTTTGGAGAGGTCGATGCCGTTCTCTTTCTTAAATTCGTCGAGCATCCAATGGATGATCAAATTGTCGAAGTCGTCGCCGCCTAGGTGAGTGTCTCCATTCGTCGCTAATACTTCGAATACACCGTCGCCGATCTCGAGGACGGAAACATCGAATGTACCTCCGCCGAGGTCGTATACGACGATTTTTTTATCTGTCTGCTGCTTGTCAAGACCGTAAGCGAGGGCTGCTGCAGTAGGCTCCGGGATGATCCGTTTGACATCGAGTCCTGCAATCCTGCCGGCATCTTTCGTCGACTGTCTTTGGGAGTCGTTGAAATATGCGGGAACAGTGATGACCGCTTCGGTGATTTTTTCTCCGAGATAGCTCTCTGCTGTTTCCTTCATTTTAATGAGGACTTGAGCAGCGGCTTCTTCAGGAGAGATCATTTTTCCGTCGACTTCGAAAACAGCGTCGCCATTGGCGTTCTTCGTCACTTTGTAAGGGACGGTCGCAATTTCCGATTGGACTTCACTAAATTTACGGCCGATAAAACGTTTTGTAGAATAGAGCGTTTTATCAGGATTGGTGACGGCTTGCCGTTTCGCTGGGATGCCGACAAGGCGTTCATTGCCTTTATAAGCGATGACCGAAGGCGTTGTGCGGGCGCCTTCTGCATTCGTAATCACCACAGTAGAACCCCCCTCCATAATCGCTACGCAGGAGTTGGTCGTACCTAGGTCGATACCGATAATTCTCTTTTTTTGTGCCATAGTATTTTCCTTTTTGGGACTGGCTGCTGGCTTTTCTGCCTCGCACAGTCTCGGTTGCGGCTTAAAAGCCGCTGGTTTTTTCTTTTTAAATTTTTGTTTCTTCTTCTTCCGCAGCTAAGCTTGCGGGAATGTCTATCTTTTGCGGGTGCTTCGCCACTTTCACGCGGGCTGGGCGGATCGTGCGGGATGCGCTTTTATAGCCTTTTGTGAACTCATGCATGATCGTTCCATCGGGAAACTCCGTCGTTTCGACGATTTCGACTGCTTCGTGATATTGAGGGTCGAAAGTGTTCCCTTCCGAATGGAAAGAGACGATGCCATGGTTATGAAGCACTTCTTTAAACTGAGAGAGGATCATTTCAAATCCTACCGCCCAGCTTTTTACTTCCCCGCCTGCATGTTCTGCAAAGCGTAGGGCATTCTCAAAATTGTCGATGGCGGGAAGGAATTCGGAAATCGAATTCTCGATGCCGAAACGGGCCATCTCTTGTTTTTCTCGTTGGATCCGCTTGCGCATGTTTTCTTGCTCAGCCAGAGTGCGCAGATATTTGTCTTTCCAATCTTCAATAGGAGGCTGGTGTTGTGGTATGGCCTCTTGCATCATTTCTTCGGGTCCTTCTTGTTCTGTCATTTTACCTCGATTTATCTTCTAATAAGATGGAGCGGTTTGTTTTCAATATCTCGTCTCCATTTTCAATTCTTTCTGCGCCATGCGCTTTCGGCTGGCGGAATGTGATCTTGAATTTGTATACGCTTTGCGTCAGCGATTTGCTAAGCAGCTCGCTGAAGTGCTGCACAAGGCCGAATAGGTTCCGGTAAGGGAGCCTCATAGGTCCGAGCAGGGCGATGCTTCCGGCAATCGTTTGGTTGATCCGATAAGGGATCGCGATGATCGCGCATTCGGAACCTGGCGGTACGTAAGGGCAAAGCTCGTCGCCGATCCAACAGGTGAGCTGATTCTTTTTGCAGCATTCACGGAGCAAAGCCTGCATTTGCGCTTCATTTTCGAGAAGCGAAAGGCTGTTTGCTAGGGCAGCGGCGTCATTGAATTCCGGATAGGCTAAAAGCTTGGAGAGGCCGGTCCGGAGAATGTCTTCATTCGTGAAGTTTGCATAACCTACGACATGGCGCACCATCACTTCATTATAGATCCGCTGGGCCATTTTCGCTTCCGCTTCTCCGCGGAAAAGAGGCTTTTCCCCTTTGTTCATGCGCCAGAGAAAGTATTCTTCCGCACTGCGCAAAAAGAGAACGTCGACAGGACTGTCCAAATAGATCGTCTCTGTGCGGATGAGGCCGAAATCGGTGATGGCGATCGAGAGAAGCTTTGTCGGATCGAGCTGGATGAGCCGAATATCTTGGACAAAATCCTGATCGAAACGGGGCGCTGAGATGAAAACCGCGCATTTTGCCAGTTCGCTGAGCGACTCGGCGGCCAAATTTAATGCGGTAGCGACTTCGCGGCTTTCTTTTTTGAGGACTTCCTCGAGAATCTCCGCTTGGTTTCCATCAATGACTCCTTGATCGGAAAAAGCGTCCGCATAAAGGCGGAATGCTTTGGCAGTAGGAATCCGTCCACCAGAGGTGTGCTGTTGCTTCAGATATCCTTGTTCTTCCATTTTCCCGAAGTAATTTCGGATGGTGGCAGAACTGAGCGACTCAAAACCGTTTTCTTGCAGGGTCTGAGAGCCAATCGGCTTGCCCATTTTCAGGTAAAGCTCGATGAGGCCCAATAGGACAGCCTGCTCCCGGTCGGTTTTGGGAAGCTTCTTCGCAGGTAATGATTTAAGTGTGGCAGTCTTCATAGACGTTTGCTAACTCCATGGTTTGAATTATAGCAAAGGAGGTGTGTCAAAGCAAGAATTTTAGCAATCTAAAGCAAAGATTGCTGATT
>CAZXVU010000038.1:0-4211 GCA_964644465.1 uncultured bacterium
ACGCAAACCATCGAAAGAACGAGGGCGCTTCCTGAAGTTGAATCAACTTTAGAAGAAAAAACCTATCGTCTGCTCACTGGAAAAGTATTCGAGGAAGATGTTGAACCGAAAATGGAATATCTGGTCTTTGAAATTTTAGAGACGGTCTCTGAACTTTGCGAAGAAAAATCGGGAGATTTCAAGGATCTGGAATTTTTGTTGTTGGATTTAGAAGAGATTGCGCCAGAAAATCAAGCGGCTGTTCTAAATGCTGCGAAAGAGATGGCGAAAGAGCATCCGATTCTTGTCGATTTTCTCTCTAAAAAACAGGCCAATCTCGCCGATGCCCCTTTCCAAAGTTCCAAGCAGTTGGGATTGCCTCTCGAAGAAACTGATGAGCCTGAGATAAATTGGAGACGGTTGGCATTTATCGGAACAGCCATCATGGCCAGCGCTCTTGCGCTTGCTTACTTGTTTGGAGGAGCCGCCGCTGCAAAAGATTCTACGTCGACTTCTACACCTTCTGATCCTCAAGATCCTTTTGCAACATTCGATCAAAAGCTTAAGAGAATGGACGCGCAGCATAAAGTCGATCAGGAAAAATACGAACACGATATGCGGTTGCTCAAAGATGGATTGACTCCTGCAAGAGTCTCTCAAATAGAAGAGAGGCAAAGATTAGCCGCTGAGGCTGGCGCTCGCCTAAGAGCTCTAAATCCAGGTGTTTTTTCTACCCAGGCTTTGAAACGTAGGCCTGGCCTACCTGTTGAATAAGCTGGTTTATTGATTTTATCCAGGCAATCGATTCTTGTCCCATGACTTGAATAATCAAAGCCCAGCCTGCGGCCAATAGGGCAATTCCCACCCACGATTTCAAAGAAATACCCAAGAAGACAATCTGCACTTGCGGAGCCAAGCGGTTCGCGATCCCAAGGAACATATCTGTGAGGAGGATCCCGATCAGCGCAGGAGCTGAAAGCTGGATGCAAAGGGTCATCATCAATCCTAGAAGACCAAACATTTTCTTCCAAAGAATCGTATTGATAGAGCTGAAGAGTGAGCCGCTAATAAAGGCATCGACAGGAATCAATTGATACGAATTCGCAACACCGTCGAGGAAGATAAAGGGGCCGTCGAGGGCGAAGAAAAGTGCGATGAGGACGTAGTTATAGAGGATACCGACAGCTCCAGTCTGAGTTTGGGTTGTAGGATCGTTGACTTGTAGCGCGGAGGAACCGCGCTGATGGTCGATGAGGCTTCCGGCCATTTGCGCGATATAGAAGGGAACTGAGGAAGCAAATCCTAAAAGAAAACCGATGATCAGTTCTTTAAAGCAATAGCCAATGAACAGCCCGCCGTAAGGGATCTCTTGATGGACGCTCAGTAAGTTCTGAGGAAGGAAGATCGCAACGAGCGCAACGCAGAACATCATGCGCGAAGTCATCGGGAGATTTTTTGCGCCGAAGAATGGCGCCTGAATCATGATAGGAATGATTCTTGCAAGGGTTAAGAAAAAGACGGAAAGGACAGTGATAGGCTGCAGGTTAGGCAAGGAGAGTAGAAGGGATACATAGTCATCAGTGGAGAGTAACGTTTCCATCCCACTATGCGCCGCTCCATTTGCTCACGCTATTCAAAATGGTATTTGTGTATTGGAGCACCTGTGCGCCGAGCCAGCCGCCTAGAAAGATGATCGTAAAAATTACAGCGAAGAGTTTTACCGTGAAAGAAAGGGTCTGTTCCTGGATCTGCGTTGCAGCTTGGAAAATGGCCACTATAAGGCCTAGGATCGTGCTAATGATGATAGGAGGGCCGGAAAGAAGCAGGATCAGGATCAAGGCCTGGTAGGTAAGCTGATAGATTTCATTGGCGAACATTCTTTAATCCTATTTGAACGACATAGCAAGACCTTGGACAAGGACGGTCCACCCATCAACCATGACGAGCAGGAGCAGTTTAATCGGTAGGGCAATGGTGAGCGGAGAAAGCATCATCATCCCCATGGCGAGCAAAATATTCGACACGACCAGATCGATGACGAAGAAGGGCAGATAGATGAGGACTCCGATCTCGAACGCCGTCTTGAGCTGGCTCGTAATGAACGAGGGGATCAAAATGATAAAGTCATTCTGTTTGAGCTGCGTCTTGTAAGGTTCGGGAAAGATTTTATAAGCCAGGTTATAAAAACTTCTTACGTGCTTCGTGCTTGTATTCCGGACCAGAAAGTCCCGAAGGGGCTCTTTCCCTTTATCGATCACATTAATGATATAGACCGCCGATTCTCCAGAGATGATCGCAGTGGGGGGATTTGTGTTGATCGCTACTTGAGCTGCCGTGTACATAGCAAGTCCCGTCGGAAACATCACGTAAATCGAAATCAATAGGGCGATGCCGTTTAAGACCTGGTTCGGAGGGGTTTGCTGGACGCCGAGGGCGTTGCGGAGCAGGGAAAGGACCACGACGATTTTCATGAACGAGGTCAAAAGCATGATTGCGAACGGAAGCAGCGTGAGTCCCGTCAAAACGGCGAGCTTGGTGACCATCGAGGGCTGGGCAAATCCTTGTTCACTGACGGGTGTCTGCGACTGAGCCTGAGTCTGGGCCTGCAACTGCTGGTTGGCAGCTGCAGCAGCCGTTGCTGCAGGAGAGAGTTGAGGGGCGTTTTGGGCAAGAAGGGGGCTTGCTAAGAGGAGAAGGAAGCAAAGGAGTGTTCTGAGCGTCATGTCAAAAGTCATTTTTTCATAAAGGATTCGAAAGCGGATTCGAGCGCGCGCCATTGATTTTCAAGCTGGGCGTTGATAATGCCCGCTTCGGTCTCGATCATGCAGCCTCCCGGCTCAATATCATCTCTTTCTTGGATGGAAAGGCTCTCCAGATGCTCGAAGATCTTTTTAATTTTATTTTTGCTTTTTTCCAATTCTTCGAGATCGGCTTTATTTACATAGATAACAATTTTCCGATGTTGAGTGACAGGTTTTAGGGAGGTGAGAACGATGTCGACAATGCGCTCGGGATGCATCTTCAATTCATCGCCGATGATTTTACGGGCCGCTTTTAAAGAGAGGGGAAGAATTTTTTTCTGAATATCTTCGCGAAGGGTTTTCAGTTCCTGGTCGAGAGAGAAAAGGTGTTTATTCAATGAGACGAGCCCTTCTTGGAATCCCTCTTGGAAGCCTTGTTCCTTGAGTTTTTCTGTTTCCACGACGATTTCCCGTCGATAATTTTCGGCATCATGCTGTACTTTTTCCAGAATTTCTGCAGCGTCCTTAAGCGTGGAAAATTCCTTAGCTGGGACTACTTTCTTCCCAGGAGCGGGGTGCACTTCTTCGCCGGACAAAAGGGAAAAAAACTTCATAAAAGCAATTCGGGGTTAGCGAGGATTTCCTCTATCTGCCGGATGATCAGATCCGTTAAACCTGTAGGTAAGCCAGCGGCGGCTTCTTTTCCGCATAGCTTATGAAGTACATTTCCACGGCCGATGTCTAACTGGTGGCAGATATACCAGATGAAATCGGGATCTTGGGCCGAAAGAGCAATGCCCAGCCGAGTAATGCCTCTCCGATGCAGAATATGTCGGAACGATTCTTCCGCTCCATCCCAACGGTCGAGGCCCATTCGGGGCATTGGAAATGACTCTTTCTGATGGGCCATCGTCTGTTTAAAGAACTTCCGCTCATCCTCTGATAAGAAACTGTAGATTTTTTTAAGGATTTTTGTCTCTACAATTTGACGCATTTCCGCAGCTAAATCGTGAAGGGAGAGAAAATCGATCAATTTGGTGAGCTCTTTCTTAGAGAGGCGGAGCAGAGGTTTCAGAGGCGACGGGGGCAGATAATCAATTGGGAGAAGGCGGTCTTTTGTCCCCAGCAAACTATTTAAAAGGATCTGCCGCAGAAAACTTCTTCCTGTCTGGCTCATTTCTTGAGGAAAATCAGAAATCTCAAGGGAGTGTGCGAGGTTTTGCGCGGCTACCGGATCTAATGCCGTTAAGAAGAGTTTTTGTTCTTTGATGGGATAGGTTTTTAAAGTGGGCAAAAACCAAGACCAATGCACCTGCTCTAAAATTCCGCCATTGGTAAACCCCTCCGGCGTGACTCCCTCTTCAAAAGAGGGCAATTCTTCGAGTCTTAATCGCTCAAGTTCAGGCAGAAATCTTTCCAGGGCTTTCCGTTTTTCAGGAGGGCAGCGGCTCAAAAATGCTTTTAAAACAAGCTCACTGGGATTTCTCAAAT
>CAZXVU010000038.1:4311-16965 GCA_964644465.1 uncultured bacterium
TTAATTTCATGGGAGATTTTCAGGTGGAAACGTTTCTGGGCCGGCTTCTGTTTTCTTCAAGCGCATTTGGGGATAAAATTTATAAATGATCCATCCGAGGGCTGCTGAGAATAACAACAGAAGGAAGATGAACGTAAAGAAAATGAATCGGAAACGGCTCAGGGAGCTCTTTGTCATGACCAAGCCCCAGATGCTGACGTAGGTCTGCTGGAGCGCTTTGGCGCCGATCATTTCGCCGGGCTGATCGAGAGTGATATCGGCAAAACGGGAGCGGTCGGAGATCACAGAGACATTATCATAGTCGAGGCCGTTGACGCTGCCGGCCATCAGGCGCTTGATCTTCACTTCAAGATGGCTATTGGGATCTTCCAAAATACCTTGATGTTTCACAAAAACAGCGGCAGTGATCTTGGGTACCGGTGTGCCAGGCAATGGGGTCACAGAAGTATCGGGAAAGGAAATTTGCACATCGGCGTCGATCACGCCATCGATTTTCCGGATTGTATTGCGGAGCTCTTCTGCAAGGCCGGCTTGATAGCGGATGGTTTCTTCCCGTGTGGAAGACATGAGTCCTTGAGGGGCGAACAGCTCGAGGAGGGTGGTTCCTTTGCGGCGGGGCAGTCCGTATCGATTTAAGAGGGCCATTGCATCGGTGGACTTATCTGTTGCGACGCTAATGCTGTACATGTCGTTTGTAGTAGCTCCTCCCACTGCAGAGGTGGGCGTCACTACTTTTTGCGCTTCGATTCCTTTCGATGCAAGGAAAACAACGATCTCGTTGGCTTCTCTTTCTTGGACATTATTGACAATGGATTCGTTGCTCGCGCAACCGGCTAGAAAGGCTAAAGCAGCGAGAGAAAGGAATCTGAAAATGGTTTTAATCATAGTTGGCATCCGAAAATTTCCGCACCCTGTTCTTTTTATATCACTATAGCATTTGCATTTTCAACAAAAGTCGATCAAGAATGTTTTATGAAATAGGAAATATGAATGATGAATGCTGAAAATGTCGAGGCTTCCCCCGCCTATTTATTTTCTCTGTGGCGAAGTTCTTGAAGGTTTTTTGGAGAATGTGTAAATTTTCTTTACAAATTTTTTGGAGCCAATATGGCATCAGGAGTTTCAGAATCTTCATCTCCCAATTATCAAACCGTGCCTTGTCCAGCAGATTCTCCCCTAAAAGAAATCCGATTTACCAAAGGAATCAATCCGATGTTGGATCCTTTTGGTAAAATCAGCCTCTTTTTCCGCAGTGAAGAGTTGCTCAGGCAATTCGATAGGAGAAAAATTCAGGGTTTTGCCGAGTTGTGTGCAACTTGCACTGAAAAAAGAGATCAGAATCAAGAATTTGAGATTATATTTATCAAATGGAATCAAAAAATAAATCCCTATGATCACGTGGACCAAGCGATCGCTGCGATTACAAAACATTATGGTTTTGGATCGAAATCTTAATTCTTTTTTAGGAGCCAGGCGGGACAGTTGCCGAATCTGCGCCGGAAATAGTCAAGAGCGCCTAACAGACCTGCTTTATTCCGTTTTATTTTATCGGTGTCGCTAAAAGAAAAAAGAGACTTGATCAGATAGTGGCGAAGCGATTTCCAAAGCTCAGGATAAATGACGCTGCGATAGAGCGATTTTTTTTCTTCGGGAGTGCAATTGCGCTCGATCCAAAGAAGGCGGCTGCGCCACCAGAAATAGTGCATATGGGGCTTACCGCCAGTGAAAGAAGAGGAGACTTTATGCCAAATCTTGGCAGAGGGCGCGGTCCAAACTCCGAAGCCAGAGCGGCGGGCGCGGAAACAAAAATCGGTTTCTTCCCAAAAGAGGAAAAAGCGGGGCTCTAGGAGGCCGATTGTTTCAGGAACGGATCGGTGCATGAGAAGGGCAGCTCCGCAGACATAATCGACAGACTGCATTTCTGTGAAAGAATAGGGGGTATCCAATTGGCCAGAGGCGGGAGAGTCGAACTCAGCGATCTTTGGATTCCAAAAACCTCCGCAATGATCGATCAGTTTGGGGTCGGAGTAACGGTAGATTTTTGCGCCGAGGATTTTGGCTTTGGGCTGCTCTTTCGCAGCAAGAAGGAATGCGTTGAGGAAATCGGGGGCCACTGTCGTGTCGTTATTGAGGAGGAGGATCCATTGCGCATGGTGGCGCAAGGCCCATTCAATGCCTACATTATTGCCTCCAGCAAATCCAAGGTTGGCTTTGGTCTCCAGGATGGGAAGGTTGGGGTAGGCTGTACGAAGGGTGGAAACAGAATCATCTGTCGAGCCGTTGTCGACGACGATGGTTAAAAAGTTGGGATATTCAACTTTTTTCAGGGAGGCAAGGCATTCAAGAGTATCTTTTTTGCCATTCCAATTAAGAATAATAATGATGACTTTATCGAATGCTTTGTTCATGGGCCTTCCAGGCTTTTTCCCGATAGAGGAGCGCCTGCTGTTTTGGGTTTTGCGCATGTGTAATATCGCGGCCAACAATGATCACATCGCTTTTATTTTTGATCAAGATCTCATCTACGGTGCGGTATCGTTGCCCTAGAGAATCTTGTCCTGGGTTCAGCTTGACTCCGGGCGTAAAATGGATCATGCCAAGCTTCTGGCTAACTTGGCGCAGGGCGATAAAACCCATCACATAATCGGAGTGAGCCTCTCCGAGTTCGACGGCTTTCCGGGTATAGCCTCCTTTTGCAAGAGTGCCAAAAGAGCTCATTTCAGCGATCAGCAACAGGCCTTGTCCTTTGGGGTGGCCGATTTGTTTCAGCCCTTCAATGACCCCAGGTCCTGGTACAATCTGGGCATTTACAATATCAGTCCATTCAGAGATCCGATAAATGCCTTTGGCATATTGAAGAGAGACTGTTTGCCCGATATCGGCGAATTTCCGGTCTTCGAAAATTAAAAAGCGGTGTTTGTCTGCGATTTTTTTGAGCTGAGAGCCGAAATCAGGAGTGAAATCATCTAAGATATCGACATGTGTCTTCAAGACGCAGAGATAAGGGCCTAATTCATCGGCCAAATGGAGGAGTTGTTTCTGAGAGGTGACATCGGCAGCTAAAGCGAGATTGGATTGTTTATCCTCCATGATTTTAAAGAGCTTTTGAGCCATTGGATGGAGAGTTAGGTTCGCTCTTTTTAAGAAACTCAATTTTTTAAACATGGACTTGATGCTGCTTGATGAATTCAAGGACCGAGTTGGCTATTTGCTCATTGATTTTTTGATCTTCTCGCAGTGTATGTACAATCTCTGTGATCGTACAAATGGAATGGACGCGGAATCCCTTTTCTGCAAGGCGCTTAGCTCCGCCTTGTTCCCGGTCGACAAAGACGGCGATATCTTCTACGACGAGATTCTCTTGGAAGAGGGACGCGGCGGTTTCCAGAACGCTTTGTCCAGAAGTGATCACGTCTTCAACAATCAAACACCGTTGGCTGGGATGATAAGTTCCTTCTATCTGTTTTCCTGTCCCATATTCTTTTTTTTCTTTCCGGCGCAAGATCATAGGGATGTTGTGATGGATAGAAATCACCGTAGCGAAGGGAAGGGCCGTGTAGGGCACGCCACAGATCAAATCAAAGGAGCGATTTTTCACTTTTTCATAGAGCGCCTCGCCGATATCGCAAAGAAGCTTGGGATTTGAAATCGTTGCCCGCAAATCGATATAAATGGGCGATGTAATTCCACTTTTTAGAGTAAAAGTTCCGAATTTAACGGCGCCGCTCTCAAAAAGCTTATGAATGATGGAGCGAATGTTCATGTTTTTTTTCCATTTGATGATAGCGGAGAGCGAGATAAGGGTCCCACATCATGCCGGTTGCGCTCATGGCGATTTGGGCGCCATGATCGAGAAATTCTGTAAAATGCTCTGGCCGCATGATGCCTCCGCATCCTAGAAGGACAAGGCCGAGCTTCTCTTTGTGGATGATCTCCGATGCTTTATGAATGAAATGGAGCGCTTGGGGTCGGATCGCGCCTCCGCATACGCCGGCCGTTTTCCGATTTTCTCCGAGAGCTGGCTTCCCCTGTTTATCGAGAACTTCCATGCTGAGAGTGTTGATTCCGCAGACGCCTCTAGCGCCTCCTTTGGCTGACGCTTGCAATACTTCTTTCATCAGCTGTTCATTGGGGAAGACGCCCATTTTAAGGAGAAGAGGTATGGGTTTGATGGCATGGGAGATTTTTTGCGCGAATTCGAAAACTGTGTCGGGGCTCATGTAGAGGATCCCTTCCGCTTTATCGACATTGGGACAGGAGAAATTCGCCTCGATGATTTTAGCTCCGGCTTCTTTAGCGAGAATTGCAGCTCGGACGAAATCGTCGCCAAAACTGATCCCTTGATTTGGAGTTCCATAGATGGAGACGATCATCACTTGTCCTTTGCCGAGAGACGCATTGGCGCGGGCGATGTCTTCTAGCAGAAAGTCGGGGGATTTCGAGGGATTGCCAAACGAATTGGTGATGGAGAGGTCGGAGAAGTTTTCTGTGAATTCGTCGAGGGCGATTGCGCGGTGGGGGCCTACAGGTTTTACGTAAACGACATTGGGCAGAGCATGGCTGGGATGGGCGTAGCTGCGGATTGTTTTGTAAGCGGGGATGTCGAAACCGAGTTTGCCAGCGAGGGCGATCCAACGGGAATTCAATAATGGGCCCGAAGGGACGCCGATGGGAGAGTTCACTTTATAGCCCAAAAAATCAAAGGGCTTTGGTTCGGGGCGTTTGGGGATTTTTCCCTGGAAAAAAGGACCCTCAGTAGCATTCTCCGTCCAAGTTTTATGGATGTCGTAAATCGGAGGATGCTCTGGATACCACTCATCAATCATAATTTTTCCAAATCAAAGACATGGCCTTTGAGAATTGTATAGCGCGGCCATCCTTTGAGTTTGCGCCCTGCGTAAGGAGACCACTGTACTTTTGTTTTCAAATGCTTGTCATCCACAGTGCGCATTTTTTCCATATCTACTAAGACGACATCATCGATCAATGGAAGATTGAATATCTCGCGGGGACGGGTGTGGGTTAGGGAGATGATTTCTTCTAAAGAGATCTTGTTTTCATGAAAAGCGTTGAGAAGGAGAGCAAAATAGAGCTCGATCGAGGGCAATCCTGATGGAGCTGTGCCATAAGGCTGTTTTTTTTCTTCAAGAGTATGAGGAGCGTGATCGGTTCCGATCGTATCGATCGTCTCATCGTGGATTGCCTCCCAGAGAGCCTCGTTGTCTTTTTCTGAGCGGAGCGGCGGATTGACCAGCGCGCGGGTTCCTAGAGTTTTATAAGCGCTGCTATTTAAAAAGAGGTGATGGGGGGTTGCTTCTGCATAGACGCGGATGTTATTTTTTTTGGCTTCGCGGATCAATTGGAGCTCTTCGCGGGTGCTGACGTGGGCGATGTAGAGGCGCGTTCCATATTTCTGGGCCAATTCAATGGCTTGATCTACAGCGCGGACGGCCACTTGAGCATTGCGTACTATAGAATGGGTCTCTGGACCTGTTTTCCCTGTATATTGAAGAGTATTTGTCTGGATGAGCTCTTCATCTTCAGCATGGACTGTGACTAAGACATTATTTTCTGCAGCAATGCGGAAGGCATTCTCCAAAGCGGGGGCGCTATTCATCAAAAGATCGCCCGTCGAAGAGCCCATATAGATTTTCAGCCCGATGATCTTCTCTTTTACTTTGGGGATTTCATTTAAGTGGTTTTGATCTGCGCCCAGATAAAGATAATAGCGAAGAGGGATCTTAGCTTTGCGAAGCTGCTCTTCGATCAAGTGGATTTTTTCGGTCAATCTTTGGGCAGTGATGCAAGATGGCTTGTTGTTGGGCATATCGAAAACGGTTGTTACGCCGCCTGCAATGGCTGCGCGCGCGGCCGTCTCCCAGGTTTCTTTATGCTCTGCGCCGGGCACACGGAAATGGACATGCGGGTCGATGAGTGCCGGAAAAAGCATGAGGTGCTCTGCTTCGATGACTTGATGTTCGGAGCTTTGGATGAAGTGATCTATCCTGTGGCCATTAGTCGTTTGGACTTTGCGGATTTCAATCATAAAGGGATCAGAAGAGTTTTTTTCTTTTATACATGGAATGACAGAAAAAATCCTAGGACATCCAATTAATGCAGGACAAAAATAACAGGATACGCCTCGCCTTGCGAGGCTGGCAGGATAACCCCTCGCATGCGAGGGGGCAGGATACGCCCGCCTGATGGGCGGGCTGCAGGATAGTAGGAGAAAGGCCACCGGGCGCAAGCGGAGCTTGCAGCTGCGCCTTCGGCGCAGTGCCGACCTTTGGTCGGGCCCGGTGGCCTCTTGTTAATTTTTATCCTGCAGCGAGCTTTGCGAGCGTATCGTGCCCCCGCACTTGTGCGGGGATCCTGCCGGCTCGCGTATGCGAGCCGTATCCTGTTATTTCTCAATTGATAAACAAGTGCGGGGATCCTGTTATTTTTAAACTTTTTCGCGCATTTCGTCGCGGCTGAAGAGTTTTTCACAATACTTGCAGCGGAGAATGATGTGGCTGTTGTTCTCTTCAACGATGAAAAGCGTTGGGACGTGTTCTGCATTTGTAATACAGCGAAGATTGGGACAGCCGAGGACTGCTGCGATCGTTTCAGGCAATTGGACTTGGAATTTTTTTGCCACTTTGTAGTTTTCAATCACATTCACCGTTGCAAGAGGCGCGAAAATGGCGATTTGTGCGGCTTGGGCTTCTGTGAGAGTGTAGTTTTCCACTTTGATGATATCTTTGAGCCCCGTCGATTGGCTTTTGAGATTGAGGCCGATGGTGACACGTTTTTCTTCCGCGGCAAAACGCATGAGGCGGACGATTTTGAGCGCCTGGCCTGCGCGGATATGATCGATCACAATGCCTTCTTTAATGGCAGAAACAGAGAGTGTTTTTTCCTTCATGCGATTTTTCCTAATAGTAGGGCTAAGAGGGCCATTCTGACTGGAACGCCATTGGCCGCTTGCTCAAAGTAGGCTGCATAAGGCGTTGCATCGATCGATTCTTCAATTTCATCGACGCGGGGAAGGGGATGGAGGATCTTGAGATTGCTTTTTGCTTTTTCAAGATGTTTTTTCTTCAATAAGCAAGAATTGATAAAACCTTCTGCTTGCACTTCAGAGAATCGTTCTTTTTGGATGCGCGTCATATAAAGGATGTCGATTTTTGGAATGATCTCTTCGATGGATGCGTGGAAAGAGAATTTGACCCCTTTCTTCTTGAGTTCTTGAGAAATCGATTCGGGAAGAGGAAGGATCTCCGGAGCGACGAAATAGAGGCGTACAGGATAATGGGCCAATGCAAGGCTGAGAGAATGAACAGTGCGGCCGAATTTGAGATCGCCGACAAGGGCGATGCTCAAGTCTTCGATTTTGCCTTTCAGAGAGCGGATTGTGAAGAGGTCGAGGAGGGTTTGGGAGGGGTGCTGGTTGGCGCCATCACCGGCATTGATGACCGGTTTGTCTGTCGCTTCAGCCGCTAAACGGGCGGAACCTTCTTGGGGATGGCGGATGACGAGGATATCTGCATAATTCCCAATGACTTTGATGCTGTCGTAGAGCGATTCCCCTTTTTTACTAGACGTGGAACCCGCTTCGGAAAAACCGATGACCGATCCCCCGAGGCGGAGCATGGCTGTCTCAAAAGAAAATCGGGTGCGGGTGGAAGCTTCGAAAAAGCAATTGGCGAGGATCGATCCTTTTAAGAGTTCGGGCCGGCCTTTTTTCTGGAGGCTTTCAGCTGTAGATAGGACCAGCTCAATTTCTTGCTTAGATAGGTCTGTAATCGAAACAAGGTCGCGTCCAGCGAGAGTATTTTTCATCATGAGCTTTGGTTCGACAATAACAGATGCCATAAATTTCTTTGGCTCCCTTTTTCAGAATTATGATAGGATCTTTCGCTTTTTGAGGTTTTATGAGTTTGAGAGTAGGTCACTTGCAACACGGCGTGAATACAGATAGCAGCCCACAACAGGCCCCTAGAAAAAGTCTGGGTCTTTGGAATCTCCTTTTTTCTTTTAAGGATCATCAAAGGATCGTTCAAATTCAAATGCCTACAGTTGAAAAAAGAAAAGAAACGACCATGTATCTCAAGGGCTTGCTTCATGATATTCGACTTCTGGAAGGCCATCTTAAAAGGCATCAACTCCATTTTGATACCCTTTCCATTCTTTTTCGGGAAGAGGCAATCAAATTAGATATCAAGGCAATCAACGATGAAGAAGAAATGTCTGAACTTGTTGAGACGTACGATCATGAAGGACATTTCGAATCGATAGCCGGAAAGCCGCATCTCCTTCTAGCCCATCTTTGTTTGCATTACGTAGGCTTTCTCTCCGGAGGACAGGCATTGTCTCCGAAATACAGCAAGAATTTTGGAGAAGATGCAGTCCATCTTTATGATTTTAAGGATGAAGAGCCTAGAAGTTTGATGAATCGTTTGATAGTCGAAGTTGAAGAGTATCTGCAAGGATTGCTCCCTGAAGAGTTCCAAGCGTTTAAAAAGGAAGTGCAATTGGGATGGACGTTTACTTTCGATCTTTTTAACGCAAATGTCAGAAAAGCAAAATGTTGCTGTTCAAGCATTCAACGAATCTGGGCTTTATTGTTCCGAATACATGTTTAATTCATTTCTCAGTTTTAGTTGTTTATAATTAATAATATTAAATAATTGAAAATTAATTTTTTACAATTAAAAATATAATCGTGGCCGGCTTTGATAATGAGCGGCTGGTTTTTTAAAAAAAGAGGTGGCTATGAATCGAGAGCAATTCAAGGGTAAGTGGAAAGAGATTCAGGGAAAACTGAAAGATAAATGGGGAAGAATAACAAATGATGAACTTCTTCAAATCCATGGAGAATATGACAAGCTTGTCGGTGTATTGCAAAAAAAATACGGCTACATGAAAGAGCGCGCGGAAGAAGAAATCCATAATTGGAAGTGGGATGAAAAACAAGAGATTCACCGTCATAAAGGAAGACATAACATAGAAGAAGGGATGGATCGGGACGAAGATCGGATGATGGACGAAGGGAGAGCATGGGGCCGGGATCGCAATGAAGGACAAACTCGCGGAATGAAAGACGATTGGAAAGATAAAAAGCGTAAAGCTGGCTAAATAGTTCTTAGGATTTTTAAAGCGGCATCGGCGACTTCTTGAGATCCTATCTGCAAAAAGCAGAAAGGGCTTTTGCATTTCCGTTTCAAACAAGGATCGCAACTGGGGCGTTTTGAGATTGCGATGGTATTTTTTGCTTTGTGGGGGCCGCAAAGGCGGGGATCTGTCGAACAGTAAATCGCTACAGTGGGCCGATTGAGGGCGCAAGCGAGATGAACAGGGCCTGTATCATTGCAAATCAGAAGATCCATTTGTTCGAGAAGAGCTGCGAACGTTCGGAGAGAAGTGTTCGTCTCATAGAGATGCGCGCCTGGAATTTTATGAGCGATTTCTTCCATGAGCGGCTTTTCAGAGTTGTTGCCGGTGATGAGGATTTCACACGGAATGGCTTCTTTGATACGGAGGCCTGTTTCTATAAAATTTTCTGCGGGCCACCGTTTGAAACCATCTTTTGATCCAGGATGGATGACAATCCAGGGACCCTTTGATCTCGGAGGCAAACGCTCTTCGGGTTTGAGAAAGAAGGAGAGTGTTTGAGCGGAGGTCTTTGTTCCTATTTTCTCAGTCACTTTTAAACGGCGCACAATCTCATGCTGAAAATCATTCGGCAGCGGATCTGTGAGGAGGGAATCGAGTCCTTTATTGATTCCTGCTGTACCAATGATGCGCGAGGCTCCGAGAAGGGAGCAGAGAGGAAGAACAAGGCGCTGCGAAGCATGGAAAAGGAGGATTGTATCGAAACGCTCTTTGTAAAGTTCTTTTCTTTGGGAAAAAAAACCTTTGAGGAGATGGAGCTGATCGATGTGGGGATTGTTATTTAAGATCTCCATTCCAATCGGACTGGTCAGAACGGCGATGTAGGCCTCTGGAAAAGTGCGGCGGATATTTTCGATAGCGGGAGTGGCCCACAGGGTGTCGCCGAGAGCTGTTGTTGCGACAATCAAAATCCGTTTCGAGTCGGGATGTTTAGGAATAAACGGACGCGCGATCTGGATCGCTTTTTTGAGAAAATAATTCTTCATAAAGATGCCATTTCCCGCCAGGAATGGACGGGGAGATCTTCGGGATTGAGCTCAGAGAGGCACTGAAGAAATACTTGCGCGAGCTGCAAATTTGTAATGAGAGGAATATGGTGGTCGATCGCAAGGCGGCGGATCTTGAATCCTGCCGTATTTTTATCGGTGGCAGTCCGAGGAATATTGATGATGAGATCGATTTTCTGATGCGTTAATAGAGTGGCGATATTGGGCTCATATTTTTCTCCCACTTTATATACGGATACAGATCCGATTCCATGCTCGGAAAGATAGTCATGGGTCCCTTCAGTTGCGTAAAGGTCCCAGCCTTGTTCATCGAGGCTCATGAGTGTATCTAACAATTTGACGCGATAATCGGCGCTAATGCTGACGAGGATTCTTTTGTTGCGAACTTGCTGCTCCGTAGAAATCCAAGAAGCAAAAAATGCGCTCAGATAATTTTCTCCGATATTGGCCACTTCTCCAGTAGAGGCCATTTCAACGTGGGCCACGGGATCTGCGCCTTTGAGACGTCGATAGGAAAATTGGGGCGTCTTGACTCCGACATAGTTGAGCTCAAGAGTTTCAAAGGTACGCGGCTTATATTTATTGACGAGGATTTCTGTGGCGATCTCGATGAAATTGGAGCGCGTTACTTTGGAGACGAAAGGGAAAGATCGGGAGGCGCGGACGTTGCATTCAATCACTTGGATCGCATTGTCCTTTGCAATGAATTGGATGTTGAAAGGACCTGTTATCTCGAGAGCTTTCACAATGGAACGGGTGATTTTTTTTGCGCGGCGGATCGTTTCTAGATAGAGCCGCTGAGGAGGCAAAACGATCGTCGCATCTCCGGAATGGACTCCTGCATTTTCCACATGTTCTGAAATGGCTGAAACAATGACCTCTCCTTGTTTCGCCACTCCATCGATTTCCAATTCTTTAGCATTTTCGATGAATTTTGAAATCACGATGGGATGGTCTGGAGAAACAATCGCTGCTTCTTTTAAATATTTTTCGAGCTCCTCTTCATTTTCGACGACGTTCATCGCGGCGCCTGAGAGTACATACGATGGGCGGATGAGAAGCGGATATCC
Organism: uncultured bacterium; assembly: GCA_964644465.1. Taxonomy (GTDB): domain Bacteria; phylum Chlamydiota; class Chlamydiia; order Chlamydiales; family SM23-39; genus CAZXVU01. The sequence goes on from CAZXVU010000038.1 coordinate 15,545, forward strand.
ATGGTGATAGGCAAAATCCTCCGCTTTTTTTAGCGATGTGACGCGCTGCCAAGGGGGCTGGTCGATCTGAAGATCCCTGAGGAGAGAAGAAAATGAATCGCGGTTCTCTGCTTTGTCGATGAAGGAAGCGGGTGTCCCCAGAATCGGATATCCTGCTTTATGGAGTGGATAAGAGAGGTTGTTGGCGATTTGGCCGCCCACGGAAACAATGATTCCGCGCGGATTTTCAAAATCGGAAATATCTTGGACCCGCTCGAAAGTGAGCTCTTCAAAATAGAGGCGGTCTGACTCATCGAAATCGGTAGAAACAGTCTCGGGATTTGAATTGATCAGCAAGACTTCGAAACCATGTTTTCTGAGGGTTCGAGCCGTATTGACTGCGCACCAGTCGAATTCGACAGAAGAGCCAATGCAATAGGGACCAGAGCCGAGGACGGCGATCGGTTTTTTCTTGGAAGGGACGATATCGTGCGCCATGGCTTGGTAGGTGGTATAGAGATAATTCGTTTGGGCGTCGAATTCTCCTGCTAGGGTGTCGATCTGCTTAATAAACGGAGTGATTTTTTCTTTGAGACGTAAATTGCGGATTTCTGTTTCGGTTTGTTTCTTGATCCGTGCGATGGAGGCATCGGAAAACCCAAATTCTTTGGCTTTGCGGAGCAAAAGAGGGGTCATTTTGCTTTTAGAAAAAGTCTCTTGGAAATTGGCCAGTTCTTTGAGCTGATGCAAGAACCAAGGATCGATATGGGAGAATTCCTGAGCCTCTTCAACAGATCCCCCATCTTGGAAATACGCATAGAGGGCAAAAAGGCGGCGGTCTGTCGGTTTTTTGATGTCTGTAAGGGGATTTTCGATCTCTTCTGCAGGATCGTCAATGCCGGTAGAGCCGATATTGAGCATCCGGATCCCTTTTTGCAAAGCTTCAGGGAAGGATCTGCCGATGGCCATCACCTCGCCGACGCTTTTCATTTCCGTGCCGATAGTCCGGTCAGCGCTTTTGAGCTTCAGCGTGTCCCAGCGGGGGATTTTGACCACGATGTAATCGAGGGCGGGTTCGAAAAAGGCTGTTGTCTTTCCTGTGATCGCATTGGAAACTTCATCGAGGCGGTATCCAAGGGCGAGCTTAGCCGCCACAAAAGCTAAGGGATAGCCAGTGGCTTTCGAGGCAAGGGCGCTAGAGCGGGAGAGGCGGGCGTTCATTTCGATAACGCGGTATTGGCTTGTTTTGGGATCTAGCGCGAATTGGACATTGCATTCTCCCTGAATGCGGAAATGGCGCGCGGCTTTGATCGCAACAGAGCGGAGAAGATGGTATTCATCATTATTGAGCGTTTGGGAGGGGGCGACCACTATGCTTTCGCCGGTGTGGATTCCCATCGGATCGAAATTTTCCATATTGCAGATCGTCAACGCTTGGTCTG
>CAZXVU010000039.1:0-16861 GCA_964644465.1 uncultured bacterium
AAGGGCTTAAAAAAGAAGGTTTAAAACTCTGCATCACGCAATGTCCAAAAGTAGATTCATCCATTCTTAAGGAAGATGGATTTCATATTTGGTGCGACGGTGAAGAGTTGAAAGTCTAGAAGGAAGAAGGTACCATCTTCTCTATGCTAGCGCTGATGCCTTGCCTCTTTCTTCGCCTCTATCAGGCCTTCTCGTCCAAAAAATGGGAAAACGCCTGGATCGATCTTTGCGAAGATCTTTCGATTGCGAGCCAAACATTCCTACTGATCTCTTTTGTTCCAAAACTCTTTTTTATTTGGCCTTTTTTACTAGCTTACCAACTCATAGGATGGTTTTGCGCCTATCGACTCGAGATTCCATTGACTCCAAGTGTATGGCACTATGCTTTGCACCCCTCTTCTTTCTCTGATTCGATCCGTTATTTAAAAATTCCGCAACAAGCTGCCATCGGATTGGGTCTAATTCTTCTTTCGCTGCTCGGACTCTTTGAAGAGCTTTCTTTCAAGTTCTGGCTTCCCTTCTTTCTTGTAAGCAGTGCAGCCGCAGTGGCAGGACGCCCTTTAGCTGATGGAAGAAGAGCTGAAAACCCCTTATTTCAGGCTCAATGGGGATGGCTATTTAAAAAACAAAAAACGAGCGGAGCTTTTTCTTGGAACTTTCCAACAGAGGTTTGCCGATTTCTTTCCCCTGAATATCCTCTTTTGAGAAAAACGATTTCCTTCACTGGCTCTAAACTCTTCGACATTGCACCAGGAGAAAAACCGCACATCATCTTCTTGTTTCTCGAATCATTCCGGTCGATGAATGTCGGCTGCATGGGCGCTGAGATTCCGGCAACGCCTTGCTTTGATCGTCTGGCTGAACAAGGAATTTTATTTCCGAATTTTTATGCCATCGGGCCGCAAACATCCCGCACCTTTTTAGCCTCCCTTTTCGGAATCGCGCCACATCTCGACACCCCCAATTTGCAGCCCTATTGCAAATTCCCTCTCATCGGACTGCCGGAAATTTTACGGGAGAAGAATTATAAAACAGCTCTCATTCAAGGGGGCTCTGTCCTCGTGGACAATACTTCCCAATTTTCCAAATGCCACGGATTTGAAACAGTCCTCGGAAAAGAAGACATTCCCGCAACCCGCGAACAAATGATGAGCTGGGGCATCCACGACGGACCTTTGCTGCAATATGCGGCGGATTGGCTAAGGACTCAAACAGCGCCTACTTTTCTCTCTCTTTTTACGATCTCCAATCACCATCCGTGGGAACCTCCCCAAAATTGGCATTTCCCCGTCTCAAAAGATCTCCCAGAACCCTATCGCCGCTATCTGCAAACCTTCTCTTATTCAGATTTTGCATTGGGACAATTCGTTGAAAAATTGCAACAGACAGGGCTCATGGATCGATCGCTCCTTTTTATTTGCGGCGATCATGGGCAAGAGATGGGAGAGAAAGGGCCTAATTTCGCTGTGCATAATAGCCTCTATCAAGGAAACCTCCACATTCCCCTGCTTCTTTTAGGCCGCGGCATTCAGCCTCGAAAAATCGAAACCCCTTCCAGCCATGCAGATTTTCTTCCCACAGTGCTAGACCTTCTGGGAATCCAAGCAGTCCATCATAGCGTCGGCAAAAGTCTTGCGAGAGCGCAGTCCAACGCCTCGCTCTATTTTTCTTTGCCAGGAAATTTTTCCCATTTAGGCTGCTTGAAAGGTTCTCATAAACTGATCTCTACAGGGAAAAAAATCGAACTTTACGATCTATCCAAAGATCCATTGGAAAAAACAAACTTAGCTCCCTCCCCTCTTGCTGCCCAACTTGAAGAAGAAACCATCGCATTTTTTGATGCGATGGATACTCTCTATACTAACAAAGCCTGGATGCCCGCCTCGTATCAGAAAACTCCCTATGAGTTAAAACCTCCTCTCCATGCTACCGATGCTATTTGGGCGCAATATTTAGCAGGGCAGCCTCCTGCTCCCGTCATGAATCTTTCCCAATCCAATTTGACCCATCGCGCGATCGAAGCGATTGGAAAAGAAAAAGGATTCGATCTGATCGAGCTCAATATTTCCCATTCATTCTTTACCGATCATTCTCTGGAATGGATTTCTGGGCACTGCCCCCATCTCACCATGCTGAATGCTTCCCATTGCCCCCTTCTCACTGATCTTGGAGTCAGCCAGATTCTGCAAAAATGCACGCAGCTTCGGTATCTTTCTTTGGAGAATATCGATGAGCTCTCCAACCTTTGCGAGCCATCTTCTTCATTAAAAGCCCTGTTTTTAAAAGAGAGCCATAATGTCCTCGGTGAATCGCTCATCCGGCTCTCATCTCATCTAATCTTTCTTGCAGCTTCTTTGGAGAAAACAGAAAAGTTCCATCTGGCTCAAATAGGGAAAAATCTGCTCTATACTTGGTTCACGGACGGTATTGCAATCGACGATGAGACATTTGCCCGCTTCTGCATCAACAATCCATCGCTCGAGTATCTCGTCCTGGAACACTTTCCGCTTCTAGAGGCTTTTCCATTCATCCCACGATTAAAATGGCTGAAAATTGAGAGTTGCGACAATTTAACTGATAAAGCTCTTGAAATATTATCAAAGCACCCATTGAAAGAGCTCACACTCATCAACTGTCCAAAACTCACAGGCAAAGGCCTTGCGCATTTTCTGGCGATCCCCGCATGCAAAATCATTCTCAGCGAATGTACCGGGATAGACGCTCAGGCCATTCTTGACCTTCGCGCTCAGGGAATGAATATCTATTAAAGAGAGTTTTCGACTGTTTCGCGTAGATGGGCAAAAACAGCAGTCTGGGCCACTTGGAGACCGTCGAGAATCCCCTCTTCGTAACGGAAGTGGGGATGGTTTTCGAGGGCAGGAAAATCGTTCGGCTGCAATAGATCATCGTCCGTCACATGCGGGACGATTCTTCTGGCCGTTTTGAGCAGTTTCGCTTTTTGGGCTTGGATCAGCTGCTCAAATAAATCGAGGATTTCATTCTTCATTGGGAAGCTTTTTCTTTCTTTTTTCTTGAAAAAAGCGGCGCATCAGGTCAGCCGCCTCTGCTTCGAGAATGCGGGAAGTGATCTCGATAGCATGCATCGGATGCTTCTCCGAGAAGAGATCGATCCAGCTCCCATTAGCGCCCAGGCGGACGTCTGGGGCGGCCCAGACGAGCCGTTTGACTCTGGAGGCTAATAAGGCCCCTGCGCACATGCAACAGGGCTCCAGGGTGCAATAAAGGGTCGTATCGGCCAGGCGCCAGTTCTCTAGAACGCCAGCGCCTCCTGTAAGGCAGACCATTTCCGCATGGGCCGTCGCATCCTGCAATAGCTCCACCTGATTGTGTCCCCGGGCAATGATCTTGTTTTTATGGACCAATATGGCGCCAACCGGGACTTCATCCATTTTATACGCTTTTTCAGCCTCTTTCAAAGCCTCGCGCATAAAATGGATGTCCCGATCTTGTAGCGACATTTTAGAAAGGTCTACTAAAGCGGAAAAAGTCATTGCTTCTGCAGGGAATTGAGTCTTTGCTGCAAAGCGCGGATCTGTTTTTTCAGCGCTTCCGTGTCGGTTGCATATTTTTTTTGCACGCCGGATAGCTTGGTCTCATATTTCTCATTCATACGGGCAACTTCTCTCTGGTGGTGCTCGACGATTTTTGCAATCGATTGCTGTTCGGCAGCTGAGGCTTCTTCCACTTTTTTCGAAGCGGCTTCGGTTTCTGCTGTTTTTCGGAGCTTTTCTACAATCTTATCGGGAAAAACAACCCCGTTAAGAACGGAAAAAAGAAATACGGAAACCGCGTCGAAGCCTTCTGTCCCTTTCAATACTTCACGGCTCTGCTCTTCCGTCAGATTTTTGATCTGATCGAAGTCGGGGTGGATAGCGCTCAATCGCTCTGCGAAATGTCGATATAGATCGCCGTTCTTAAAGACCCAACGGTTTACGACCCATTCAGAAAGGTCTTCGTTCCCTTTCAATAGCTCTTTTTCATAGGCTGCAAAAATTTCTTCAGCGCCGAGCCGATTTTGAGGGCGGTTGCCAAAATTCGTCTTATAAAAAACAGGGTCAGAACCTAGGTGTTCTGTCTTAATATCTTTTTTAATCGTATTGAGGATTTGGACGATCCAAGGCTGTATAGTTTCAAATTGATTTTTCATAGTTTTTCTGGGTTAAAATTGGAATTTTAGCATAGCACCCGAGCTGCCTAAAAGCAAGAAGTTGATCCTTTAATCGAAATCAGGTACAATTCGCAGTATAAGAAATGTCTAAACCCTTGAAATCGGAGAGCTTCCTCCATGTCTTTAGATAAAGGTACTAAGGAAGAAATCACCAAAAAATTTCAGTTACACGAAAAAGACACCGGCTCAGCCGACGTCCAGATCGCGATTTTAACTGAAAGAATTGCTGAACTGACAGAGCATCTCAAGCTAGCTCCAAAAGATCATAGCTCCCGCTTAGCTCTTTTGAAACTCGTTGGCCAAAGACGCAAACTGCTCGACTATCTCAACTCCACGGACACCAAGCGTTACCAAAACTTGATTGTTCGCTTGAATTTGAGAAAATAATAAGGTGAGACGGGGGCTATTTGCCCCCCCTTTCTTTTTTTCGAAGGTAGGAACTTGGTTTTGATAGAGAACAGAAAAAAGTCTTTACAATTGTAAGGATTCCTTTCTGATTTCTATCCCCCCTAAAGATCTCCTGCCTGCCATACAGTGTAAAACTGTAGCTAGTAAAACAAAATTTGTCTTTTAAAGATTTTTGCTTTACGCTCAGACCCTTATCAAATCTATACACCGATCTTTTTTAGGAGATCCACTCAATGCTAAAACGCGAAACCATTACTTTTTCCGTAGGGAATAAAACATTAAAATTTGAAACCGGCAAAATTGCTCGTCAAGCTAACGGCGCTGTCCTAGTGCATTGCGGCGAGACAGTCGTTTTCGCCTCTGCCTGCGCAGCCCCTACGGCCTCTGAAGAGATCGACTTCTTCCCTCTCAGAGTCGATTACCAGGAAAAATACTCAGCCGTCGGCCGGACCGCCGCTGGATTTATCAAACGGGAAGGCCGCCCCACTGAACGGGAAATCCTAGCCTGCCGCTTAATCGACCGGCCGCTACGCCCGATGTTCGAAGAAGGCTATTATAATGAGGTCCAACTCCTCTCTTATGTATTCTCATTCGACGGCCAACACCTCCCCGATGTTCTGTCGATTTGCGCATGTTCTGCCGCACTCGTCATTTCTGATATCCCCCTCCTCAAACCGATCGGCGCAGTGCGCATGGGCCTTATCGATGGCAACTTCGTCATCAATCCGACTTGCGACGAGATGAAAACCTCTAAACTCGACCTCGTTCTCGCCGGCACCGAAGATGCTATTTTAATGATCGAGGGCTTCTGCGACTTCCTGACCGAAGAACAAGTTCTTGAGGCCATCGAGACAGGCCACAAGGCGATCCAAACGATCTGCCATCATTTAAGTGAATGGCGCAACCAGATCGGCAAGCCTAAAAAAACAGATACTCTTCGCCGCATTCCCCAAGAAGTCAATCATGCAGTCCATGCCGCTTCTGCAACGCTTCTCGAATCAGCCCTGCGCATCTCCTCGAAGCAAGAACGGGAAAAAGTACTCTCCGAAATCAAAGCTGCGGTCACAAAAGCACTGCTTCCTGAAGAGGGAGACACGAAACATAAGAAAGTCGATGTAATGCTTTCTTTTAAAAATCTCCAGTCGACGCTGATGCGCAAAATGATCCTCGACGAGAAAAAACGGTCCGACGGCCGCGGTCTCAAAGACATCCGCCCGATCGATATCGAACAGTCCATACTTCCCCGCACACACGGAAGTTCCCTCTTTACTCGGGGAGAAACACAGTCTCTGGCTGTTTGTACACTCGGCGGCGAGACCAACGCGCAGCGTTTTGAAGACCTGCATGGAGAAGGCGCCTCCCGCTTTTATCTCCAATATTTCTTCCCCCCATTCTCTGTCGGCGAAGTAGGCCGCATGGGTACGCCAGGGCGCCGTGAAATTGGTCATGGTAAATTAGCGGAACGAGCGCTCAGCGCTATCTTGCCTAAGCAAGAAGAATTCCCTTACGTGATCCGCCTTGAGTCCAATATCACCGAGTCGAATGGATCTTCATCCATGGCCTCTGTCTGCGGCGGATGCTTAGCTTTAATGGATGCCGGCGTACCCGTAAAACGCCCCGTTTCAGGCATTGCTATGGGCCTCATCCTAGAAGGCGATAATTATGTGATTCTCTCCGATATCCTCGGCGTTGAAGATGCTCTGGGCGATATGGACTTCAAAGTCACTGGAGATGATTCTGGGATCACCGCTTTCCAAATGGACATCAAAGTCGAGGGAATCACCCACGACATTATGAAGGCAGCATTGGCGCAAGCCAAAGAAGGGCGCTCCCACATCCTTCATAAAATGCTCGCTGTTTGCCCCAAGGCAAAAGAAGAAATGTCTATTTACGCTCCCCGCATCGAGACAATGGTGATCAAGCCGAGCAAAATCGGTATTGTCATCGGCCCAGGCGGCAAGCAGATCCGAGCGATCATTGAAGAGACAGGCGTCCAGATCGACATTGACGATAGCGGCCTAGTCAGCATCTCATCCACGAATCCAGAAGCGATGAACCGCGCGAAAGAGATCATCCACAACCTCACTGCAGAAGTGGAAATCGGCAAAATCTATAATGGCCGGATTTCTTCGATTGTGCAGTTTGGTTTCTTTGTCGAAATCTTCGGTAAAGAAGGTCTTTGCCATATTTCAGAAATTTCTCCGACCCGAATCCAAAATATCCACGATACATCGTTCCGCGAAGGCGACATGATCGATGTAAAAGTGATCGATATCAACGACCGGGGCCAAATCAAGCTCAGCCACAAAGCTGTGCTCGAAAATACGGCGAATCGTTAAGAGGTTCTATGCAGCGAGTTTTGGCTCGAGAACTAACCAATTGCATCGAGAAAAAAGTAATTGTGCGCGGATGGCTGAATAACCTCCGCGCCTTTGGAAAGCTCAATTTTCTCCTCTTGCGCGACCGCACTGGGCTTGTCCAGATCGTTATTGAGAATAAAGAAGAGCTCAGCAAAGTCTCAGACTTGCAGCCAGGATCGATCCTCACGATTGAAGGAAAGGCCGTCGCATCGAATGCAGCCGCCCTAAAAGTGGAGATCATAGAACCAAAAATCACCGTGGAAAATCCGATCCGCGATGTGCCTCCTCTCGAGTATTACAAGCCTGAAATCCATTCCGATCTCGAATTTATCCTCGACCATCGCCCTATAGCCCTTAGAAATCGGCAAATCCAGGCCGTATTTAAGATCCAAGCGGAACTTGTCCACGCATACCGTCTCTTCATGCACGACACAGTCCAAGCTGTAGAATACTTTTCTCCGAATATGCTCGGAGCCTCCTCAGAAGGCGGAGCGGAATTTTTCAATGTCGATTATTTCGGCTACAGTGCGACGCTCGCACAAAGCAGCCAGCTCTATAAACAGATCATGGTCGGCGTTAACGAACGTGTTTTCGCTCTTGCCCCATTTTTTAGAGCTGAGCCTTCCCAAACTTCGCGCCACATTTCCGAAGGAAAACAATTCGAATTTGAAATAGGCTTCTTCTCTTCCTGGAAAGAAATTCTCGATATACAGGAAGCATGCATCAAGTTCATGCTCACCTATCTCCACCGCCACTGCAAAACGGAAATCGAAATACTGGGCAATAACATCGTAAAAGCCCCTGACAACGTCCCCTTTCCCCGCCTCACATTCAAGGAAGCCCAAGAAATCTATTTTCAACGCACGGGCGTCGATGAACGGCATGAACCCGATTTAAGCCCTGCCGCAGAACGGGAACTCTGCGCATGGTCTGCAGAAAAACATGGCACTGACCTCGTCTTTGTCATCGATTGGAAAACCTCCAAGCGTCCTTTCTACGCTGCGCCGCAGGAAAATAATCCCGATCTCACAAACACGTTCGATTTGATTTGCGCAGGAACAGAAATTACCTCCGGCGGCGAAAGGCGCCATACCTACGAGTCGATGATCGAAGGGATCCGCTCTAAGGGGATGGATCCGATCAACTTCACTGACTATCTGAGCATCTTCAAATATGGAATGCCTCCTCATGGCGGATTTGGCATGGGCCTCGAGCGGCTCACCATGACCTTCTTAAAGCTGAAAAATATCCGCGAGGCATCTCTTTTCCCCTCTGATACCAAAAGAATCGCTGGCAACCGGATTAAAGCCCGCATCTTTTTCGGAGGCGAAAATATCCGCAATGAGATCATCCATCAGCTCCATAAGCATAAAATGGACTTGGAACATCTTACGCATGAAGCGACGCCTACCTCGCAAGATTCTGCGCGCGTTCGCGGAACACTCATGGAAGAAGGAGTAAAATCGCTCATCCTCCGCGGTAAAAACACGAAGAAGAATTTCCAGTTCAATATCCCCTCCCACCTCAAACTCGATATGAAGGCGGCCTCCGAGGCTGTCGGGGAAAAATGTGAATTCGAAGATCCGACGATCATCCAAGAGCGTTTCGGACTTCAAATCGGCGGAGTCCCTCCCTTTGGCAACCTACTCGCCCTCGATAACTATTTTGACGAGAGTATTGCGAACCAGGAGCGCGCGGCTTTTAATTGCGGCCTCATCACAGAGTCTATTGTGATGAAATCAAAAGATCTGCTCGCTTTAACAGACCCAAAAATCGGGAAATTCGCCAAATGATTCTCGATAGATTAGGAGATGCTGCGGAGAGAGTAGGATACTGGACCGGAGCTTCGTTGGTCAAGGCAAACAAATACATTATGAAGGCTTATGATCAGCTCTCAATCTACGAATTAGCAGCTTTTGGAGCAGCCATGGATTGTTTTGCAACATTCTGCGTTTGCACTAGACGCCATGAATCTATGACTGCGGAATTCTCCTGTCGGATGTCGGAAAGCCCATTCATCATGCCCATTTTTTACTGCTCGATAGTAGCTAGAGCCGGCTCTTTAATGCTTCAACAAGTTCTCAGACGCTTTTAAGAAAATAGAAGAGAGGCGGCGATCGCCCACATGATTGACCCGATGCAAAAATCGAGGATCTTCCACGATTTCTGGTTTTCAAAGAATGGCGCCAGCAATCGCGCTCCATAGCAAAGTCCAAAAAACCAAGCCATCGACGCAAACATAGCGCCCATTGCAAAAAATGGCCTTTGGCTATCCTCAAATTGCGCTCCAATACTTCCTAGCAGAACAACAGTATCTAGATAGACGTGAGGATTGAGAAAACTAACGCCTGCCAGTATTAACAAAGACTCTTTTAAAGAAGGTCTCGCGCCTCCTTTGGCATCTTGAGCCTGCAAGCCTTGGTTTGACTTGAAGACAGAACGGAAAGCTTTATATCCGTACCAAAACAAAAATGCGGCTCCGCCCCATTTTGCAATCGATAATAACAGCGTATTGCTGGTGAAGAGGGCGCCTAACCCGCCGACTCCCAATGCAATCAGTAGGGCATCGACGATCGCGCAGAAAAGAGCTGTCGCAAAGACCTGGTTTTTCATCAGGCCCTGCTTCAATACAAAGGCATTCTGGGCTCCGATCGCAACGATCAGGCCAGCTCCTGTAAAGCACCCTTTTAGAAGAGGAAAAAGAAAAGTTCCCATAGTGGACGAACAGAATATCATAAATATCGATAGCGGGGGAAGCCCCCCCTGAGAAATAGGAAATATGAATTATGAATGCTGAAAACGTCGGGGCTTCGCCCCCGCACCCCAATTAGAATGGATTCACAAAAAAAACGATTTGACAAAACGGGGGTGCGGGGGGTGTCCCCCGACGTTTTCATAATTCAGCATTCCTATTTCATATTTTTCGAAGGGGTGCGGGGCATCCCCGCCCTTTTTTTGCTCTGCAACAAAAGTGACATCCTCTATAAATTTTTATTATGAGTGGAAATTTTGGCGTCATCCTCTACGAGAACGCGCAGCCGATCGATGCGATCGGTCCTTGGGAAGTCATTGCCATCTGGAAAAGCATTCTAAAAGCCCCCATCAACATGTTTTTAATCGCTGAATCGGAAGAACTGGTCCATTGCGATAGCCAAATCACCCTAAAGCCCCATGTCTCTTTTAAGAATTGCCCCCCATTGGATTATCTCCTAGTTCCTGGCGGCCGCGGGAGAGTCAAACAGGTGAACAACGAACATCTGATCGCTTTTATCCAAAAGCAGGCTCCCCATTGCAAATATGTATTATCCGTCTGTACAGGCATGTTCATTCTGGAAAAAGCAGGATTGCTCAAAGGGAAATTGGCAACAACCTATTGGCGTGCGCTCCCAGAATTGAAGGCCCTTGGCGTGAAAATCAAAGAAGATCGGATTGTGAAATCGGGAAATGTATGGACTGCCGGGGGGATCTCAAGCGGGATTGACTTGGCGCTAGCCCTGATCGAAGCCATCGCCGGAAAGGAAACGGCAGGCCAGGTGCAACTTCTCTTTGAGTTTTTCCCGAATGATACAATGTATTGTTCGCCGAATACCGTAAATAGTCTGCCCATTTACGAAGGCAGCTCAGGCCCTGTAAAATCCTATCTACCCGAATATATTAAAGAACATATAGAAAAGCCCCCTAACCGTTAGATCAGGGGGCCATTTGCTAGGCGCTTTTTACGGCGATTTTGAGAGGCTTGGACGCCCGACTCTTAGAAAAGGTGACCTTTAAGATGCCGTCCTTGCAAACAGCCTCTGGGGTAGCGTTCTCATCGATCCTTCCCGCTGGGAGCGGAACCCAGTACGAATAGCTAGAAGAGGACTTGAAGTGGTATTTCACCTCTTTTTTTTCTTCAGCCGACTTGGCTTCGATCGATACCCCGCCTTTATCGAAGAAGATTTTAATATCATCTGGCTTTATGCCAGGAACCGGAGCTTCCAAATGGAAAGACTCTTCGTCTTCATAAAGGGAAACTCCTGAACATTGTTCTTTCGAACAACGGGAGTTCTGAGGAAAAGCAAAAGGTATGTTTTCGAGAACTTCATCTAATAATGTTGGGAAATACGCTTTCATACATTTCTCCTTATTCACTTTGCGAACTTATTTATTCGCAAATCTATTTTGGAGTATAAAATATGAGGTGGGATTTTGTCTAGCACTCTGTCTATTTGAGTGCTAATTTGGAGTATAAATTAATCAGGAAGAGGTTCTTGCGGAGGAATAAAAAGTCCGCCCCAAAGCATGTCCAGAGATTCATTTCGGTTAGATACATTCGGGTAGATTTCACTTTTAAAAACTGTCGCACTAAAGGATGCTAGCGCAAGATTCGTTGTATCTCTTTTGTTTCCTCGAGTCACTCGATCTTTAAGCATTTTAAAATGGTGAACTCCTACTAAAAAATCACAAGCTCCTGCTCGAAATGCGAAACAGTTGAAGAGCCGTCCTAATACAGAAAAGCTAAGAGTATTGAGTGCAATTCGTAAAATCCCTCTAACTACATGAATCAGGCCAGCCGTAAAACGGACCGTCCCTCTTCCAACACAATCGCAGTGAAAGGGCTTAGTAGTTGCTGTACCTATTGAATGTGCCATAATACCATAAATTATAGCACATATCCTTTAATTTTTAATTAACAAAAAGGGATATTTTTACTATTAACCACAACAATTAATTAAGATAATGAACCTTAGGAGTTTAAGCCAGGCTGCATGCCGGGGTTTTCCTTAGGATTTATGGGCCGGATCGTTTGCTGGACCGGCACAGGTGGTGGTGGAGGCGGATTCTTCTTCTGGAGCTCCTCAGCGGCTTTAAGGCGGCCGCGCTTGGTCTCGGTATCCCAGGAGCCGTCCATGATCTCCTTGACGTCTGTAGCGTCAAGAGTCTCGAATTCCATGAGCATATCGGCCATAAGCTGGACTTTAGCGCGGTTCTCTACGAGGATGCCCAAAGCTTTTTTGTGGGCTTCATCGATGAGGGTGCGGACTTCAAGGTCAATTTTCTGAGCTGTTTCATCAGAGTAATTCTTCTCATGGTAATTCGCCATGCCGAGATACTGTCCCGCTTCTGTTCTTTCATCATAAGAAACGGTTCCAAGATTATCGCTCATTCCCCATTCGCAAACCATGCTGCGGGCCATTTTTGTGGCCTGAGCAATGTCATGCTGGGCGCCTGAGGACATATCTTCAACGAAGAGTTCTTCCGCAGCTCTTCCGCCCATGAGGACGATGAGCTGATCGAGGATTTCTTTTTTCCAATAGCTGAGGCGGTTTTTCTTGGGCATGAAATGCGTTGCACCTAGAGAAAATCCACGAGGAATAATGGTCACTTTATCGACAGGGTCGCTATGTTTGACGACAAGTCCTGTAATGGCATGGCCAGATTCATGGAAAGCGGTTGTCCGTTTTTCATTTTCATCCATCTCGAGGCTGCGCCGTTCTTTGCCATAGCGGACTTTATCGCAGGATTCTTTGACTTCACAGGAAGTCACAGCTGAGCGTCCTTTACGGGCTGCCAAGAGGGCAGCTTCATTGAGCATATTTTCTAGGTCTGCGCCGGAAGCTCCTGGCGTGCTGCGCGCGATATCATTGAGATCTACCGAAGCATCGATCTTGATTTTGCGGGCATGCACTTTTAGGATTTCGAAGCGTCCCTTAATATCGGGTAGATCGAGAACAACTCTCCGGTCGAAACGGCCTGGTCGGAGGAGGGCGCGATCGAGAATATCTGGACGGTTGGTGGCTGCCATAAGAATGACGCCTTCTTTTGTATCGAAGCCATCCATTTCTACGAGGAGCTGATTGAGCGTCTGCTCTCTTTCGTCATGTCCGCCGCCAATGCCGGCGCCGCGATGGCGGCCTACTGCGTCGATCTCATCCATGAAGATAATGCAGGGGGCGTTTTTCTTCGCCTCACCGAACATGTCTCGAATACGGCTTGCGCCAACGCCAACGAACATCTCGACGAAATCAGAACCGGAAATGGAGAAGAAGGGGCGGTCGGCTTCGCCGGCAACGGCTTTTGCAATGAGTGTTTTACCTGTGCCTGGAGGCCCTACGAGAAGCACGCCTTTAGGAATGCGAGCGCCGAGAGTGGTAAACTTTTGGGGATCTTTTAGGAAGTCGACGATCTCTTTCAGTTCTTCTTTGGCTTCATCTGCGCCAGCTACGTCTTTGAATGTGACCTTATTGGTTTCTTTGGTCATGAGTCTAGCGGGAGATTTTCCAAAATTCATCGCGGAAGATCCAACTCCCTTCATCTGTCTGGAGAAAATAAAGTAGAGGAATAAAATCACCAGCATGACAGGAAGGATGGTCAGGAGATAGCTGAAATAATTTGGCGCGGGCTCCTGGCTTTTAAACGTCTTCTCAAGAACAGTGTTGCGGGGCTGATCGGGTGCGCGATAGACAAGTCCCTTGTTATTGGTAAAACTATCCCATTCTTGTTTTGCTTGGGAGTACCAATGGCCGAAACTCTCAGGATCTTGTTTTTCGAGGGCGCGGGTAGACAGCTCTTGGTTATTGAAGAACCAGACAACCGAAGCGACTTTCTGGCGCGATTTATCGAGAAGAGATATGTTCTTTTCCAAATCTTGGGAAACTTGGGAATACTGTTTCAATTCTTCAACATAGGCTCGAACGCTACGGAGCGCGCTTAAACGAATTCCATCTTGTTCTCGTCCGAGATCGCCGATCAAGGCGGTCAGTTGATTCAATGCATTTCGGTAGACCTTCAATTGGTGTTCCGAAGATTGCTCAGAGATCCCATTCAACCCATTATCAAGGGTCTTCAGTTCTTGTTTGATCGATTCGCTGCCGATTCCTAGAGCTGGAGAGCGGAGAAGGGCGACGAGGTCATGAATTTCCTTAGCTGCGGCATCCAGTGTTTCCAAAGATTGGGATTGCACTGCGAGAGAAAGGCTCCGCTGGACAAAGGGAAGGCTTGTGACTTCACGGTCAGATAGGCTTTTAATGACAATGGCGCTGTCGCGGTCGGGGGTATCATAGAGGCTTCCGACGATTGTGAATCCACCGCGAGTGAGGGTCTGTCCGCTAAGATGCAGATAAAGGTCTGCAGAATCCTGGACATTTTTTTGAAGAACATCGAGTTCAGAAGATAAACGGGCGCTTTCGGTGTTGAGTTCATGATTGCGGTTGAGGAGCTCTAAAAAGCGGAACCGTTCAGGGCTGTCATCGGTAAGCTGCTCGCGGAATCTACCGCTAAAAGTCACTAGATTTTCATTCTGAGCAATTTTCCGATTCTCTTCTGGCACAGTCAAATTCAAGTTGGCTAAGTGCTCAACCTGATGACTGAATGAGACTCTAGCCGAGCGGTCAGAGCTAAACGTCTGAATTCCGAGAATGATAAGTATGGCTGCCAGGACGAAGAGAAGAAATCCCCCTGGAAAGCCTTTTTTCGGATCTGGTCTCATTTTGGCCATAAACGCCTTGTTTTGTTTATCTTAGATTATGTTCTTATCGGGTTAATTAAAGCATCTTTTCGCGATAAAGTAAAGGGTTCCAAAGATGCCTAGTAACGTCCTCATAGCAAAAAAAGATTAAATTGTCTGTGTCCCCTCAAAAATCATTTCTTATAAACCTGATTTAGAATCTCTTGCAATAAAAGAAAAGGAGATTTTGCAAGACTGATTTTTTTCAGGAATGGCCTTTCCAGATAAAAATTCTTTGGCAACTTTCCCTTTATTTTCCACTACAGGAACCAAAAAACGGAGGAAGGCAGGAACCTTTTTTTCATTCCAAAGTTTACGAAAAGGAGTGCCTTGAGGGACTTCAACTAAAACTGCTTTCCCATTTTCCAAAACAGTTTCGAACTTCCCATTCCATACATTTTTCCAATCAGAAGGTCTAAAGGGCTCATTCGTGGGGTGTACTTCAATTTTCCAATCGCCGCAAAAATGGATTCCCTCTTTAAGCTCTAAGGGAAGTTTGAAAAGAGGGATCTTTTCTCTCAAAATAAAGACATGGCCCCGGTCTATATAAAAATCGCGCGATTGCACGTTTAAATGTTTGCATGGCAATTTCTGCTCGACCCAATCGAGCATCGACTCTAAATAGGGGCGAGGGATCGTAACCGATTCTTCCCGAGCCATCTTTTGCAAAAGATGGCGCTGTTCGATCTTTTCCATCCCCTCTAACTCCACGTATTGTCCCCAAGGGCCTTTCTGGATCTCTGCTTTTTGGATTCTTTGATCGAGGTAGCTTTTCAATTCTTCGCTTCGATTTGCCGCGAAAATCAAATTTTCCTCTACCTGCTTTCCAAAAGATGCATTTAAGAAGGGAAGGATCTCGTGGCGCATGCGGGCCCGTAAATAGGCGGGATCGGAATTGGTGGAATCTAAAAGCGGGTGCAATTTTCTCTCCTCGAGAAAATGGAGAAGGGCTTCTTTTCGGACTGTTAGAAGCGGCCGCCAGATAGACATGCCGTTATATTGACTGACTGGCTCCATCCCGCAGATATTGGGGAGATGGGCCCCTTCCAAAATGCGCTTCAATGCGGTTTCCGCCAGATCGTCCGCTTGGTGGGCTAGGAGAAGGGCTTGGCAAGGAATGAGATCAATCAGAGAGCGGAAAAAAGAAAGCCTTGCTTGTCTGGCCAAATCTTCTTTATTTCCTTTCTCAGGCATTTGGAGACGGATCGAATGGAAGGGGCAGCCTAACCGATGCGCCTCTTCGCGCAATTCTTCTGCCTCGAGCGCGCTTTCCTCTCTCCAGCCATGGTCGACATGCGCTAAATGAAGTTTTTTAACGCCGCTTTCCAACAGGGCGTAAAGGAGCGATTTGGAATCGGGCCCCCCCGAATATCCGAGTAGAAGGGGTCGGTCTCCAACCCATTGGGCTTTTAAGAATTCATCAACCTCAGCTAATCTAGAAACCATGATCCCTATTATTTGGCGCTATGCCCTGCAAAGCTATATCCGGGTCTTTTTCTTATCTGTGTGCACGTTTCTCACCGTGCTCATCGTCTCCCGCTTTAAGGAGATCGCCCGCTTTGCAGCCCTCAGCTCCGACAGCCTGAAAACTGCACTCTTCGTAGTTTACCAGTTTCCCCTCATTTTGCCGATGGCTATCCCCATCTCCGCCCTGATCGCCTCCCTCCTATTATTCCAGCGGCTCAGCAGGACTTTCGAGCTGACAGCCCTTAGAGCATCGGGTTTAAGCCTCCGCTCCATCCTCGCTCCCCTCCTTTTTGCCTCGATCCTCATCTCTCTTCTCAATTTTTCAATTACAGCGGAAATCTCCCCTTTCTGCCGCCGCGAATCAAAAACTCTCCTTTATAGAGAAACTTCCGCAAACCCTCTTCTGCTCCTGCAGCGGCAGCAGCTTGTGAAAATCAAGCATGCCTACCTCAATATGAAAGTGAAAGACGAGGGCAAAATTGCCAAAGACATGATTTTGATCGCCCATAACGAGAGCAACCAGCGCCTGAGCCTTTTTTCAGCGCGCCAGCTCCGCATCGAAGGAGAAGAACTGCTCGGAAGCGATGTCGCGATCATTTCCCATTTACATTCGGAAAAAGAAGATTCTTTCGATCCCCTCATCATCGAAAACCAAGCCTCAATGTCGACTGAAGCGCCAGTATTGTCAGCTGCGTTGAAAAAAAACCGTCCCCGCCTCGAGGCAAATGCTCTCAGTCTCAAAATGCTCCAGATACGAGCCAAGGAACCTGGGAAACAATCAAAAGCTGCCCGCGTCGAGATGCTCCGCCGTTTATCGCTCTCGCTCGCTGTATTCAGCTTCACTCTTCTCGGATGCGCCTTCGGCATCGAAAATGGACGAACGCCTTCTAAAAAGGGGCTTTTCGCCTCTCTTCTCTTTACATTGGCTGTTCTCGTGAGCTATTTGCTCGG
>CAZXVU010000040.1:0-9537 GCA_964644465.1 uncultured bacterium
TTCTTACAAACAGCTAGGATGGCCAAATCGAATTGCATCCAGTGTTCTCCAGGCAGCCCATCATTCAGGATGTCCATGAGAACTTCATTGTGGGTCAATGGAGAGAATATGTGCCGTCCCTGCAAAGAATATTGCGCCGCAACGTAATGAGCGGCTGCGCACCGTTTTCTTTGGATAATTGGGTCTTTATGCCGGAAAGGGCAGGCTAAATAAATAAGTTCAATTTTATTCATAAAAATATATTGTGAGGTTATGACAGACAAAGCTGCCCGTCGATCTCTTTTTTCGGTATTTACTATCGCTTTTTTGGATAATTTCGGCTACAGCTTCGTGTTTATTCTCTTTGCTCCTCTCGTGCTCAATCCAGAATATGGATTTTTCTCCAATACAATGGAGGAAGGAACGAAAAATATCTTACTGGGCATTTTAATCGGAATATTTCCCGTTTTCACATTTTTTGGAGCTCCATTTTGGGGAGATTATGCAGACCGGTTTGGAAGAAAAAAAGCTTTGATTCTCACTATTTTAGGCACGGTTGCTGGACATATTCTCTCAGCCGTGGCGATCTATACGAAAGAATTTTATTTCCTGCTCATAGCTCGGGGGATCGCTGGATTTTTTTCCGGCAATATCAGCATTTGTTTGGCCACAGTCTCCGATTTGAGTCCTACCGCTCCATTGAAAGGCCGCAACTTTGGCTTTCTCGGGGTTGTGATGGGGGCGGGGTGGATTTTTGCAATGGTGCTTGGAGGATTTCTCTCCGACCCTAAATATTCTTCACCCATTGTGCCCTTTCTTGTTGCAGCTGTCCTCACTTTCATCGGATATCTCATCATCAAAGCGTGGTTTATTGAAACGCATCGTAAAAATGAGGGAATCCGCTTCGATTTGATCAAATCGCTCCATGAGATCAAAGCCTCCCTACAACATCGGGAGATAAGACCATTCCTCCTCTTGATGTTCATTTGGACCTTGGGATGGTACTCAACTTTCCAATGGTTCACTGCAGTGAGTTTAGAGAGGTTTTTCGTCACGCAGGAAATGGCTTCGGTCTATTTGATCATTCTAGGAAGTTTTTGGGTCTTGGGCGGCGTTGCTTTGAATCCGTTTTTAGTGAAACGATTCAGCACGAAAACTCTTTGTTTAGCGACGATGTTCATTTCGGCCACATTCATCATGCTTTCGAGCTGGACAAGCCACTTTGTTGTTTTTTCGGTGATCTATTGTTTTTCTGCTTTGGCGGCTCCCATCAGCTTCAGCAATAACCTAAATCTCGTTTCTTTATCCGCTCCAGAGGGCATTCAAGGAAAGGCAATGGGCTTTTCCCAATCTTTCCAGTCGCTTGCAGGAGTGATCGTCCCCCTTGCTGGCGGTCTCTTGGCCAAATGGGACATCCGGTTAATTTTCCCAATCGCTTCCCTTTTGCTTTTCATTGCGGTCTTCCTTTTGCTCGGCTCCAAAGTGCCAAAAAAAGCATCCACAGATTAAAATAAACGCCCCCGAAAGGGGGCGCTTTGAGGTGAGTTACTGAGCTTGAGGCTTCAGCTTTGCAGCGATTGTATTTCGAGTGAGTGGGAAAAGTCTCCCTTTCTCTTGTTCGAGAATATAGGCAATCACATCGCGCCCTTCGGGGGTTTTGACTAAAGCTGTGCAAATCTGGTTAGCTTTATGCTTGCTATTCCGCTCAATCACATAGTTTGCAATGGATACTTTTGTTTGCGGAGTCACGTACCCTGCAGTGGCGCAAAGGCGCGACCACTCTTCCCGGATCGACATAACGGGAGAATCGGTGAAATGCATCTGTGCGTCGAGAACGGCCAGATGCTCTGCGCTGGTATGTCCGATCAGTTGGCTTAAGAAGTTGATCTTTGTTGGAATATCACATTTTCCGATAAAGTCTGCATCGATCGGCGCTTTTTTCAGGACAAGTTCTTTCTGCGCAATGAGAGCATCCATCAATTCCGACTTGAACACGGGTGTATTCGATGGGAGCTCTGTTCCATGCATCCATTCCAGAATTTTGTGATCATAGAGGAATTTGTAAAACTCGCTGTTCCCTTTTTCGAGGAAAAGCCATTGCTGCAGGAAACAAAGGAAACGGTCTTCCGTCATGCTATTTTGATAGAACACCTTCATATAGTCTTGAAGGAATTGATCAAAATCAGCGTGTCCCATTGCGTTTCTCAACGTAAAGAAGAAAAGAGCTCCTTTTCCATAAGGAATCCGGGTGAATTCAAAATCATCCGTGTCTTGGCAGAGTCTCAGAATATCTGTCCGTGTTGCACGGTATTCATCCATGGCCCCATGCATTTCTTTCAAGGTGTACAGGAACTCCATGTTGGCATAATCAGTGCCATAGTACTTTTCGCAAATCTGATGTTCGATAAAGGTGGTTAGCCCTTCATTAAAGAAGAAGTGGCGTTGAATAGCATTGGTCACGTCGTTTCCCGCCCAGGAATGTGCAAGTTCGTGAGGAACCACTGTGGGGCGCTCCAGGCAGATCTGCCCGCAAGTGCTGGCGCAAGGATGTTCCATTGCCATGTAAGGAAAAGCCCAAGGCAGAAGGATCGGAGTGTAGGTTCCCCAATTATAGGGCCCGCAAACTTCTTCGGCGTGTTTCATGACTTTCGGCAAATAGGCAAATGACTTGGATACTTCATCAATCATCACATCTTCTGAATAGACCCCAGTCCTTGGGTCTTCTTCATAACCTTGAAATGCGAAGTTTCCGACATGCAAGCTCATCAGGTAAATGGGCACGGCGCGGTTCATTTTCAGATGGTATTCGCCCGTGTCATTGCGCGCCTTTGGGTTGTTAGGAACGCTGCTGAGCGCCATCAAATCGGGACTGCCTGTGCGGCAATTTACGTCGTAGGTGATCCGAACTTGATTCGTATGTTGTCCTGGAATGGCGCTAGCTCCCTCAACGCATTGGAAGAGGGTGTACATCAGGGGATGGTTTTTTCCTGCTGTATATTCTTTATCTACCCAGAAGACTCCCGTAGCATACTCAGAAGAGCGATATTTAATGGAGACCTCTCCAAGCCCTTTTTTAGGAGGAATCGTGATATATAGAGCGTCAGGCTTGCCATTTATTTCGCTTTTTTTCACGGAATGTTTTGCGGGCTCGCCATTGACAGTGACTTCGTCGATTTCTAAGTTCGATACGTCCATGGCCAGCATTTCATTGCCTTTCAATTTATTGACGTAACTGTATGTGGCAACGGCGTTGAGCTGTTTTTTTTCAAAATCAGGCGTTACATTCCATACTAGATGGGTGGTTACAGCCTTTTGCGGTTCGGCATTGGAGAGTTTGTCCACAGGAAGCGAAGGCATTTTTTTCTGAAATGCGCTCATCCAAGGCTTCATTCCCAATGCTTGGGCTTTTGCCGCATCGGCGCTCATATCCGCGCTCAACACAGGGACCGAAGCAGAGGAGACTGCGAGACCCGGCTCAACTCTTTTCCAATCTTCATCTCTCTTGTCGGGCATTGAGGCGGCAAAGGGTTCAACTTTATGTCCTGCTCCAGCAGGTGTTAATGGTAAAGACATATTAGGTCTCCTTTATGAGGTTTTTAAAATATACTGATGTTTTTTTAAAGAGCGGACATCCTAAAGGAAGCGCAAAAAATTTGGCAATATTATTCTTGAATAGCCAATGAAATCCCCATAAGTTTATAATTTATTTTCATATGGAAGAGCACAAAGAATGGGTACGTGATATTTACGACCGCACAGCTGCCGCTTATGGGGAAAAAGGCTGCACGTATTTCGATTATTTTGGTCAAAAACTAGTCGATCAGGTTCCTCTTGCAAAGGGGAATCGCATCTTAGACGCGGCCACTGGCAAAGGGGCTGTTTTGCTCCCTGCTTTTGAGAAGATTGGCCCTTTAGGAAAAGCTGTTGGCATCGACTTGAGCTTGCAAATGATCGAGGAAGCTAAAAAAAGGGTGCCCTCTCCTGCGATTGAGCTCTTGCAGATGGACGCAGAGAGATTGGACTTTCCCAATGAAGAATTCGATGCAGTATTTTGCGCCTTCGCCTTGTTCCTTTTTCCTTCTGTCGAGACGGCTCTATTGGAATTTAATAGAGTTTTAAAACCTGCAGGGACAGCAGCTATGACCTTGTGGGGCAAAAGACCTCCGATGGAGAATTGGATAATAGAAAGGGCAAAAGAGTTGGGCGCAGTCCGTTCTTTGCGGCCGGGGAAATTAGATACTCCCGAAGCCTTGCAGGAATCTCTCGAGAAAGCTGGATTTGTAAGAATCGAGATACGAGAAGAATCGAAAACCTTTTGGCACGAAAGCCCCGAAAATTGGTGGATTTCTCTATGGAGCCATGGTTTTCGCTCAATGTTTGAACAGTTGAGTCCAGAGAATCTAGCTCTGTTGAAAGAAGAAACCCTGAATTTAGCCCATCAGAAAATGACTTCGAGCGGCTTTCCATTTCATGGACATGTGATCTATGGCTTTGGCAAAAAAACCTTTTTTGGAGGAATGAAATGAATCGAAAAATAATCCTCGCACTCTTCATCGCTTTAGCCATAGTCGGCTGCAGCGATTCTTCAAAAAAATTGTTTAAAAAACTCGGTTCCGCTGTTGAACAAACGCAGCTTGCGCTTGTAGGCGATTGGTCTGGCGAGCTCGATTTTGTGGCCTTGAAATTGACGCTTGTATTGCATATTTCCGAAGACTCAGGAACGCTTTCGGCAAAGATCGATGTTCCGGAACAGGGAATTCAAGGAATGGATGTCGATGCGATTGAATTCACAGATGGCCTCATGAAATTTGAACTGAAGCCATTAACGGCTTCTTTCGAAGGATCTTTCAATGGATCTGAGATATCGGGAAAATTCAATCAGAACGGGATCTCGATGCCTTTGAACTTCAAGCAAGGCGTTCTTCAGGCTTCTGAATTTAAACGTCCTCAAGAGCCAAAGGGTCCATTTCCCTATAGGGAAGAAGAGGTCTCTGTAGAAAATCATTCCGCTGGGGTTACTTTATCGGGCACTCTCACCTTACCTTCAAAGGAGGGGATCTATCCCGCGGTGATCCTGATTTCAGGTTCGGGGCCCAATGATCGAAATGAGACGATCTTTGGCCATAAACCATTTCTTGTGCTTGCAGACCATCTCACAAAGCAGGGAATTGCTGTCTTGCGCATGGACAAAAGAGGCGTGGGACACTCGACAGGGGATTATAATCTAGCGACCAGCTCCGATTCTGCGAATGACGTCTTAGCGGCCATTGATTTTCTGAAGAGCCGGAAAGAAATTGGCTCGGTCGGTTTGGTCGGACATAGCGAAGGGGGGCTGATAGCTCCTATGGTTGCGTCTCAATCGAAAGATGTAGCCTTTGTTGTCATGATGGCAGGGCCTGGAGTGAATGGGGAAGAAATTCTCTACCGCCAGAGCGAATTGATCTTAAGTTCCTATAAAAAAGAGCTGATTGAGAAATATGCCGCCTTTCAAAAAGCTGCATTCGCTATTTTGAAGCAAGAATCGGATCTTGCCGCTGCTGAGGGGCCCTTGTCTAAAGCCTATGCAGATTATGTGGCTGAACTTCCCGAAAATGAAAAACAATCGGGAGAGGCAAACGCACAAGCAGTCGTTCAAAGATTCAATACCCCTTGGTTTAGACAATTCATAACTTTTGAACCTTCAACTGCATTGAAGCAAATTCGGGTTCCCGTGCTTGTATTGAATGGCGAATTGGATATACAAGTCGATCCCAATCAAAATCTTCATCGGATTGCCGAGGCTCTTGAAGAAGCTGGAAACGAAGATTATTCGATTCTGATGCTTCCCAAGCTAAATCATCTGTTCCAGACCTGCGAAAACGGTTCGATCGCAGAATATGCGAAGATCGAAGAGACGATCGCGCCTTCAGCAATGGAACTCATCTCAAGCTGGATTTTAGAACATACAAATCGGCTGGCTGCGTCTTTGCCAAATTGATCCTCCTCGCTCGCCTTGCTTTTCAAGCAATGGTCGTCGCTCGTTCGGAGCGCTGTGCTTCAATTTTGCTTTGACTCGCTAGAGCCGTTTGTTGCCACCTAAGACTTGCTGCCCATACAGAGGTATTTGATTTCGAGGAAGTCATCGACTCCGTACTTTGACCCTTCGCGGCCGAAGCCCGATTCTTTGACCCCGCCGAATGGAGCCACTTCATTGGAAAAAATCCCAGAATTTATGCTCACGATCCCAAACTCCAACCGTTCCGCCATGCGCCAAATTTTGTCTAAATCTCGACTATAAAAATATGAAGCAAGTCCATAACTTGTATCATTCGCCATGCGAAGGGCCTCTTCCTCTGATTTGAACCGGATAAGGGGAGCCACAGGGCCAAAGGTTTCTTCATGCCCAATCCTCATTTTTGGAGTGACTTCGCACAAGACTGTCGGCTCGAAAAATGTTTGTCCCAAAGGATGCCGTTTTCCTCCGCAGGCAAGGACAGCGCCTTTTGCAAGAGCATCGGAAATGTGCCCTTCCACTTTTTCCACTGCAGCGGCATTGATGAGGGGACCTTGTTGCACGCCAGGTTCGAAACCGTCTCCTACTTTCAGTTTTTTGACTGCCTTCACAAGATCTGCTGCAAAAGAATCGTAAATCTTATCTTCTATGAAAATCCGATCTGCGCAAACGCAAGTTTGACCTGTATTGCGGAATTTGGATTGGATCAGGCCTTCAACAGCAGCCGGTATGTCTGCATCGGCAAAAATAATGAATGGCGCGCTTCCGCCCAATTCTAGAGACATTTTTTTTACAGTCCCTGAGCTTTGCGACATCAATAGTTTCCCCACCCTTGTGGAGCCTGTAAACGTGATTTTTCGGACGAGCGGGTTGCTGGTCATTTCACCGCCAATGCTGGCGGGATCTCCTGTGAGGATATTGATCACTCCAGGAGGGATGCCCGCTTTTTCTGCCAACTCAGCCAACGCAAAAGCTGAAAAAGGGGTCAATTCTGCGGGTTTTAAGACCACCGTACATCCAACAGCAAGCGCAGGAGAGCATTTCCGCGTGATCATTGAGCTCGGAAAATTCCAGGGAGTGATGGCTCCTACGACTCCTATCGGTTGTTTGATGACTAAAAGACGTTGTCCTTTGACAACTGAAGGGATGATGTCTCCATAGATCCGTTTTGCTTCTTCTGCAAACCATTCTACGAAATTGGCTCCGTACCGGATCTCTCCTTGAGCTTCTGCGAAAGGTTTACCTTGCTCGGTGGTCATGATCGTGGCTAGATCATCGAGATTTTCGATGATCAACTCATACCAGCGGCGTAGGAGCTGGCTCCGTTCTTTGCCTGTTTTTCCTTTCCAAGGACCCTCAGCTTTATGAGCAGCTTCGATGGCCGCGCGCGTTTCTTCAGCGCCCATTTTTGGAACCTCGCCAATGACAGTCCCTTTGCTGGGATTCTTCACGGAGAAAACCTCTTTCGATTTAGCATTTTGCCATTTGCCATCGATGTAGCATTGCTGGCGGAAGAGATTTGGATTTTTCAATTTCATTTGTTTCACCTGTTTAGTGAAAAAAAATCCATTACTGTGCTATTCCTTTCAAGCAAAAAAGGATTTTTATGCTGCTGGGAACAGGATCTCTTGATTGCTTAATGCATGAAATCAGAAGATTTTTGCCTTCAGAGCATTTTGCGGAAAGCGCCCATGTCCAGAATATTTCTCAATATGAAGAAATATACAAACGCTCGATCGAGGATGGAGATGCCTTCTGGCTCGAACAGGCAAATACTCTCTATTGGTTCAAGATTCCAAAGAAGGGATGCGAATACAATTGGGATGCTTCGAAGGGCGATATTTATCATCGATGGTTTGAAGACGGGCAATTGAACATCGCCTTCAACTGTTTGGACCGCCATCTTGGAAAAAGCAAGACTGCGATTATTTGGCAGGGAGATCAATTCGGGGAGCAGAAAACGTTGACTTTTGCTGAATTGTACAGCGAAGTTTGCCGTTTTGGAAATGTCCTAAAATCTCATGGGATAAAAAAAGGGGACAGAGTTTGTATCTATCTCCCCATGATTCCAGAGGCGGCCGTTGCAATGCTCGCCTGTGCAAGAATTGGCGCCGTCCATTCTGTTGTGTTCAGCGGCTTCAGCGCAGAATCTCTTGCCTATAGGATCCAAGATTCGGGATCGAAGATGTTGATCACATCAAATGTGGGTCTGCGGGGAGGAAAAAAAATCCCTCTCAAAGAGATCGCAGATGTTGCAGTTTCTAAATCCCCCTCGATTGAGACAGTGGTTGTTGTAAAACGGACTGAAGATCCCTGTGATTGGAGTGAGAAGGATGTTTGGTACCATGAAGAAATGAAATCGCACTCTACAGTTTGTCCAGCGGAAGTCATGAACGCGGAAGATCCTTTCTGCATCCTCTATACTTCCGGCTCGACAGGAAAGCCGAAAGGAGTTCTCCACACTCAAGCGGGATATCTGCTCCATACGTCTCTTTCCCACAAAATGATTTTCGATATTCATGAGAATGACATCTATTGGTGCACGGCTGATATAGGATGGGTAACAGGCCATAGTTATGTGATTTATGGTCCTTTGGCCAATGGATGCACGACGTTGATGTTTGAGGGAACTCCGACCTATCCCGATGCAGGCCGGTTTTGGCAGATCATCGATCAATACAAAGTGTCTGTATTTTATACAGCGCCCACTGCAATCCGTCTTTTGATTTCGAAAGGGGATTCCTATCTAGAAAACTATGATTTGAGCTCTCTGCGCGTTCTCGGCTCTGTCGGCGAGCCGATCAATCCTCAAGTTTGGCTCTGGTATTATGAAAAGATCGGCAAAGAAAAATGTCCGATTGTAGATACCTGGTGGCAAACTGAAACGGGAGGCATATTGATTACACCCCTTCCAGGCGCTCATACTCTGAAGCCAGGAAGCGCTTCGCGCCCCTTTTTCGGTATCGAACCGGTCATTTTGCGCGGCGATGGGACTGAATGCGATTTCAATGAGGGAGGCGCTCTCTGCATCCGCAAGCCGTGGCCTGGAATGATGCGTACGATCTGGGGAGATGCTGAAAGATTCAAACAGACCTACTTTTCTCCGTTCAACAATATGTACTTCACAGGGGACGGATGCCATGTCGATAAAGAAGGGGATTATTGGCTGTTGGGGCGGATCGATGACGTGGTCAATGTTTCTGGTCATCGGATTGGCACCGCAGAAGTGGAGAGCGCCATTGTCAGTCATAAAGCCGTTGCGGAAGCGGCGGTAGTGCCGATCGACGATCCTATCAAAGGACAAAGCTTAGTGGCCTTTGTGATTTTGAAAGAAGGTTGGAATGGGACGCTCAGCCTAAAAAAGGAGCTTGCCCTTCATGTGCGCAAAGAAATTGGGCCCATTGCAGTTCCAGACAAAATCCGGTTTGTGGAAGCGTTGCCGAAAACAAGATCGGGGAAAATCATGCGCCGCATTTTACGGAAAATCGCTGAGGGCGATCTGGAAAACCTCGGAGATATTTCGACGTTGACCGACCCTTCAGTGATCGAGATGTTAAAAAATGAGA
>CAZXVU010000040.1:9637-16654 GCA_964644465.1 uncultured bacterium
AGCGGCCACAGGATATGGAGGATATAGAAAAATCAGTTAAATCACTCAATCATCGCCGAAGAATAATATAATCTTTTATTTGCTGCTTATTATATTAATAAATAATTATTTTATAATTCGTTTAATATGGTAATTGTTTATAATTATAGATAATTAGGCGGTGATATGGGTGTTATTTCAAATCAAGATTTAACTGTTCTTAGTCAATATCAGTTTATTTCCGATGAAACGATGCAATCGGGTGAAAATCGGAAGAAAAATGGACAACTCCTTTGCATTCGAAAAGGACTTGATGGGAAGAAGGAACTCTCTACTGTCAACGCATCGGATGTCACAGCTTGCGAAATCTTCAAAAAATTCTTTGGATGCGGAAAACTCGTCGGTGTTGATGTTTCTCTTCAAAAAATTTCTTGTTATTTGAGCGGCAAAGATCTTTCCAGAATCGATTCCCAAAACCCTGCCTATAAAACTTTACATGGAGTTGCATCTCGCTGTCTCTTTTACCAGAAAGATACAGATGAAGGAATTGCGCGCCTTTGGAAGAAGATGTCCCGCGAACTGCCTATTCGCCTGAATGAAGTGCGGAAAGATTATTCTCCGAGTCTGGGTAAAGAAGCGAACTATACAACTCTCAGAGAGTCGAGAATCTCCGTATTCTCGACGGAAGAAGCTACATTGAGCCATCTCATTGTCCAAGCGAAAATTTGGATTGAAAACCAGGGCCGCTCTTTGTGGGAAAATGATGTAAGGAAAAGAGAATCGATCGATATAACTGGGCCCAGGGAATGGGTGAATCTAGGATATTCGTACGATGGACCGGGAAGAGGATATAGCTACAAAGGACATAGCTCCTACATTCCAACGATTTCAGGGTCGCAGAAAGTCAGCCAGGCAAAATTGGATGAATTGACCTTCAGAGCTATCACAGATATACACATCCCTTCCTACATGCTCAGTGAAAATGGACACATCCATTCATTTAACTCCTATCATTCTCCTTATCATCGCTGGATCTAAGAAAATATCTCCTTAAGGAAGTCTTGAATATTTCTCCAGGAGCGTTCTGCTGAGAGGGGATTGTAGAGGATTCCAGAAGCAGGATCATTGGCGCTTCGCGTAGCGAAGGCATGCATAGTATTTCCAAAAAGAAGGATTTGCCAATCTGTTTTCGCTTCATTCATCTCTTTTTCAAAAGCTAGAAGCTCTTCTTGTTTCACAATCGGATCGTTGTATCCGTGATGAACGAGAATTTTTGCGTGGATCGGCTTTTTGAGAATATTTCGAGGCCTCTCGAAATGGCCGTAAACACTGATGGCTCCTTTTAGATCAGCTCCGCTGCGAGCTAGATCGAGCGAACAGACGCCGCCGAATCCATACCCCAAGACAGCCATCTTTTTAGAATCGACATAGGGAAGGGAGCGAGCTACCTCGAACCCTTCTAGCATGCGGCTCAATAAAAGTTGCCGATCTTCCATGAAAGGCTTTTTCAAAGCGGCATTTTCTTCTTTGCTCTTCCCCAAGATGCCTTTGCCGTACATGTCGATGGCAAAACCGACATATCCTAAATCTGCGATCGCGCGCGCTTTTTCGCAAATAAACTCATCGCGCCCTCTCCATGCATGGCAAAGAATGACAGCAGGCCGTCTTTCCTTTGAAGGATAAGCGGCAAAAGCCTCGAGATTTTCAGAATAGGAAATGGTTGTAGTATGCATCTACTTCTGGAAAGATTCAGGATACTTTATCTGTTGTCCATCGCCAGCGGCAAGAATAGTAAAAGTGACCCCATCCGTCTTTAATCTTTGGAATCGCTCGGCCAAGGCTGCAGGAATAAATCCCCGAGGAGACCCATCTCTTGCGTGGTGGAAATGTTGAGCAGCTTGGATCGCTGTTTGAGCAATATAGTGAACATTGTCATGCTTCAAAGGTGCTTTGCTGCTAATAAAAAGTTCTTCAAAGCGGTTAACCAGATCAGCAGGGATTTGGATTTTATATTCCTTTGCCAAGGTGGCTTGATCTACAGTAACAAAAGAGGCTTTTGCGCCAGGTACGGCTGCGGCGAGTGTGGCCATAATGACTCCGGTGGTTTTTTTCGAAAAAGATTAGGCCGATCTCTCTTAAGAGTCAAAAATATTTTTTAACTCTTTGAAAATATAGGGTTTAGATATACTTTTTAGATGTTCTAAAGGGGAACTACTATGTCTAAATTCAGAAGTTTTTTTCTCAAATGCATTTCTTTTTTTTGCGCTCTGCCCATTTTTGCATCGGCCGTTGGGCAAATGACAAAAGCGAATGAGATCGATATTTGGGCTGAGACATTCGGTCAAAAAGAAGATCCCGCCATTTTACTGATTATGGGAGGTCTTTGCCAAGGAATCCTTTGGCCTACCGAATTCTGCGAGCAGCTGGCGAATGAAGGTTTTTATGTGATCCGCTACGATCACCGCGACGCTGGCTATTCTACTTGTTTTGACTTCCAGAAAAATCCCTATGATTTGATGGACATGGCGAAAGATGGGATCGGACTGTTGGATTCATTGGGGATTGAGAGAGCAAATCTTGTCGGTCTATCCATGGGCGGCCCTATTGCGGAACTTATGTCGGTTCATTTTCCCGAGCGGGTTTCTACGATCACTTTGATGGCTACTTCCAACGATTTTCGCTCAGGTATGTATGCTTTTGATGGACTTCCGATCGAAGAGGGATGGCTTTCACCCCCTTTGCCTATTTATATCAATTTTATGCATAAATTTCGCAATCAGTCACCTCAAAGTCAAGAAGAAGCTTTAGAACAAAGGCTGGAAGCTTGGCAGATTTTAAATGGGTTTGTCGTTCCTTTTGAAACAGAGCGCTATCGCGAGATCCATACAGAGTTCCTTTCCCGTATGAAGCATCCTGAAAGCCTCGCAAATCATCTTGACGCGATTAGAAAATCGTACGATTTAGTTTCCTCTGTTGCTTCCCAAGTCAGAGTCCCAACAGTGATTTTTCATGGAACTTCCGATCCGATCTATCCGCCGGACCATGGAGAATCTCTCGCAAAAGCGATCAAAGGCTGTAAATATATTGTGGTCCAAGGATTCGGCCATGTGCCAAATAAGGCGTTTTACGACTTGTTTACGAAAGAAATCGCAGCTCTTGCTTCAGGCATGATGAAGAAGGAACCTGCAACGACGACGATTTCTTCTTCTGCAGAAGAATGAAGGGCATTTTGGATCCCTTCCGCAATGCTCGTTTCCTGTTTGGCATCTAAGGAAAATGCTCTGGAAATTTCTGCCACAGATGCCAAGCGGGGATGATCTCCGCTCACCAAATGGACGGCATGGGCGATTTGTTGAATCAAATTTGCGCATGCCTCGATCTCTTTTCCTTTAGAAAATCCCACGACAAAGCGATAGCGATGATTTGGATATTCAGCTAAGAGTCTTTCGATCAAACGGTCAAATCCATGCGCATTGTGCGCCACATCGAGAATGATCTCTTTTTCCTCTTTATGCTTTTCAAAGCGGCAAGGCGGTTTTGCCTCTAATCCTTTTGCGATCGAATATCCCTCCAGAGGAAAATGAGGCTCGATTACCTTCAAGGCAAGTCGGGCAATCTCTCGATTTTCCACATCATAATCGAAACAGCGGTATTCGCTTTGAAAAAGAGGGCTCTTTTGTTCCTTCGAGATTCTTAAAAAAAGGGCCTGAGGTGTATCAGGGCCGATCACGACTGGGATTCCTGGTTTGATAATGCCTGCTTTTTCGAGCGCAATTTCTTCCAAAGTATTTCCTAAAAGCTCCATATGGTCGAAACCAATTGAAGTGATCACCGATGCAAGAGGTTGGACAACATTTGTCGCATCCCATTTTCCTCCAAGTCCTGTTTCAATCACTGCGACATCTACGTTCTGTTCCCGAAAATAGAGAAAGGCGAGGATCGTCGCCATTTCGAAAAAAGTCAGCTCGAAAGAATGCTTTTGCACATCAGTAAAAAGAGCGCAAAGCTCCTCTTCCGAGATCATTTTGCCGCCGATCTGGATTCTCTCTCGGAAAGTTGTGATGTGAGGGGAGGTGTATAGACCGCATCTGTAGCCTTCTTCATTCAAAGCGGCTGCAATTTTTGTGCAGACAGAGCCTTTTCCATTCGTGCCCGCCACATGAATGGTAGGATAGGATCTTTCTGGATGGCCGAAGAATCTGCAGAGATTTTCCATGCGGGAAAGGTTTTTGCCCTTTCCTTTAGGAAGTTTGGAAATTGTCTCCAAAACTTTAGCGTAAGGATCCATAGAGAGCGGCATTCTCCACCTGGATCAAAGCTGTGGCCAGGCATTCTTTGGTATATTTTTTTCGGTCGACTCTTCCATCTGTCAGAATGCCGATCAGTCCTTCTTCCGATCCAATATGAGAATTTTGCGAGATCCCAGAGCGGAGACAGGCTTGGCTTAAGTTGCATTTTTCCTTGAGGACATATTCCAAGACATGGGGAGGGATTTCGAAGGCAGTGGAAAGCCCGATAAAAGAATCAGTTCCGTCGTAAATACAACACGCAGAAATATTCATATAACCTGTTTGGGTGCCAGGCGCTTCGATAAGACCGCTTTCGATGCCTATCCCGTATTGGCAGTTTCCACATTCAGTAAAAGCATTTCTGGCTCGATTCTTGGCCCCTTGAATGGTCTCTGCAAGAGTCAAAGGCTGATCGGATATTTCCGATGAAACAGGAACAGAAACAATCTCTGCACTCGCAAGATTGGGATAGTCTAAGATGAGTTCTTGAACGGCTTCGACTTTCGCTCGATTCGTAGTTCCAACAGCAATCAGCATTGTTCCCTCTAAAGCACAATATGCTGGCAGAAAAAAGAAAAGTGCGCAAATACAGAGTTTTTTCATATTTATAAATATTCCTTTTCTGACAATAATATTATTGAGTTTCAATTATTTACATCTCTCGAATAGGATCTTCGGTGTCCTAACAAGGAGAAAACAATGAAAACGATATCTACTTTATTTGCTTGTTTAATTCTAGGAACTGTTTCTGTGAATGCTTCTGAAACCGCTTCTTGCCAACAAGTGCAAGAAAAAAAATGCTTGAGAGTCAATACACTTTCCGGCGTTGAGTTCATGAATGTGGAACCAGCTATTACAAATGCCCAACTCTCTTTAGAAGGAACTGTTTTTAATGAAACTTGCGGACACAGCTGGAAAATGTTCCAGCCAGGTGAAAGTTTGATTCAAATGGATTTGGATCTAAATAAAAACGAAGATCGCCCTTATACTTTAGAGCTCAATCACGTTTCCAGAGACGATGTTGCGTTTGCTAAAATCAGCGTGGTTGTCAATGGGCAAATCGTGGCTCAAGCATTTGAGCCGAAAAATGAAGATTTTGTCCGCGACCGCTTTGATATCGCAAAGTTTCTTCAAGAAGGGCATAACGAGATCATCGTAAGCCTCGATGCAGATACCCCAAGCGAATATTCTATTCAGTCAATGAAAGTTCTTTCTTATTAAGTCTTAGGGGGCTTTTTCAAGCCCCTGCTTTTTTGTCGAGTTCTTCCCAACGGAGATAGAGTCTCTCGACCTGGGTTTCTGCGAGGCCGATGGCGTTGCAGACTTCCGAGAGCTTTTTAGCATCTTGGGCGATTTCAGGTTGTTCCAGAAGATGGTTCAACTGCTTGATCTCTTCTTCGAGTTTTGCGAGAGTCCCTTCGATCTGCTCATATTCCTTTTTTTCCAAATAGGAGAGTTTGGCCTTAACGGGAGCGGCTTTTTTCTCTTCCGATTTGGACTTTTCGGAAGCGCCTTTTTTTTGAGAGGCTTCCCATTGGCTAAAGTCGGCAAAAATTTCAGTGCGCTCCGGATCGCCAAAAGCGAGAACCGAATTGCAGATCCGGTCGAGCATGCATCGGTCGTGAGTGATCAGGACAAGAGCGCCGGGGAAGTCGATCAGGCTTTCTTCCAAGGTTTCTAAAGTGGGGATATCGAGATCGTTCGTCGGCTCGTCGAGGAGGAGAAGGTCCGCTGGCTGGAGCATGAGATGGGCAATGGAAATACGGGCCCTTTCGCCTCCAGAAAGATTGGAAATGGGCATGTCGAGAAGATCTGGAGAAAAGAGAAATCGTTTGCACCAGCCGTTGACATGGATGGGATGGCCGCGGAAAGTGACGAAGTCGCCTTTGGGCGAGAGGGCTTCCCTTAGAGTAATGTGAGAAGGTAATTGCGCGCGGTGCTGATCGAAATAGACGATTTGGAGACCGTCTGCTTTTTTGATCGTCCCTTGATCGGGCGCGATTTCTCCTGCGAGAAGGCGGAGAAGCGTTGTTTTTCCCGATCCGTTCGGTCCCATGAGGCCAATGCGCGTATTTGGAGAGAGGGTGAAATCGAGATGGCGGAAGAGAGTGCGTCCGCCGATTTCTTTGGAAATATTTTTAGCGACGAGGAGTTTTCTTGTCTCCCGCTCGGTCGCTGCAAAGTCGATATCCGCTTTTTTGGGGCGGTTCCGCTTTTGGATTTGAGAGAGCTCGTCGAGAATTTCTTCCGCTTCATCAATACGCGATTGCGATTTGGTCGTGCGCGCCTTCGCCGATCTTCCGAGCCATTCCGATTCGCGGCGGGCTTTAGAAGCGATGGAGCGCTCTTGCTGGATCTGCCCCTCTAAGAAACTCCCTTTTTTAGAGAGAAAATTGGAATAGGTCCCTTCGATCGCAAAAATTCCTTTCGGATAGACGGGGTCGATCTCCACAATTCTGTTTGTTGTGTTTTGGAGGAAGTAGCGGTCGTGGCTCACGAGAAGATAGGTGGGGGCTTCCCGAGAGAGGAATTTTTCGAGCCAAAGAATCCCTTCAAGATCGAGGTGGTTCGTCGGTTCATCGAGGAGGAGCAAATCGGGGGAGTTGATCATTTCTTTCGCAAGGGCGAGCCGTTTTTTCCAGCCGCCGGAGAGAAGAGACGCGGAGGGTTCTTCACCCGTAAATCCCAATTTGCTCAGCCATGTATCTGCGATCCGCTCCTTCTCATAATCGGGAAGGGGATCTTGAAT
>CAZXVU010000041.1:0-16494 GCA_964644465.1 uncultured bacterium
CTACGACCACATGCTTACCATGCATGTGCTCTACCACTGAGCTACCTGGGCGTTTGCTGTGAAAGTCATTCAAAAGCATGAAAGCTTAAGGTACTAGGGCTAATAAAATCAATCCTTTTCGAGCCAAATCGCTAAAATTATTTTTGACGATATACGATTCTCGCCTTCGTCAAATCATAAGGCGACATTTCTACAGTTACAACGTCCCCTGCATAGACACGGATATTGCGCATTCTCATTTTGCCGCTCAGGTGAGCGATGACGCGCATCCCATTTTCCAGCAGAACGCTGAAGTTCATATTCGGCAAAAGTTCTTCAACTTTGCCGTCCATCTTGATCGTTTCTTCTTTCGACATAGGGTTTTTGGCTCGGAAATGTATATTATGAAACTATATTTAGGTGATTTATGTCAATAAACTTCATCCCACAAATTTCAAACACCCGTTCACAAACAAAAATTTTTAAAATTTTTAGGAATTAGAAAATCTTAGAGAGCAGAGTATAGACCCAATTCGTTTCTTGGGCCGCTTTTGCGATCGAATTGCAGGTTTTTGTCATATTTGCATCTGCATATTTTCCAATCACATAGGAAGGATCAAGAACGTCTGTTCCGTGAACCCTTAAATCTCTATCCTGAAGAATTTTGACCTGATTTCGATCGGCCATTCTTTGACGCGAATATTCTCTTGCGTTCGAACGGATCGTAGAAGCAACCATCGATCTATCCAAACAATTTCCACCCTTTTTGTGAATTTTTTGGACCGCTAAAGGAATGTGTTTATCAAGTATTTTATAGAGCCCCCTCGTACTCCCATCAGACATGTCGGGACGATCGCCCAATAGAGGACTTAAGACTTTGGGATTTAATCCATTAAAATATCCATTGCGAGCTTGATATTCGATATATTCGGTAAGGTCGCTCGGACACTGCTCTTTCAATTGCCATTTCTGGATATAGACAGCATCATGCTCTTCATTTTGAGGATGACGAGCAATTTCTTCTGCACTTCTAGACTCTCCCCAATTCTTTAAAGCCTTAACACCTTCTCGACGAAAGGCATTGGCATCGGTTGACCCAAACACAGTTCGAGCCACTGAATTCCAAACTTTCTGGGAAATCTGTTTCCATGTCAACGAAGATGGGACTTTAACAGATGGACCGTGATTTGAAGTAACCCGCAAGTGAAAGGGAGCATCATCTGGATGGCATTGATCTTTGGGAAGCGGTCCTTGCATTTTCCTTTGGGGCAATTGCTTTGGCGCTTCAGGCGCTTTTTGAGGAGCTTTCAGAGGTTTAGCTTGCTGAATTCCATAGACGCTTGCAATCAGTAACATTCCGCAAATGGCTACAGTCTTGACTTTTGTGGAAAATTCGGAAGATTCTGCGGGTTCTTGGTCTTTCATGGCTCTGTATGGATTTGCAGAATAGCTGGATTGTTTCATTTCAAGAAATTTCTGCATTTTACCAGCAGGAGCAAGCTGCAAAGCCGCAGAGGCTATCCGATGCGCATTATTCGGCTGATCGCATTCAACTTCAGAAAAATAGAATTCTAAATCGTGGATATTTCCATAAGCCGCCTCGTCCAAAACATTGAAAATTTCTATTTCGCCATCAGTCAAATCATTTTCGTTATAGGGACGTCCAGTCACTTCCATAAACTGCTTGATAACCGGATCAGAAACGGAATTGGGAAAAACTCTATGTTGTATACTTAAAGATTCATTAACTGCCATAATCAGTAATTATAATAAAACAACACGTATATAACCAACAAATAAACACAAGATACTTTAAAATAATTTGCACTTAACGTTAAAATGTCGTCATGAGCGAATCCTTTCAAAAGAAAGTCACAAGAATCAAAGAAATATTTACTACCCTCGATTCAGAAAAAAGGTATCTCGCCCTGATCGAAATGGGAAAGAATCTGCCCTCCTATCCGAAGGAATGGAAGACCCCAGACCGGATAGTTCGAGGATGCCAAAGCACCCTTTATCTCAACGCAACCTTTGAAAAGGGAACCATTATTTTCACTGCTTCTGCCGACGCTCTCATCTCGGCAGGCCTAGCTGCTCTCCTGATCGCTGTCTATAGCGGCGAATCTCCAGACACCATTCTCAAATGCCCTCCCGATTTCCTGCACGAACTGGGAATCGTTGCCAGCCTATCCCCAAACCGCTCCAGCGGCCTTGCCCATATCCACCTCAGGATGAAGCAAGAAGCTCTAAAAGCTTTGGTACATACTTAAAATTTTAATACACAGACATTTCCGCGAATGTTTTTTGATGTAATCTTAATCAAAATAGCTTATAAGCTTGGGCAAAAATAAAAAGGAGTGGTTATGGCTAATATCGTCCCAGCCGGCAATGCGGCAGCCCCTATTCAATTAAATCCTTATCTCTCTGAAGTTCCAGAGAAAAATGCAAAGCAGCTGCGCTGTAAAGCTCTAGCTTTAAATACGCTTGCAGTCATCACTACTGTTGCGATCGTCGCTATCGTTGGCGCGGTTCTAGTCGTTTCTCTTGGAATTGGGACTCTAACCGGCACTCTTCCATTCATTCTTGTTGGCCTTGCCATCGCAACCCCCTTCCTCGCTATGGGCGCTTCAAAATTAAAATCACTGGCCAATGGTTACGCGGAAAAACACCTCATTGAGAAAGGCGTAGCTGATGAACTGAAATTGATCGCTAATTGGAAAACTCCTGAAATTGAACAATTCTTCGCAGAAAAAGGTCTGAATCAGGATCAACTCCCTCTCGATGCTCTTCGCATGATCAATCCCCAAGAGCCTCTTTGCGCGCTTCTCCCCTTAATTGCCCGATACAATTTCAACAGCAAACAGGCCGTTGAATTCGAAACCAAAGCAAAAGAAGGCTTTGCAAATAATACTCCTGAACCAGGAATCAGACTGAATGCACGTCGACTTGGATGGGAACGCCATGAATCGGATGCAATTCCTCATGCATTAAAAGCTGCATTGATGTTGCAAATCATTTCTCAACCGTACCTCCAATATAGAAATGTTGACGAATTTGGTACATTTTCTGTGAAACACTTTGATCAGAGATTATTCGACCGTCAATTCGACCAAGAAGATGCCTACTTTACTTTCAATGATGAGCTGAGAGCTCCTATTACTCTCACTGAAATTGATCAAGTTGAGATGGATCCTCAAGCCCTGCGCCAGAAGCTCTTTCTTCCCGCAGTGCTCGTATAAGCTTGGGGTTTTATGGCGATAGCTCCGGCTGCCATTCCATCATTTCATGCTCAATGGAATGACACGAACCGGCAATTTCTAAAAATGGAACCGACGCTTGCGCAAAAAGTGTGGCGCGTTGTTTGGAATATCATTTCCATCATCATCCCAATCATCGCTATCGCCAGATTGATTGGATGGGTTTGTGGAGCGATTGCAAAAAAATTCGTTCTTCCCTCAGCTTGGTTCTATCCTTTCCAAATACAGCGCCGGATCATCAAGGCATTCAACGCTGGCTGCTTCGGTCCTATTAGAGAGTATAACGAATCATTCCGAAATCAATATGAAGTGCAGCGCCATCACATCTTCACACCCGATGGCGTCAGGCTGAATGCCTACTATTTCAAACACCGTTTAGCCAACGAAAATACCGACACGCTCCTCTTTTCGCAATCGAATGCTTCTTTCACGGAACAGGGGGTCTATTCTTGGCTGATCGAAAAAGCGGTCGAACGAAATTCCCTCTGCAACTTTGTCGTTTTCGACTATCGAGGCGTGAGCCTATCTCGTGGAGATATCAAGAGGACAAATGATTTGTTGATCGACCAAGAATCGATGGTCCAATTCGTTCGGGACAACCTCCACGTTCCTCCTCAGAAATTGCGATGGTATGGATGGTCCATCGGGGGAGGGGTTTCTGGAACTGTTAAAGCAAAACTTCCTGAATTCACTGGCCGATATGTAAGCGAGCGCTCGTTTAAATCGATTGAAGAAGTGATCAAACATCAAATCATTAAATGGTTGTGGCCATTGTGGCCTTTATTATTTTGGATTCCTTGCACTGTGAGAAGCCAAGGTTTTGGACTCGAGGTGCCACTCGAAGAGATCCAGGGAGAATCACTCTTCGTGGTCCATAAAATTGATCCAACAATCCCCTATCCCGCCAGCGCGCATCAAGCGATGTTGAAAACAAATCGAGTCTTCCAATCGATTGAGCTCTATCAAACTCCAGAACAAATAGAAGAAGCCGAAGATAGAAACGTCGACCACCATTTTGAACCTTTGGCGCATTACATGGCCAATCCGGGACAAACCGCTGATGATGCAATCGCAGATTTCATTCTGCCGCCTGCCGCAGCACAAATTGAGGCCATTGCATGAATGCTATACATCCAATTCCTACAGCTCATATTTTCAAAGCTGCATGGAATGAAACAAACCGCCATTTAAATCCCGAAAAGACGCTGCTCCAAAAAATTGCCCGAGTGGTTTGGGATATCATTTCGGTCCTCATCCCGATTATCGGCATTATCCGACTCATCGGCTATGCAATAGGCAAGCTCGCCACTCGCTTCATTCTTCCAGCAGCTTATTATTCTGAAGAGATCAAGCTTGAAGCAAAACAGATTCACAATCAGATATGGAATCAACCCACTGAAGATCCCGGCGTTCAACAGTTGAGGGCGAACTTCAAAGCGGAACCTCAAATCGTCCTCACTCCCGACGGGGCTGCTTTGGATGCTACTTTTATCAGACACAGAAATGGAAATGAAAATACTCCCACAATCATCTGTCCTCAGCCGAACGGGACTTTAGCCAAACAAAATGGGTATCTATGGCTAATCGCCGCTGCAATGGCACATGGATATGTCTGCAATTTCGTCTTTTTCGATTATCGATCCGTCGGAGATTCTATGGGTTCTTTCAATAGAACAGACGACTTGATTGTCGATGGCTCTTCCATTCTACAGTGGGTGCAAACTCAAACTCCTTCAGAGCAGATCCGTTTTCTAGGTTCTTCTTTAGGCGGAGCCGTTGCAGTCAATACCCATGCTCTCGATCCACTCCTAACAAATAGAAATGCCAACATTCGTTCCCTTTCTTCTTCCGAAGATATCATTCATGCTCATGGCGAAAGAATGAACATCAAAAAAATCGCGAAATTTCTCGCTTGGACCGTAAAAAAACAAGGGTATCATTTAGAAGCAGTAGCCCCTTTCAGAAAAATACCTGGGCCTACAATGGTTGCCTATCATCCGGGCGATAGTGTGATTCCAGAACCTGCCTCTCTCGCGCAAAAAGTGGAAGATGTCGCCCACGAAATCATTGTTCTAGAATCTTTGCCAGAGCTTTTTTACACAAATCAGAGGAACGGCCACCATAACTCCCCTCTCATGAATTACCGCGTTGAGGGTACAAATCAAAATGCACTGGACCGGATTACTCGCTTTATCTTTGGTTTAGAACAACCTGCTGCTGTTCAAGCTGGTTAAAGCAAACAGACGATCTCGTTCTGCTCTCCGCCTACGATCTCTACTTTGCCATCTTTATGGACGTAGAGGTCATATTCTAACCTGACTCCAAAATCTCCAGAAAAGTAGATCCCTGGCTCGATGGAGAAACAGGTGCCTGGCAAGATGGGCCGCACATCATGCATTTCAAGATTGTCGATGTGAGTGCCGCTGCCGTGCAGGCTAATTTCGATACTATGCCCCGTTCTGTGGGAAAAATAATCAGCATATCCCGCTTTGCGGATCACATTGCGAGCGGCATCGTCCGCTTCCCAACCTTCGATCCGCTTTTTCTGCTCAAAGCGATTTCTGATGAGATCGGTCGCCGCTTTTTGGGCGTTGCGGACAATCTGATAAATTTCTTGCTGGCGCGCCGTGGGACGTTCAGCCGCGACGCCAACCCGTGTGATATCTCCAAAAACAGCCCTCGGATCTTTTTCTTTGGCCCAGAGATCGATTAAAACCCAATCCCCTTTCTTGAGAATGCTAGAGCCCTCTTTTTGGGGAATGTAGTGGGGGTCTGCGCTGTGGGCATTAAAGCCAACAATCGGATCGTGATCAGTCATGAGATGGTTTTTTGTAAAATCAGAAGCAATCTTTTGCTGAATGTCGTATTCGGTGATTTTTTTTCCTTGCTTGAGATGCTCTCCAATCCACTTCCATGTATCATTGACTATCCGATCAACTGCTTTGCCTGCCCGTATATGGCTTTGCCCCTGTTTCTCATCAATGACCGCAGTAAAATGGGGGAGAAATTCTCCGGAACTAACCACTTCGACCCCAAAAGATCGGATTAAATCCATCGTCCCAGCATCGACTTTAGAGACGTAAGGGATTGCATTCCTGGGGGAATATTCCATCGCGATTTTTTTTTGTCCCTTTAAAATCGAACCGATTTCCTTTTCTAGCGATTGCCAAGATAGATAGATCTCTTTTTTTCCCGGCCATGAATCGAGGACGTAAGGCTCAATTGCATGGACAATTTTCACAGGTTCTCCCTTCAGGGGGATCCAATAAAAAAATCGGCGTGTCAGCATCTCGCTTTGGGGAATTTCCAGAAAGTTGTGGGCCAATTCATTATTTCGATGAAAGTCATAGAGAAGCCACCCATCGGCGTGCATTTCTTGGAGATACTTTCTGGCTTCTTCAATCTTTTTTTCTTTCATCGGTTCAAGCTTTGTATCAAAGCAGCTGCGGCGGCCACTCGTAAAATCGGAAACGGCTCTTTGAAGACTCCCGTCAGAAAACTATAAGAGGTCCCATTTCCAATACGCCCCATCGCCTCTAAGATATGTAACTTTTTATCGTGATCGGCGGAAAGATAAGCGCCTTGTAGCTCCTTGAGGACAGAATCATCTCTACCCAGCATCGCCAGAACAAGACAAGCTTGCAGCTTGATGTTTGGATCTGGATCGTCGAGGAGCTGTCTGACCACTTCAAGGGATGTTTCGTCGCCTTCTTGCAGCAATGTCGCAGCGGCCACTCCCGTAATGCCCCAATTTTTTCTCAGCAAAAATGTCTTCAAAGCTGGCAGAGCTCGCGGATCTTCAACAAGAGCTAAGAGAGAGATCAAGTTCAGCCGCGTCATCTGATCGATGGCCTCGGGATAATTGGGAATCTGATCGACATGGCGCACTTGGCTAGGAGCAAGGACTTGAAAGAGCGGATTGGGACGGGGATCCCACATCCACATCCGTTTTTCGTTCATGAAAAAATCGTAGATGATATCGCAGCATTCGGTGACTTCGATTCTCTGGCCAAGCAATCCTAATGCAAGATTTGCCCTCACATACGGATCTTGGCTCTCCCGCACTGTTTTTACCGCAAGAGTTACGCCCCGGCTTCCCGTCGCGGCAAGAGCCGCTGCAGCGATGCGCCGGTTTTCAGGCAATAAATCCTCCAGCCACTTTGCTAGATACGGTTCGCCAAAAGCTGGATCAACAATCACAGCCGCCCACCCTGCAGTGATGGCAACTGCGGGGTTCGTATCTTTCAACGGTCCCGAGAGGATCTCTTTTGCTTCTTCGAGAGACACTTTTTCTCGATAACACAATCCAAAGGCGTCGATTGCAGCTATCCGCACATCGGGATGGGTATCTTGGATCAATCTCTTAATATCATCGAGAGCTTCTTCGACTCGAAAATGGGCAGCGATGGAACAAGCCAGATGCCTTAAACCTGCGCGGTTGCTCCTCGCAAAAGAGGCGAGTTCCGGCAAAGATACTTTATCTGTAATTTCTAGCAGCGAGACAATGGCCAATTGCCGTTCTTCATACGTCGTTTTTTCTGATTGGACCAACGCCTTTAGCTTCGGGGCCATCTCCTTCATCCGGAGCATTCCCGCAGCTTTAATAGCTTCTAGCCTCACCACCCACACTTTTTCTTCATTCATCAAGCGGGCAATTTCATCTTTCAAGGGAGCGTCCCGATACTGGGAGGACATTTGCGCGGCCACGGAGCGGATGACCGCATTGGAATCGCGCATCATCTTTTTTAAAATCGGCACGGCCCGTACATCGCGCGTCAAAAATGAACCTATTAAAGAGGCAAGCCGCACTCCATACTGAGTCGATTCAAGCCCTTTTTTTAAAACCCCCCAAGAAAGCTCTTCCAATAGATGCCTATCGAAGAGAAGATCGGGCTGTTTTGCAGTGAGGCGCGTCCAAAGTTGGAGGGCAGGCTCTTCCAACCCATTCGCCGTCAATGCCTCCAGGAACGCTGTCCCTGCAGGAATCGAATCAGGATATTGGTCATAGAGGCTTTTAGCCTCATCCAATGCCGATCGAGAATCCTCGATCAATAGATGTGCCTGTACCCTTCTCACCCCCTCTTCCTCAGAGAGAGCAAAACTCAATACGGGAGCCGCAAAAGCTAAAATAAAATGCCAGCGCATAGACCTTCCTGAATACAAACAACCTCAAGAATCGGGAATATGCCGAGGAGGCGCCCTGAATTTGAATCATGCGTAGCAGACTCCGAAGCAGCTAAACTTATAAAGTTTAGCGATGCAGGAGGGTTCAAATTCAGTGGCTGTCCGACGCAACCCTTGGGGGTCCCCGAAGACGCATCGTCTTTGGGGCAAGGGCTTGGCAGAAACCGATTCTTGAGGTTGTTTGTGTTCCTATATGCCATACCTTTCAGATATAATAAATCGCGATATGGTTCAAAGAATTGCTATTTATGATGGTCCTGGCGTCGGAACTTTTTTTCCTTTTGACGGCCAACGGCTTGATCCTGAACAATTGATCAATACCGATTGGGATCAAACATTCGATCTTCTGATCATGCCCGGAGGACGCGACAAACCGTATCATGCAGCCTTGCAAGGAAAAGGCAACGCCAAGATCCGCTCTTTTGTCGAAAGAGGCGGAACTTATATGGGCATCTGCGCAGGCGCCTATTATGGCTGCCAGGTTGTTGATTTCGATCGAGGTCAATCTTTAGAAGTCTATGAAGAGCGCGAGCTTGCTTTCTTTCCCGGGAGCGCTGTCGGCCCCGCGTATGGAAAAGGAACATTTGATTATGGGAGCCAAAAAGGAGCCCGTGCAGCCAAGCTGCAAACAGCTTTGGGCGTTTTCGATGT
Source organism: uncultured bacterium (assembly GCA_964644465.1). Lineage (GTDB taxonomy): Bacteria > Chlamydiota > Chlamydiia > Chlamydiales > SM23-39 > CAZXVU01. Next base: position 9,072 of record CAZXVU010000041.1, read on the forward strand.
CTATTTTAATGGGGGCTGTTATTTTAGTGGAGATTTCTCAAAAGTTCGCATCCTTGCCCGCTATCTCGATCTAGAGGGACATCCTCCAGCCATTCTCGAATGCCCGATAGGAAAAGGGAAAGCTATCCTAAGCGGGGTCCATCTAGAAACATCTTCTGATTCGCTCGATCCTAAAGATCCCATCGTTGAAATCTTGCAAAAATCTGAAAGCAAAAGACAAAAATATTGGAATTCTCTTCTTAAGCCATCCTGCCTAGAACACGGCCGCCGATCAGATGAAAGTGGAGATGGAAAATCGTCTGCCCTGAGTCTGGCCCATTGTTAGTCAACAGGCGATAGCCGTCGGTGATTTCCTTTTCTTCCGCAATCTTCTGCGCTACTTCGATGATTTCGGCAATGAGAGGAAGATCGTGGGGCTCGATGCTCTGGATATTTGCGATCTCTTTCTTTGGCATGATCAAAATATGGACAGGGGCTACAGGATGCAGATCCTCGATGGCCAAGATCCTTTCATTCTCAAAGACCTTCTTTGCGGGAAGTTTTCCTTTAATGATCAATCCAAACACAGTAGACATTTATCCCTCTTTTTTTTAATCCGATAGGCAAATAGAGATGTTTCATAAAGGTAAACAGAAAATGTTCATATCAAGGCGCACGAAGCAGGCAACCCCAAAAGGGTTGTCGATGCAGGGCAACGAAGAGATGGACTTTTTATGTCCTTTAGGAAATATTTCCCATTTGCTTATCGGGTTTGTAGTGCAATATGCAGGGCTTTCAGAGCGTCTTCTTTCGTTTCCCAAATGGAGATGAAGCGACCCTTGTGGCAAAAAACAGCCCCTTGGATTCCGCTGATCTTTTTCAAGTCATTCTCATGCAATCCAGCCCATTTTTCAGGTAAAGGAATACGGACTTTCATCCGCTCATTCAAATTCGGAGGGATCCCCCGCAGTTTCCAATGCTTGCCCGAAGGCATAATGACGAATTGCGCAGGATGAACTTCTCCTCCCAGCTCGAAAAAATTCTCCATCCAAGGAAGCGACTCTTCGAAAATCAGCGCCGTTGTTCCTTCGATCATCATTTTTTTCACAATCGCGCGGCATTCGGCCGTGTATTGCTGCCGCTTCCGGAGGCGATCGAGATGCCCCATTGCAAAATCGACAGCCTGAAAAAATGCTTTATTCATCACTTCAGAGCTTACATCGTATTCAATGGGTAAAAAATTGGAAATGACTTGAGAAAAGGAAGTCGTCCCCGGTTCCAGTTTGGCAACCCCATTATCATGCGCATCGACGCCCCAAACGATGGCCCGATTGTAATATTCATAGAGGTGAGGGTCGATGACTCCGCGATCTTTCAAATATAAAAGGACCATTCCAGCGCTGCTCATGGGGCCTTTGTAATCCACCTGGTGATGGTCAAAGCGCCTTTTTTCAGGATTGTAAACGCCTCCGACATCGCAGACATAATCGCATTTGTCTAAAACTTTCTGATCGCGCGTGCGATGTATTTTATCTCTGTCGATCCGATCGAATAACAGGAGCAGCGAGCAAGCTGTCACTTCATCCGCGTGGAACGAACCGTCGTGGGCGCCGAAACTTCTAGGAATGATCGAGGAGTGCATGATAATTTTAGGTTAAACCGAGGAAGTTTATCTCGAAAAAGATTTTGCGTAAAGTCTCAGTCTCTCACAAATGGATTGACTGAAGAGATGGAGCTGCCCTAGAGCGGCTCAAATAATTGGGTCCAAAAGTCTCTGTGACGATTCTATGTTTTGCTAATATCTTATCTTCCCTAAACGATTTTACAAGATACACCACACCGCAGGAAAGGAAATAGGCAAAACATTTCGCCGTTTTACCAAGGCAAGATTTTGGAGTTCGTACGAGACAGGACTTTAGATCGTCATCGTTTTCCTTATTGAACAAAATTTGGATTTGCTCATTGGAAAGCCCAACAACGCGCTGACTCTGACAGTAGTGTAAACAATTAATAAGACATTTCATATAAATAATTATACCAAATACAATTAATTTAAATAAACCACAATTATACAAAGCAAATAACTAACAATCAACAATCAATAACGACAATTCTTTATTTTAATTCCTAGGCTGCCTATTCTGAGCTTAAAAGGGAGGCCTTTCTATGAAACTTACCACTGCAGCATTCAAAGAGGGAGGGATCATCCCCTCGGTGTATACCTGCGAAGGGAAGAATATCAATCCTCCCCTTGAAATCAGTGGAGCCCCCCCACAAGCCAAATGCCTCGTCCTGATCATGGACGACCCCGATGTGCCCAAAAGCCTACGCCCCGAAGGAATGTACGACCATTGGGTCGTCTTCAATATGCCTCCAAATACCCATAAAATTGGGGAACATTCAACACCTCCTGGAGTACAAGGAAAGAACACAGCCGGAAAAAATCAATATATCGGCCCTTGCCCTCCAGACCGCGAACACCGTTACTTTTTTAAACTTTACGCCCTCGACAAACTGTTAGAACTTCCTCCGGGAGCTACAAAAAAAGAAGTGGAGAAAGCGATGCACGGCCACACGATCGCTCAATGCCAGCTCATGGGCCGCTACGAAAAAGGTAAGGGATATTAGGTTATACCGAACTTATGGAAGAGTATCTTGTCCCACATCATTATGACCTGGTCACTCCTGATGGCAAAATCACAGAGATCAGCCCCATCGGGAAAAAACGGCGCCTTGCTACAGTAAAAATCGAAGAGATCTCCCCTGTTTTTGTCGGCTATCAGATCGAACCGCAGCTGGTCTATTTCAATCTAAAGAGCACTTTGGCCCAATTAGGGATCAATGGAATTGGCAAAGAATATCATTTCGATCAGAAACATCAAACTGCCCACGTAAAGGTTGAGCTCACTCCAATGGGCCATTTGGGCGAGGCCATGCTCGATGAGATCAAAGTCGGAGCATTCATTGGCAAACTCTTCGCTGCAGATGAACGGCGCCGCGTCCGCGATCCTGATTATCTCATGAGGATGTTCGGAAGATCGGATCGAAAAGGACGCCCCCTCCTTTCATTAGGCCTCGAAGGGAGCGGCGCTTTGATTTTAGAAAAAATCGATGGACGCACAGTCGCGTTTCTCTCCCTGCGCGATGGAATACTCACATACGATACCTCGATCTACGGTTTTCTTCCTACGCTCGGAAAAGCATTGCTGAAGAATATCTCTCAAACAAGACAGCTTTTACATCTGCATCACGATTGGCAAAAAGGAGTCCCCCGCATTGTTCGTGAAAATGAAGTTCTTTTAGTCCGAACTGCGCCTCTTCATATCCGCACCGTTTATGGCCGCGTTGTCGATTATTTGCTTCCGCAAGGCTTTCATCATGCATCGGCAAATGTTCTGCAGCCCGACACTTCGGCCTCAGGAGATATCTATGAGCTCTATGGCAACAGCAATCAGATCATCGACGATATCCCTCTTGAGTTCTATACTCTCGAACCGTACCGGGAACATGTATTCTTTTCCGACAGCGATCAACTCATTTCCGCCCTCGATCATCCCAAAAATCTATTCGAAGCAATTGCCACAGCTCCTGGTTCAAAAAGCCAGCTCGCCGCAACGTTCGTCGTGAAAGGGAACCAACTCAAGCACCTTACTGAAAAAGATTGGATCCTCCGCGAAACATTCAAACATGAATTTCCTGGACTTTCACACCCTTCCCGCCAGGCAATGGTCGTGGAGAAGTATATTGAGTACCAACCCGCGTTCCCTTTCTTGAAGGCAATTGAGAACGGCCTGATCACTTCGCAAGGAGTTCTTCTCACGCGCCATTTTCCTACGCCGCTCTTAAAGAGAATGCTCCTCAACGATGAAGTGCAGCGGTGCTTAAAGCGGATCTATTTCCAATATCCTTCTTGTTCCCACAATGGATTCTTCTCCAATGAAGACCGGGCAATGCTCCTCGATCTCGCCAAATTCGGTATTCCTGTCTTTTGGGTCGACGATAGCAGCGGCAAGATCCTCCAATACACTTTGAAACCCGACAAAGAAGCAGGGCTCTTCGTTCCCCTTCCCATGGTCGAAGATTTTCGCAAATCGACTGTCTTCGGCGTCTACGGATCAAATCTCATCGAAGGGAATTTCGAGAAAGAACTCCAATCTCTTCTCGAAGGAATCCTCGCCATGCGCGACCAAGTCACCCATCCCCTCCTGTGCAAAGGAACTCCAATATCCCTCCTCACCGGCGGCGGTCCCGGAGCTATGGAAGTGGGCAACCGCGTTGCAAAGTCTGTTGGGATTCTCTCCTGCGCCAATATCGTCGATTTCCGAGGGACAGAAAGAAGCGTCGTCAATGAACAAAAACAAAATCCCCACATCGATGCGAAAATGACCTACCGCCTCGACCGGCTTGTGGAGCGGCAAGCGGAATTCTATCTCGATTTCCCCATTTTTCTTCCCGGCGGCATCGGCATGGACTTCGAATATACTCTCGAAGAAGTACGCCGCAAGACGGGAGGCGCCCCTGCCAATCCCGTCCTCCTCTTTGGAGAACCCGAGTATTGGCGCCGCAAAATCACCTCCCGCTTCCAGCTCAATCGTGAAACAGGCACCATTAAAGGCTCTGAATGGGTCAGCAACTGCTTCTATTGCATCCAGACAGCCGCCCAGGGCCTCTCAGTCTACCGCCGCTTCTTCGAAAACAAGCTCCCCATCGGCAAAGAAGGCCCCATCTACGATGACGGCTTTTGCATAGTAAAGTAATATTTTTAATCTTTAATTAAATAATCATTTATTATATAATAATTTAAAATTTACAGGATTTAATTAAATTATGGCGTCTTCAGCAGTATCAAGTTCAGCTCCCAAAATCCCTCAAAGTCGACAAGAACTTCGACAAACATTGGCCGACAAAACAGTCGAAACGATGAAAATGATTGCAGCCAATAACCTATTAGGAAAGGGAGTACAATATCCTGAAGACTACCTGGGGCGTATGAAGAGAGAAAAAGGCGCAATCCCAAATGAATACCTAGGATTGCCAGTCTGCGGATCTGCACCTAAGAAATTTTTCCAAAGAGCCATGAAAGATAGAATCTACTGGATCATAAAACCCGATGTACCTGCCAATGTGGCGCTCGAAGCGGCCATCATGGGACCTACCCTTGTTGACTGCGGTATTGCCTGCACTCTCGCACTTCACAAATCCCTGCTCAATGCAATAGGCCCAGATCGCTACAACAAAATTTTCAATGGCCGTCTTTTCTTGGTTGCGGATCCAACGATTCCCGATCCCATGGGTTTATTCACCCGGTCGGTAAGAGTCAATAAAATCGGCAAAGGAACCCTCGTAGGGTTCAATAACGTCGAAGCTTACGCGAAGAAGCATCCTCGCGGTCTTTGGGGAAGCTTCAATATGTGCTGTATCGGAGATAACAGATATGTTGGACTCGGAACCTCTGAAAACGGATTGACTGAACCTGAAATTAAAGAACTGTTAGCCAAGGAATTCAACAAAGCCCCTCTTTCCGATGGAATTATTCCTAAAGAAGATTCCAAAGATAATGGACAACAAATACAAGCGAAAGACGTTCCTGGAATGGATCCAGATTTCATCCAAGATTTCAATTTGGATATGGTGGAGAAAGTTCTAAATACTAAGCTGGAAGACCTCTCTTTTGATGCTCTTGTGGCTTGGAGAAGAGCACATCCTCCGAAATAAACCCTCGCGCAAATTACCAACAGTAATATTACATAATTATGGCTTCAGAAGTATCTAGTTCAGCTCCCAAAATCCCCCAATCCCGGCAAGAGATCCAAGAACGATTGGCCAGCCTGGCTATCGATGCCATCCAATCGATCGCTGCCGATCACATCGCCCGCGTTGCCCAATTGGATCCAAAGCAATTTGATTCTTCCCAAGCGAAAATAGCTCTAAAAGGGGGAGTCTGGTATCCCCCTGAATACTTACAGCTTCTCAAGAAAACAAACGGCCAAATTGAGCCGAGCGAGCAAAAGCTGCTCGATTTGGGTTATGCTCCCGCAAAATATTTCAAACGCGTGGGGAAAAAATCGATATTTTGGATCGTAAAACCCGACGTATCTGCCAGCGATGCCCTCGACGCAGCCATCAAAGGGCCTACCATTGCCGACTGCGGTATCACCTGCAATCTCGCCTATCATAAAGCCTTGCGCGATCTCCTCGGAAAAGAGCGCTATGACAAAATTTTCAAAGGACGCCTTGTCCTCGTCTATCCGCAACCGGATCCTTTGGACGTATTTCTCCAGTTTGTCGAAAAGACGAATCAAGTCGGCACCGGGAAACTCGTCTTTCAAGTCAGAAAAGGGAATTTCGCAATGATCAACAACAACAGATTTTACTCCTCGAAGCATCCTTACGGCCTCTTTCCAGGAATCAATATGATTTATATCGGCGGGAAAAAATATGTGGGACTCGGGACTACTAAAGATGGCCTAACTCTGGATGAAATTAAGCAATGGTTCGTCTCAGAATTCAACAAGCCGTTCGATCCTCTTCTCGATGGAATCGTTACTCAGGAACAACTACATCAGATGTTAGCAGCCCAAGGTCGTACTGTAAATGATCTAGTTCCGGATGAACAAATTCAGGGACATGACGTTCCTGGAATCGACCTAGAGCACGTTCAAGAATTCCGTTTGGATCGGATTGAAGAAGTGCTTAAAATCGAACCTGATCAACTCACGCCTGATAAAATCAACTCGATTTTTCCAGAACTAAAAATGGTGGATCTAGTTTTAGCCACAGCTCAATAAAATCCCTTCAATTCGATGAACGCGGCTTTTCTCGCTCATGGATTTGCATCACGCATAAGATTTCTCCTTCATCGTCATCAACTAGAGCTTGAAATGGAGAGGTTCTTTTATATACTCCCCCGACAACTTCTTCTCCAGGAGAAGGAGCTGAAGCGCTAGAAGGTCCGCCTTTGTTTTGGTCCATTTCAATTGGGGCGGGTTCTTCTGGAGGCGGAGATCTCATATTTCTGGTTTCTGAACCCGGAGTCTCGTATCCTCCGCAACAACATCGGATCATCGATAGCATGCAATCTGAAATGCTCATAGAAAATTCCTATTCTAATATGGTCATGAAATCGTGAACGAATTGTTCATCTGTAAAGCGCTTGGCCATTTCACTCTGAAGAAATTCTCCAGCCTTTTCCAAATATTGCTGATATTCTTGCTCACTCACCGATTTTAGAAAATCATAAAGCTCTTGCTCATCTTTGAATTTCCTCCGATCGATGAAAGCCCCCTCGGGAATGTAATCTGACACATTGCTTGCCCCCCAATAGACCGGCACAACACCCGCCGTGAAGCAATCGAAGATCTTCTCGGTAATATACCCCTTTATATCTTTCGTATTTTCATAGCAGATGCAAAATTTGTAGTTCTTCATCACTTCAATTTTGTTG
>CAZXVU010000042.1:0-16143 GCA_964644465.1 uncultured bacterium
ATCCACTGATACGGGTTCCGGGATCGATTCCAAGAATCAGCTGTTTTTTATCCTGCCCCATCAGGGATCGTTTTACCTGAACCAGAATTACTTATCAAAAGAGAATGTGGGGGGATCGATGATTGGGCCTTGCACTTCGAATTCACGAGTTGCTGTATTCCGTTTGAGAATGTAGGAAGAGTCAAGACGCACTTCGCCGCCAAGATGTCTTTCATCGAAATCTTGATGATACATGTGCTTTGGATCTGTGATGTGCGCACGGAAAGAATAACGCGCTTCGAGCTCATCTGGAGATTTTTGCGTCAGAGTTAGATCGACAGTGTCTTGATCCCCATTGGCGCAGGAAAAATAAGGGTATTGTGTCTGAGTCCATAGAGCTTGTTTGAGAAAGCCGATCGGCCTTCCATATTGTTCATTCATCACAAGCTGCTGCAGGATAAAAACAAGCTCTGGCTGATGTGGATTGAGGTATGCGGCCAGAGATTTTATTTGCTTGAGGAAGGTTTTACGGTCCATGAAATCAACAGAGATCGGTTTCTTCGGATCTAAGACGACCTTTAGAACTTTTTTATGGCTGCGGCTTCGATCTGCTTCTAGATTGGGCAATACATCCGCTTTTGGATTTCTCTGAGCAAACTTTTTGGCATGAGAAACAATTGTTTCTCCTTGGATTTCTTCCATGAGAGGTTGGAATTTTTGCAAAGCATGTTGGATCAGTGCAGCTATGTATTGATCAAGACGGCGGGAGCTGCCGATTGTTTGAAAGAGCGCTTGCAAGGGTTTTGGCAATGTGGAAGAGAACTCAGGATGGATCTTAAGAGCAAGAGCTGCGCGTGCAATCCAATCGCAAGCATCTGCATTAGGGACAGAATGGGTTTCTTCTTTAAAATAGGCTGCAGCTTGCTGGAGGTCCGCTGTTCGGAGAGACATCGCAGGTTCGAAAATACCTTCCATATCGAATGCTTGGAAGAGCACTTCTCGCAGTTCATTCTTTTTCAAAAATAGGAATCTAGAATCGTCCCCGATATCGTTGAGAATCTCTTTAGGAGTTTTTCGCTGCTCTTTAAGTTGGATAATTTTCCCCCGCAAAACCGGTGTCAAAGCGGCCTTTTGCTCTTCTCTCCATTGTTCGTAATTTAAAACTAAAAATATGATCTCTCTTTTTTTGAAAAGGGAATAGGCGGGATCTTGGGAGAGGTGTTCAAATATTTGCTTTTTGGTCATTCTAAGGTCAGAAAAATTTTTTATTTGCATTCTCAAGCTGGGGAGCGATTCTATTTTTTTCTTGAAAAGTTCTTCGTTGAAAACACGGGTGACGAGTTTTGTTTTGAAATACATATCGGCGCCGCATGTAAGGCTGTTAGACCAGGAATTTTGCGACCAGCCCATAGAGTCAAAAATTTGTTGAATACGGGAATTTTTTGAATCCTTGCGATCAAAAGTCTTTAAGGCTATTTGAACATTTTTTTGAACTTCAGAGTATTGACCAATTCCAAATAACATAATTGCTTTATTTGTAAATAATGAGTAGTTAATTATATCAAAACGTAACTATTTAATAAATTATAATCATTTTAAAAATTCGTTGGTTTCTAGGATGCCGATCGAGTATATTTGTGAGCTGGAGAATAATTATGGATCCTCAAAATATACTAGTCAGGATGCCCAACTGGATTGGCGATTTAGTGATGGCAACCCCTGTATTAACCGATCTGAGAAAAGCGTTTCCCAAAGCTTCCATCACTGCGATGTGCCGCAAGCCGATTTGCGATTTGCTGAAACAAGATGCGGCGATCAATGAACTGTTTTGTTACACCAAGCCGCAAAACGAATTTTTGCGCAGGGAAGATTTGCGCGACATCATCGCCAAAATTGAAGCGGGCAAATACGATCTAGGCATTTTACTGACGAATTCGTTTTCTTCAGCTTGGTGGTTCTGGCAGGGAAAAGTGAAGCGGCGCATTGGCTTTGCAGGGCAATGGCGCAGACTTCTTCTGACAGATCCTGTTCCTGTCCCCAAAAATGTCGATGAACAGCATATAGTCATCACTTACAAAAAACTCCTCGAACCTTTGGGTATCCCCATTTCCGATACAGCGCCGCGGCTCTATGTTTCGGACAAAGAAGTGGAAGAATCGAAAAAGCTTCTCTATCAGAGGGGCTATGTCAAAGGGAAAAAACTGATTGGCATCAATCCAGGCGCCGCATATGGCAGTGCGAAGTGCTGGCCTCCGGAACGATTCCGCGAATTGGCTTTGAGGCTGCTGCAAGAAGAAGATGTATCTATAATTTTCTTCGGCGATGCAGCGACTGCTGGGCTTGTCAAAGAAATCTGTCAGGAACTTCCCGAAAGAGTGATGGATTTAGCAGGCGTAACGAGTTTACGAGAACTGGCCTGCCTGATCAAAGATTGCACGGTTTTAGTCACGAACGACAGCGGGCCTATGCATATCGCTGCGGCTTTTAAAACTCCTATGGTCGCCCTCTTTGGGTCTACCGATGAAAATGTGACAGGACCTTACGGGGCAAGAGATTCGGTCATCAATAAACATGTGAGCTGCTCTCCTTGCTTTAAGCGGGTATGCCCGATCGATTTTCGGTGCATGAAGCAAATTTCAGTAGATGAAGTAGCGGACCAGGTCTTAGCGCTTTTGAAACGAGGCGCCCGTGTTTAGGAAGTTCGCCCGTGCTTTTTTGCCGAATCCCTTGGACTGGATGCTGAAGCGGACAGCCAAAAAAGGGGGAAAGCGGATTCTTCTGGGATGGAATCGAGGCTTGGGCGACATCGCATTAGGTTTGTATGCGATCGTGCAGCGGATCCGAGAATTGGTCCCTGGCGCAGAGATCACTTTTATCACGCGGGAGAACTTGCGCGACGGTTTCTCGATGCTGGAAGGAATCAAAACGATCATCGATCCTTCTTGGAAAAGAGGAGAGGCTCCCAGTGTTAAAGAGTCTCTGCAGAAATTAGGCATCGATCCAAATAGTTTTGATCTCATCATTGAAAAGCCCAGCCCCACTGACTGGGTCGTTTGGCAAAGGGGAAAAGTGGTCCCGCGCCTGAGATGGAATCCAGCGCATGATCCGCTTTGGAAAAAGTTCCACTTGCCAGATGGATATACCTACATCGGAGTTCAGGTTGTCGCCGAGACGAATTATGGCCTTTGGCGCAACTGGCCTCTCAAAAGATGGCAGGAGCTTTTCAATAAACTTGAAGAGAAAAACAATGTACGCGTCCTGCTGTTCGGATTTGGGGATGAGCCCCATTTTTCAAATGGGAACATCATTGATTTGCGGGGGCGTACAACACTGTTCGAACTGCTGTCGATCATTAAGAACCGGTGTCGGTTTCTGATCCTTCCCGACTCAGGCATTTCTTCGATGACTTATTATTTAGATACGAGTTTTCCTATGCATTTTATTTCTCTTTGGGCAGATCCCAACCACGGCATCTTGAAACAGCGGGTTCCTTCTCCAAATCCACTAATGGTCCACTCGCCGATGATTGGCAAAGATCGGGATCTTTCGACGGTCACGGTCGATGAGATCATGCAGAAGTTATTTCCCATTAAGCCTCTCAAGAGCTGTCCAATGGTCGATGAAATTCCTCTGAAACCTGTAGAGCGGGCAGCCTGCATTGTGTTAGCAGGAGGACAGGGATCGCGGCTCGGCGTCTCTGGACCCAAAGGGATTTTCCCGATTGCTGGAAAAGCTCTGTTCGAATGGATTTGTGAAAAAGTTCCCAATAAAGATCTCCCTCTCGCCATCATGACTTCTCCTTTGAACCATCAAGAAACAGTGGCGTTCTTCGAAAGACATTCATTCTTCGGATTGGATATCCATTTCTTTCAACAGGAAATGGAGCCTGTATTAGATGAAGAAAAACGACCTATCGAGATCAGACCTGGAGAAATCGTAAAAGGACCCAATGGAAATGGGAGCATTTTCCGATCTTTTGTGAAATCGGGCCTCGCGGATCAATTTGCGAAACAAGGAATTGATCTTGTGACTGTGATTCCGGTTGAAGATCCTCTCGCGCATCCTTTCGATCCAGCCTTGATTTCCCATGCGCGCGAAAAACAGGCTGACATCACTATAAAATGCATCGAAAGGCGGGAAGGAGAAAATACATTCGGAGTCCTCGTTGAAAAAAATGGGAAAATCGAAGTCGTTGAATATACAGAGATCGATCCGCAGGAAATGCGCGCTCAGACAGATGGGCGTATGAAATATCGATTCGCGAATACAGGACAGATTGCATTTTCCTTAAACTTTATCCAAAAGATGGCCTCGATTGAATTGCCAGTCCATTGGGTGCGGAAGCAAATGCAGATCGGCGGGCAATCGCTTTGGATTTGGAAAGGGGAGCATTTTATTTTTGATTCATTTCCTTTCGCGGCTCGCGTGGAAGCGATTTGCGCTCCTCGGGAAACCTGTTTTGCCCCCATCAAAAATCAAGAGAGCATCGAAGCCGCTGAAAAAGCATTACAGGGTAAGTCGTAAACAACTCTCGCCTGAAGGCGAAAGCTTTTTGACACCCAACTCTTAGGAGCGGTGATTTATGGTCAGCCATGGCTGCCACATTACGGACGGTTTACCTCGAGCTAAAGCTCTAACGCCCGTTGCCCAACCGATAGATCGAGCAAGAGTCAGATTTAAGCGTCTGTTTCTTGCGCCAGCCCGAAGGCTTAAAATATAGGGTCGGGAATTATCCCGAAGCGAGACAACTTAATGCCATTGCATACCCTAGAATATGCAGAAGTTTAAGACAAATGTGAGTAAAAAAACAATAGGGAGCAGCGCTCCTCCTGGACCTAAACGACCAGGTTTCCGCGCTGTCATTTTAGTATGAAAAAAGTTGGATATTTAGGCGCTGGAACTTGGGGCATTGCCTTAGCATCCATTCTTGCTGGCAATGGGCATAGAGTCGTATTGTGGACCCGCAATGCCGATTTTGCCGAGCACCTGCAAAAGACGCGCGTCCATCCAAAACTGCCCGATTTTTCTGTGCCAGAAAGCATCCGCTTTACTAGCAATCTCCAAGAAGCTCTCGATGGCGCAGATCTGCTTGTCGAAAGTGTTACCTCATCGGGTATCCGTTCTGTTTTTGAACGGGTGCAGCAAGTTACACCGATCCAGATACCCGTTGTTCTCACTTCAAAAGGGATTGAACAGAATACAGGTCTTTTGCTCCCAGAAGTAGTCTCTCAGGTGATGGGAGTCGATGACAGTCCGCTTGTCGGCTGCTTAAGCGGGCCTAGCCATTCCGAAGAAGTGATCCACAATGTTCCCACTTCCATTGTCTGTTCCGCCTATGACGCCGGAATCATGAAAATGATTCACGAAATGTTCAATACACAGACCTTTCGGATTTATCCGAATAGCGATCTCCTCGGCGTTTGCTTTGGCGGCGCGATGAAAAATATCATCGCCATCGCATGTGGAATTTCCGATCGTCTTGGATGCGGCGACAATACTAAAGCGGCCCTGATGACCCGCGGGCCCCTTGAAATCCGCAAACTCTGCATCGTTAAACAGTGCAAGCCGGAGACGCTGAATGGACTTTCAGGAATGGGAGATCTTTGCGTGACTTGTATGTCGCACCATAGCCGAAATTATCGCTTTGGAAGGCTTGTTGCAGAAGGATTTTCCCCAGAGGGCGCAAGACAGAAGATTGGGATGGCGGTAGAAGGGATCTATTCCTGCGTTTCCGCTCGCCAGCTCGGCCACAAACATCAGATTCCCATCCCAATCACAGAAGCGACCTATGCCATTATCTACGATGGCCTTGATCCTAGAGAGGCTGTAAAAGCCTTACTCACTCGAGCCATCAAAGAAGAACATCTTTAAAACATCGCAACTATTTGTTTTTCTTGTTATGCAAGAAGCAAAAGGAAGTCTCAATTGGAAGGGCTTAAAGTAGTCACAGCGCTGGAGATGGCGCGCATTGAGAAAAAAGCAATTCAGAAGGGCGCTAGCGAAGAGCGCTTTATGGAAGAAGCGGGGAAAAAAGTAGCCCAGGCTGCCATGGAGTTTGCTGAAACGCGCAAGTTGGGAAAGAAGGTCGCTTTGCTTGTCGGCAAAGGCAACAACGGCGGCGATGCCTACGCTGCTGGGTGCTTTTTGTTGGATGAAGGTTATAAAGTAAGAGCCTTCCCTTTGTATCCTGTCGAAGATTGCAGCAAATTGAATCGGAAATTCGGAGAGAAATTCAGGAAAAAACGGGGCGTTGTCGAACCGGTCGGAGAGATGGGTTTTGAAAATGAAGGGTTGATCCTGGATGGCTATTTGGGGACGGGATTTAAGGGCAAAGTCGAAAAAGAAATGGGATTGGCCATTCAGCGAGCCAATGAATCGGGAAAACCGATTCTTGCGATCGATATCCCTTCTGGTCTGAATGGATCGACGGGCGAGGTGGGAAGCCATGTGATTGTAGCGCAGGAAACGATCGCTTTGGGATTGCCGAAAAGCGGATTTTTCTTCAGGCAGGGATGGAATTGCGTTGGGCGGCTGAGAGTAGAAGATTTTGGATTGCCCAAAGAAGCGATTGATGAAGCAGAGGCAATTGCCTATCTGCCCAAGTGGAGCGACTTGCAACTTCCTGAAATCGTGAGAACCAGGCACAAATACCAGGCTGGTTATGTTGTTGGATATGGAGGATCGAAAGAATTGCCGGGCGCAGTCAAAATGGCAGGCCTTGCCGCTTTGAGAGCAGGCGCAGGAATTGTACGGATTTTTCATCCTGGGGATATAGGTCCTGCAGAGGATGAACTGATCAGCAATGAGTGGAGCGCTAAGGGATGGAAAGAGGCGCTTGAAAAAGCGAAGGCAGTATTTGTTGGGCCTGGTTTGGGACGCTCCGATGACGTGAAGAAATGGCTCAATAAGCATTTGAAAGAGATCAAACAGCCCTGTGTGTTAGATGCAGATGCTCTTTTAGATGGGGTGAAGTCGTATCCTAAATTTTCTGTGCTGACGCCTCACCGGGGAGAAGTTTTACGAGTCTTAGGTTTGAAAGCAGCGCCCAGAGAAGAAGAGCTTTTTGCAAAAGTGATGCGCTTCTGCGATCGGAAGGAAGTGATCATTGTTTTAAAAGGAGCCCCTACATTTGTTTTTGCTCCCAAAAAAGTGCCGATCATTGTTCCAAGAGGCGATCCTGGCATGGCGAAAGCAGGAACAGGGGATGTGCTGACAGGAATTATCGCTGCGATGCTGGCGCAGGGGCTTTCTCTGTTAGAGGCGGCTGTTTTGGGGGTTGCTTTGCATGCCATCGCGGGAGAAGAGGCGGTTAAAGAGAAAACGTCTTATTGCCTCATTGCAAAAGATCTCATCGACTTTCTGCCAAATGCCTTTCAGGCAGTAATGAAATGGAAGGATGGAAGCGCATGATAGTGTTTGAACCATTCGACAAAGCGAAGGATTCCCTCTTCTAAAGAAACAGACGGCTGGAAATGGAGCAAGCGCTGGCTCTTTTCGATATCTGCGTAGGTTTCTATGACCTCGCCGGGCTGCATGGGGAGCAGCTCTTTAACAGCCTTTTTCCCAAGAGCCTCTTCTAAAAGCTGGATCAAATAAAGTAAATCAATCGGTCGATTATTCCCTAAATTGAAAATCTCGCAGGGAGCGCCTAAGTCCATCGCTGCAATCGTGCCTTGGACAATATCATCAATAAATGTGAAATCGCGCCGCATCTGTCCGCGGTTAAACACTTGGATTGGCTGGCCGTCGCAAATCTGACGGGTGAATCTGTAATAGGCCATATCGGGCCGGCCCCAAGGTCCATAGGCGGTGAAGTAACGGAGGGCTGTGACAGAGAGGCCATATAGATTGTGGTAGGCATGGGCCATCACTTCATTGGCTTTTTTCGTGGCGCCATAGAGATTGGCGGGATAATCGGTCCGATCCTCTACGCTGAAAGGGATTTTCTTATTCAGCCCATAAACAGACGAGGAAGAAGCGTAGATCAATTTGAGCTCCGGAAAGAGGCGGCAGGCTTCGAGAATGGAGACAAATCCTTGTAGGTTCGAGGCGATGTAATCATCAGGCTGTGTTAATGAATGGCGAACGCCTGCCTGGGCGGCTAAATGGACTACATGGGTGATTCCATGGCGAAAAAGTAGGCGCTGCACGGCGTCTTTTTCGCGGATGTCTGTATGTTGGATTTCAATTTTTTGCTTTTGAAGAATCTCTGCACGGTCTTTTTTAAGCTGAGGATCGTAATACGAATTGAAATTGTCGAGGCCGATCACGAAGTCGCCTCTTTTGTGGATTGCATGGGCTAAGTGGAATCCAATGAATCCCGCGGCGCCTGTGATCAATACTCGTTTCATTTAATTGCTTGTTCTCATAAAAAAACTTGTGCTATACAAGGAAACTCCAAATGCTGTTTTCCATCTTAATGGCCTGAATTCTTATTTTGCATGGGTTTTTTTCAGATATGACAAGAATCATAAGCTTACTTCTAACCGCCCTCTGTCTCGCTGGATGCAGCGGACCCTACATGGGGAAAGATCTCTTCGGGGCAGATGAATTCGTACTCGATTCCTACAAGATCCGCGAAGGAAAGTTCTCCATCCGAGAAATGGAGGGTTTTTGCTTCGAAGAACTCGATGAGGAATACCTCGATGAATATCAAGATTTGATCCATGAAGACGACGTCCTTCAGATAGCGCTTTACCATCCCAAAAGGCTCGATGTGGTCGAGGCTGTAAAATCGATTGGGATGTCTGTAGGATACCGTGTGGTGAATGGGCAGGTAGCCCTTCCCGACCTGCCGCCCGTAGAGGTAGCAGGGCTGACTTTAGAGGAAGCGCGGCTGAAGATCCAAGATCATTATCAGCATCATATCCAGGATACCGAAGTCTTCCTCGCCTATAAAGACCGCATTGCGAGAAAAGTCGAACTGGCCGGCCTGGTGGGCCTTCCTAGCCTTCCCGTCGATGGGAAGATCCGCCTTTTCGACGTGCTCTCCAAGGCGAGAGTTCCTCCAGATGCAAATTTGTTCAAGAGCTATGTGATCCGCGATGGTCAGATGCTCCCTGTCGATTTAAATAAACTTTTGAAAGACGGCGATATGCAGCAAAACATCGTGATGCGGGGAGATGATAAAATCTATATCGCTGAAGCGTCTGCTGCCACCTTGATGGTCATGGGAGAAGTAGCCCGAGAAAGGACAATCAATCTTCCCAGAGGCTACATGTCTTTAAGACAGGCGCTGGCGGAAGCCGGCGGCATTCCTTACACGGGGGATAAATCGTATATCCAGGTGATCCGAGGCAGTATCGCAATGCCGAAAATCTATACTCTCAATTGGGAGCATGTGATCCATCTTCCCAACGAAAGTTTGCTGCTGATGCCTGGAGATATCGTCTACGTAGCGGCAAAACCGATTACCGAATGGAACCGTTTTATTTCTCAGCTTCTGCCTAGCTTTACAGGACTTGAAGTGGTTGGCAAAGGATGCTCTAGCTGGGGGGTCTTTGTTCCGTGAAGGATAAGCTTCCTGCTTTCGATTCAGAAGAGCGTATTTTTACTGTAAGCGATGTGCATCGCCTTTTTAATAGCTTGAAAAAAAGGCTGGTCAAGATCGCTCTCATCGGAGGCCTTTGCGGTTTTGTTTTCTGTGCCATTAAAGCCCCCAAATACAAAATCGAAGCGACCTTTAAAGAAGGCATTGAAAAATCGGGAGGAGATAGCGTCCTGAAAGATTTTTTAGGCGGCATGTCGGTGGCTCAACAGCCGCAGGCCGTGGCTTTGATGAAATCGTATCAAGTTTTAAAACCGCTCATTCAAAAGTTGGGTCTGCAGGTAGGAGTCAAAAAAGGGGGATGGATCGTTGGAAAAGTTTTTCGCCGCATCTCAGAAAATTTCAAAGCAGAAAGAGAAAAACCTTTAGAAGACCTCGACTCTTTTGTTTTCCAAGATGTAGTTTACGATGGCGAGCAAACGCTCAACTTTTCTCTTCGATTTTCAGACAGGGAGCAATTTGCGGTTTATCTCTCAGGGCAGAAAAAAGAAATTGCTTCAGGGACTCTAGGCTCTATAGTGAGCCTTCCCAATGTTCGATTCACTTTGGCAAAAGTTCCAAATTCTTTAAAAATCAATAGTTCTTACCCGCTTCAAATCGGATCTTGGATCGGTACGGCAAAAAAGCTCCGCGAGCAGCTTCAAATCGCTAACGGCAAGACGAATAAATCAATCTATGATCTGAGCTTTTATCACCGCGATCGGCATCTAGGCGTTCAGATTCTCAATGAACTCATGGCCGGCTATCAGAAGTATTTAAAAAAAGATCACGACGAACTTGCACAGGAGCAGCTTTCCTATCTCGAGCAAAAGCAGGAAGAGCTCTATGATAAGATGTCGACGATGTTCGATGATCATGTCGCCTATCTGAGTCGCAATCTCGGAACAAATGGGTTCATTGCCTTGGAGCAAGAAAGCGATACTCTTTTGAATCCTCATCAAAACATGATGACAAAAATATTAACGATCGAACTTGAACTATCGAGACTCGATCAGATGGGGAAAAATAATAATCTGATAGCGGTTGCAGATGATGGACCTTTTTCCGCAAAGCTCAATCAAATTGGAAACGTGATGCGGGAACTGAGACAGCAACGGGATCTTCTTGAGCTTTCTCTCCAACATAAGCAGAACGTAACTGATGGATCCCAATTGGAATTCCGAAGGGACGAACTTAGAGAAATCAGAGGGCGTCGAGAGGCTGCTCAAAGACTTTTGGAGACCATCGAAAAGGGATTGGAAGTTCCTCTTTCTTCTTTTAACTTGAATCGACCGCTGGCTCTCTGGGCGCAAAAGGTCTATGAATCAGAGGATATTGAAGATAGAGAAGACCTCGCTGAATATCTGGAGAATTTCGAGCGCCTTCTATCCGTCCGAGAAAAGATGCTGCAGGAACGATTTTTTTATGGGAGCGATGCTCCCAGCGAATTGGAGGGGATCGATTTACAAACTTCGAAGGAACTTTTTGTCGAATATAATACTAAGCTGGATAGAGTCGAAGCTTCCATGCGGCACTTCAACCAATTGAAAAATGAAATCCAGTTGAATGATTTTGAATTGAGCTCTCTCAGTTCCATTTTGCATGACCCATTGAGCCAAAACTTAATCACCCAAGCGAGCGAATTAGCACTGAAGCTCAAGGATGAAAAATACCATAGCAGCAAAGAAGGAGAGCGCTGGCAGCAAGAGCTCGCTTTGCAGAGAAAGATCTTAAGCGACCATTTAGAGCAGCTCTTTAAAGTCGAAGAGCTCAATGCTTCCTTAATCCGAGAAAAAATCAAGGGCCTTCAGCAGGTAAGCCTCGATTGCATCAATCAGCAGCTTTCCGTGTTTTATGAGCAAGCTGCCGACGCTGTGAAAGAACGGCGCGAAGCGTTGATCCAGGAAAAACAAATCCTGGAAAAGAAAATGCTGGATATCCGTGCACTCGCATCTGAACTTCCCGAAAAATGGAGGCTTGAAAAATGGCTCGAGCTAAAAACGGAGATGGGAACAAAAATGATGGAGACTCTGACAAACCTGGTCGAGTCGAAGACAATCGGCCATCATCTCCACCATGTAGAATCAAAACCGCTCGATTTTGCAACCCTACCCGAGTTTCCTCAGAAGCCGGGTCTTTTTACAATGGCTTTTTTGGGAGCTTTCGGTGCTGCTTTCGGAACATTTTTTCTGAAGCTGATTCGCACCATCTTGAAAGGATTCCCCACTTCTGCGGAAAAACTGCGCGCCATGCGTTTTCCTTTTGCAGGAGAGATTAGCTCTTTCTGCGATGGGCCTGCAACAGAGACGATCAAGGGCCCTGATTTAGAGGTATTGCGTCAGCTGGCTCTGTTCTTGGAAGAAAAACCTCATGGGAAAACCATCGCTTTGATTGAAGGGAGAGGCCCTGATTATTCCTATTCTTTTGCAGAGAACTTGGCTCGGATGTCTTATCAATCAATCGTTTTGCGCTGCGATTTCACTGCAAAATTCAGGAATGAAGATTTGCCTGGCCTTTTGCAGATTTGGAAAGGGGAAATTGCAGAGCTTCCCATCAGAAAAGGAAATGGATTCGATTATATTACAGCGGGTGGATTCAGTTCTTTTGGCGCAGAAGTGATCCAATCGCGCGCATTTTCTGAACTCCTAGAACTTCTCAAAAAAAATTACGATTGGGTTTTCCTTCTGATTCGAAGCCCTCTTGCCGATGCGGAATCGAAAACGGCCTTACGCCTTTGCGATAAAGCGATCGTCACAATCTCCGGCGAACAAACTGAATTGTTGACACCGTTTGCAGATTGGGCTTACCATGAAGGACGATGTCGTTTAACGTTTGTAACTACATGAGAGACCAAAAAAGAAAAAGAATTCTTGTTGCTGGAGGAGCTGGTTTTTTAGGCTCCCATCTTTGCGAGCGCCTTCTAAAAGAAGGGCACGAGGTTCTTTGCGCAGATAATTTTTTCACCGGCTCGAGAGATAATATCATCCATCTTCTCGGATCTCCCCATTTTGAGCTCATGCGCCACGATATCTGCCTACCTCTCTATGTCGAAGTCGATGAAATTTACAATTTTGCTTGCCCCGCCTCACCGCTCCATTATCAAGCGGACCCGATCCAGACCATCAAAACTAGCGTGCTCGGCGCGCTCAATCTCCTCGGATTGGCAAAGCGGCTCAAATGCAAGATCTTCCAAGCATCGACGAGCGAAGTCTATGGCGATCCCCACGTCCATCCGCAAAAAGAAGAATACTGGGGCAATGTCAATCCGATCGGATACCGCTCCTGCTATGATGAAGGGAAGCGCTGCGCGGAGACGCTCTTCTTTGACTATAAACGGAAAAATAATGTCTCCATCAAAGTCGCCCGTATTTTCAATACCTACGGACCCCGTATGCATCCCAATGATGGACGCGTTGTATCAAACTTCATTGTGCAAGCTTTGAAAAATGAGCCGATCACGATTTACGGCGATGGGAAGCAAACCCGTTCTTTCTGCTATGTAAGCGATCTGATTGAAGTCGCCATCCGGCTGATGAATTCCCCAGAGGCAATTACAGGCCCTATCAACATCGGCAATCCGACGGAGTTCCATGTTTTCGAGCTCGCGAATCAAGTCATCGCGCTGACCGGTTCTAAGTCTAAAATCGTCTACAATCCTCTTCCAGCAGACGATCCTAAACAAAGGCGCCCTGATATTTCTAAAGCGCGCGAGCTTCTCGGCTGGCAGCCCGTGGTTGCACTCCAAGAAGGGCTCAAAGAAACAATCGCCTATTTTGAAAAGGCATTAGCAGGCTCTCAGCTCACCGAAGCTGTATTCTAGATCACCGCAAAGTAATAATGGCGGGATGCCTGCACCCCCATTTTCACCACTGAGAACTCTGAGGTGGGGGGTAACCCCGAGCGCCTTATGAAAAAGTTAATTTCAGGTGTGTTCGGGTTATGTTGAAATAAATCGTGAAAATTAATATAATATAAGTATTAAAAAATGATTTATTAATTATGAGTGTATTTCCAGTTTCCAGAGTCCAAAACTCTTCTTCAAGAGTCTTTTATGAGAACGGAAATGATGAGAGAATTCCCAGGATCACTAGGAATGCATTAAATCCTCCGCCGTCTTATTCAGAATCTTTGACTCAAAAAGCAATAAAATTTCTTGAATCTTGTAGGCATGGATATATTGATAGAGCTCTTATGGCCGATCCCATTGCATTGGGTTGTAAGGAATATGAAAAGGAAGAGGTCCCCCTTCATTTAGCTTGTAAAAATGGTCATTTAAATGTCGTTAGAGCGCTGATTGGAAGAGGGGCCGATCTCAATGAGGAAAATCTGGATGGAGACACATCTCTTGATCTAGCTTGCAAGGCGGGCTTCAAAGAAATAGCTATTTGTTTATTGCAATCGGGGGCGGAATATTCTTTGTCCGAGTTGGTGCAGAAAACGAGAGGAGCACATTTTATCTACGAAGTCGCCACGGCTTTTCATAAAACGAGAATTGTATCAAGAGATCCAAACTCCCCCTTTTATCCCATTTTTGAAGCCTTGATCCAATGCAAAGAACGTTTGGACGGACAAAGAGATCCAGTGGAAATAGTCTTAGATGAAAATATAAAACTGAATGGTAGTAGAGGGGAATGATGTTCTAAATATGTTTGGATTTATAGGCTTCTTTTAGGTCTTCAAGAATTAGCATCTCTAGAGTTTAGAGAATTTATCCGATCCATCAATCTGCCAAATGCGGAATTTTTTTCGAATCCCGCGATTGTATTTTGCCAAGCGCTCTCAGGACAAGTGATTCATTTTGAAAGAAGTGAAATGAGCGTAGATAAAGTGGATTGGATGATCGATCTACTTTTCAAGGAGTTTGGAAAGGTTAATGATCCCTCGATGAGCGAAGAAGAACGAAAAGAGAAACTTCTCCATTTTTTCAATGGAGCTTTTGATCCCGACGAGAAAAATTATTGTTTCGATCATAAGATTTCTATCTTGGAGCAATATGGAGCTCGTTCCGTCATGAAAGAAGATTTTGTCGTGGATATCAATCCGAATATGGGGTCTCTTCAGAGAGCTTTTGCCTATTTCGATGCTTTCCGTAATCGGCAAATCGATAAAATGGCAGGCGAAGAGAAGAAAAAATATCTCGAACTCAAAGAACAGATACTGAGCAAGCATAATGAGACAATGGATGTTCGCCGTCGATTTTATTCCTCTTACTGCACAAAAATAAGATTTCAAGACTTTTTAGAGAAAGAATTCCCTCGACCTTATCAGGACATTTTTGATCAAATTAGCGCGGGTGATCTGGATGATTACATTAGTCCCTTTGGAAAGAGCTTTTTAGATTTCCTTAGAAGTTGATACGCTCTAGAGAATTCTCGTATTCATCATCACTTCTCGCGCTTCGGTCTGAAAGTAGTTCACAGCTTTTTCAGCGAGATTTTCTACTCTGGGGTAGAAGGACATGGGCTTTCTTTTTTTATAATTCATAATACTGTTTTTAAATATTAATGTAAGATGTTTTTATGTTTAATTAATATTGTGTTTATTTTATAATAATATCTATGCAAAAAATATCAGAACTTAGCAATAGTCAATTAAATACTTATCTTTACAAGCAAATAGGCGATGAATCTGGTAAAGAAAATCCCGTATTCTTTGTCCATGATGAAAGCGGGACACAGCGTGAGCCTATTCTTCATATTCTTGGGCACGGATCCCATAAAACTGCATTTGAAATTGCCAGAGGAAGAGCTCTCATTTTGCCGAATATAGATGATGAAAACGTAGAGGAGTTCGCAGCCTGCTGGGGGCGGATGGTAGAAGAAGAGGTTAGGATCTCCAAGCTAGCTCAAGCTGCAGGACTTCTAAGTTCCCGAAATAAACTCGTAAACATCTCCTGTTCTCCCAATCGCTCTGGAGGAACTGTTCCTACTTATATTTGCGAGACCTTTGAAAATTTAAGTAAAACAAAAGGTTGGCTGGTCATCGATGCGAAAGCTTCGAATAGTTCTATCTGGAAAAAGGGAACTTCATTTTTTAGTTCTCAAGAAGATCGTTTGAATCCAGAGAAATGGGATTTTGTTCTAGATCGGCTTCTTACAGATATTGCAAGATTCATGCGTTTTGTAGTGCCTTGCGAGGGCGATGCCAGAAATTTTGCTGTCATTGAAACCATGCAAGGTTATCAAGTGCGATATTTTGGATTCGATTTTTCAGACAAGAATACTTCATTAAAAGAATGTAATTGGGGACAAGATGAAAAAACGATTAGAAAATCCGCAGTTACTATTCTTTCTAGCATGCTCGAAGACATTTTATTTGTTGAATTTGGTTGGAAGTATTTCGACAAGCAGGCTCATAGGACCTTTGCAAATCTGAAAACACAATTACTCAATGAACTCATTCCTCAGTGCTTATCTAGATGTAGGATAGAAGAAGCTTCTGATTTTAAATCGGACATACACGTATAAGTTATTATCACTGATTGTATTTCGATTTTATCTCGCGCCATTTGCGGATCATTTGCGCAGCCAGCGGAGCAGCCTCTTTGCCTCCATCGCCATAACGTAAGAAAACAACTACAACAAGTTCTGGATATTCCCAGCGCATTTTGAGGGGATGGAGAGGATCTTGGATAAAGG
>CAZXVU010000043.1:0-15986 GCA_964644465.1 uncultured bacterium
TCGAATTCAGGGCGCCTCCTTGTCATATTCCCAAATTTTGAATTCATTTGGGTATTATTTCCCCTATACGATCTGAAAGAGATAAAGGAAACAATTTATTAAAAGGAAGGCAAGGTTAAGAGAAAAAATCGGGCAAGGGCACGGGCACGAAAGGCAGTCGGGAGAAGCCCCCGCTGCCCCCCTTTAGACTAACAAACGTTGGTTTCGGATAAGCCCTTGCAAAAGAAATCGTGCCCGTGCCCTTGCCCGTGAGCCTGCCCGATCTTTTATTTCTAAAAATGATTTTATTCTTTTGCAAACCATTCTCTTATGGTTTGTTGCAAAATATTTGGGGGGTGGGGTATTATGGCTCGTGTTTTTACATTTTCGATGGGGTGTCGCCAAGTGGTAAGGCAGCGGTTTTTGGTACCGCCATTCGGAGGTTCGAATCCTTCCACCCCAACTTTTGAGAGCTGCGCCCAAATATGACAAAATCTGACAGCTCCTTTATGATATTCGCAGGCTCTTCCCATCCTGAATTGGCTGAGGAAGTAGCTCATGCACTCCATGTCAAATTGGGCAAGGTTCTCATAGAGTCGTTTCCCGATGGGGAAATCGGAGTCCAGATCCTCGAGAATGTGCGAGGGAAAGAGGCGTTTGTGCTGCAATCAGTAGCCCGCCATCCCAACCATTATCTCATGGAACTGCTGATTATGGTCGATGCGTTGAAACGCGCCTCGGCCCGCAGTATTGTCGCTGTCATACCTTATTATCCGTATGCGCGGCAAGACCGAAAGGACAAAGGACGGGTTCCGATAACGGCCAAACTTGTGGCCGATCTTCTGGAAAGAGCGGGTGTGACGCGGGTCCTCACAATGGACTTGCACACGGAACAGATCCAAGGCTTTTTCAACATTCCAGTCGATCACCTGTACGCGCGGCCTTTGTTTGTGAAGATGCTGCGGGAAATGAAATTGAAAGACGCTGTGATTGTTTCTCCCGATGTGGGGAGC
The DNA here is from genome assembly GCA_964644465.1 of uncultured bacterium. Lineage (GTDB taxonomy): Bacteria > Chlamydiota > Chlamydiia > Chlamydiales > SM23-39 > CAZXVU01. Next base: position 993 of record CAZXVU010000043.1, read on the forward strand.
AATAAAATGGCGCGGAAATTTGCAGAGGATTTAAAACTCGATCTCGCGATTGTCGATAAAAGACGAGTGAATGCGCAGACAGTAGAAGTCTATGCCCTGATCGGAGACGTTAAGGGCAAGCAGGTCATCTTAGTGGATGATATCTGTTCGACTGGAGGCACTTTGAAGACAGCCGCGAAAGTATGTAGAGAAGAAGGCGCAAAAAGCGTCTTTGCCGTTGTAACGCACGGCCTGATGGTGAGTGGAACACAACTAGATGGGATCGATAAGGTCTTCATCACAAATTCCGTTCCTCCGCCTAAAAATGCCAAAGTACAGGCGATCACCGTCGCCCCGATGTTTGGACAGGCCATTGACTGCGTTGTCTCGGCAAAGTCGATTTCATCGCTCTTTAAGAGATAAATATGAGGAATTATGAAGCTAACACTATCTAAACGTGCAGTTGGGAAAAAGGGCGAAACAAAACGGATCCGCCGCGAAGGACATATCCCTGGAGTTCTTTATGGCGCAGGCGTTGCAGTCCAACCTGTCTACGTCAATGGCGATGAAATCCGGACGATTTTACGCAACATGAAGAGCGGTCTTTTGTCGACGACTATCTTTGAGTTAAGTCATGAGAATAAAAAGCATAAAGCGATCCTGAAAGACATCCAGTATCACGTGACCAGTTACGAAGTACAGCATGTGGACTTCGTGCTCCTCTCCGATGATGTGCCTGTGAGCGTCAATGTTCCTATTCAAATTCTAGGTCTTGCGGAATGCGCCGGAATTAAACTCGGCGGCTTTTTACGCCAAGTGATACGAACAATGAAAGTATCCTGCTTACCAAAGCATATACCTCAGGAATTCACAATCGATATACGCGACTTGAACATAGCGCAATCAAAACGCCTTGCCGATATCGTTCTGCCGGAACATGTGAAACCTCTTGCCAAAATGAATGAAGTGGCAGTTGTCATCGCGAAGAAAGCAGGGACATAATGTGTGGGGAATAAATTCCTCATTGTAGGTCTTGGCAATCCTGGTAAACAGTATGACAGGACGCGGCATAATATTGGTTTTGCCGCAGTTGACGAACTCGCTCGCAAACATAAGCTTGAGTTCCGGAAACAACTAAAGTTCAAAACAAGCGTTGCCGAAGGACAAATCGGCGGCGACGATGGTTTTCTCTTAAAGCCGCTGACATATATGAATAACAGCGGCGAAGCAGTAGCTCTAGTAACGAACTACTTGCAAATTGATCTGTCCCGTATCCTCATCGTCGCTGACGATGTGGCCATTCCTCTGGGACAGCTGCGGATGAAAATCAATAGCAGCTCAGGTGGCCATAATGGTCTCAAGAGTATTGAAGAGCATCTGCAGACCGACCGTTATGCGCGGCTCCGGATTGGAGTTGGCGATAAGCTAGGGGGAGAACTCACCGACCATGTGTTGGGAAGGTTTTCTGAAGAGGAAGAAAAGCTCATTCCAGGCGTTCTGGAAAGAGCCGTTCAGTCGATCGAAATATGGCTGGACAAAGGAATAACCAGTGCGATGGATTTTGCAAACGTCCGACCGAAAGTCTGACAAGTGTCCATCGACTCCGAGCATTGGAGAAATGTATGATGAAAAAAGAGCGAAGAGAGCTCTACGAAGGGATGTATATCCTCAGCGCTACGCTGAGCGACGACTCCCGCAAGAAAGCATTCGATAAGATTACAGATGGAATCACCGAGAAAGGTGGCGAAATTCTGAAAATCCACGAACAAGGCCGGCGCAAGCTCGCTTATGATATCGACGGAAAGCGCGAAGGGTACTATTACGTGCTCTATTTCAATGCGCCAACCCAATCTATCCTTGAACTCTGGAAAGAATATCACCTCCACGAAGACCTGATCCGCTTCATGACAATGCGCACAGATAAAGTCTTAGAGACCCTCGAATTCAAACCCATCAAAACGCAAGGTTAACCATGATGCTAGATCAGAAAAGACCACCTAGAGTGAATAGCGATTCATCATCGCCCTTTGCGAGAAAGAAGAAAAGCTGCCCATTTATGGCATCCAAAGTCGAAAAGATCGACTTTAAAGATACAGAGACCTTGAGACAGTTCATCACTGAGCGAGGCAAGATTTTGCCGCGCCGCATCACAGGTGTATCGTATTACTATCAAAAACTGTTGAAGAAAGCGATCAAGCAAGCCCGCCACATGGCGCTGCTTCCTTTCGTTTCGGAAGAATAAGAGGAGGACAACGTGAAACAACAATTGCTATTATTGGAAGACGTTGAAGCCCTCGGCAAAAAGGGCGAAGTCGTCTCCGCGAAACCAGGATACGTCCGCAATTTTCTCCTTCCTCAAGGAATGGCTGTGGTTGCAAACAAAAATATGCTCCGCAAACAAGAACGCCTCCGCGCGGAACGGGAAAAGCAAGCTATTATCGACCGGAAAGAGTCGGAAGAGCTCGCAATGCAGATTGCATCCCTGGTTCTCGAAACACGAGTGAAAGTCGATCCAGAAGGACATATGTACGGCTCTGTATCAGCAGGCGATATTGCCCAACTCTTCAAAGAGAAGGGACTTCCTTTAGATAAGAAAAATATCCAGCTGACACGACCCATCAAGGAAACTGGTATCCACAAGATTCCTTTGAAGCTCAAAGAAGGCATCGTGGTTCCTTGCCAATTGAACATCATTGCTGAAGGCGTTGCTGCTGCTGGAATCGAGCAAGTTGTGGCTCCAATCCCAGTAGAAGGCGCAGCTGAAGAGTCTAAGGAGTCAGAGAAATCTGAATGATTTTCCAATCGCCCGCTAAGCTAAATCTTTTTTTCAAGGTTTTGCAGAAGCGGCCTGATGGATATCATGATATAGCTTCCCTATTCCAGGCGATCGACTTGTGCGATCGCCTTTTTTTTTCTTTTACAGATCAAGATGAATTGACCTGTTCCGATCCCCAGATTCCTTGCGACGGCTCCAATCTCGTTGCAAAAGCCCTAACCCTTTTCCGTTCTCAGTTCTCTTGCCCCTTTTTCAAAATCCACATAGAAAAAAATATACCCATTCAAGCTGGTTTCGGAGGCGGAAGCAGCAATGCCGCGACCACCCTTTGGGCGCTCAATGAGCTCATGGGCCGCCCCGCAACTTTTACACAACTAAAGGAAATGGGCGCTGCCATCGGATCCGATGTGGCCTTTTTCTTTTCATCGGGGACTGCCTATTGCACTGGCCGCGGAGAAATCCTCGAGCCTTTTGCTCTTCCTACTCCACTGAAAGGCTGGCTTGCCAAACCCTTCTACGGCCTATCAACTCCTCTCGTCTATAAAAATACCAAGATCGATGAACTGTCTCCCCGCGATCCCCGTATCGCCCTAAAAAACTATCCAAGCTTCTTCAATGATCTCGAAACGCCTGCCTTTCGATTAGAGCCAAGGCTCATCGACCTTCGCAAGGCTCTCCAAGCGATGGGCTATTCTCAAATCACCATGACTGGCAGCGGAACCGCCTTTTTCTTTTTTGGCGACAAGACACCCTCTCCTTTGGAAGGCGTTACTTTTTTCCCATTCAAATCGACGAATCGTATTCACGATTCCTGGTATTAATCTCTTCTGTTATACTCATCTAGACAACTAGAGAGACTCCTGATGACAAAACCGCCATTGATACTAGTTACGGGCGCTGCCGGGATGATTGGTTCCGGAGTGGTACGCCATCTAAACGATCTTGGAAAAACGAATCTCCTCCTTGTCGATGATCTGAAGAAAACCGATAAATGGAAAAACTTGGTCGGCAAACAATTCGTCGATCTCATTTCCCGCTATAAACTTTTCGAATGGCTCGATCAGCGCGACCAAGAGATCGATGCCATCATCCATTTAGGCGCCTGCTCTGACACAATGGAAGCGGATGCCGATTATTTGATGGAAAACAACTTCCATTTTTCCATTCGATTAGCTAAATGGGCTACCCAGAATAAGATACGATTCATTTACGCCTCTTCAGCCGCTACATATGGCGACGGAAATATGGGATTTTCTGACGATGAAACGGCCCTAGAAACGCTGCGGCCCATCAATATGTATGCCTTCTCAAAACATCTCGTTGACCTCTGGCTGAAACGGGAAGGGCTGTTGAACCAAGTCGTTGGGTTGAAATACTTCAATGTATTCGGCCCCAATGAATATCATAAAGGGCGCATGGCCTCGATGGTCCTGAAGATGATGCACAAAGCGGAGAACGAGGGTGTCATCCAGCTCTATAAATCGAATGACCCTAAATATTCCGACGGCGGACAGATGCGCGATTTCATCTATTTAAAAGACGCCGTGCGGATGACCTGCGCATTACTCGAGCCGAAATACCGCCATGTGATGGGGATTTACAATATCGGCCAGGGAAAAACAACGACCTGGAACGAGCTCGCCGACGGGTTGTTCAAAGCTCTGAACAAAAGGGCAAACATCCACTATATCGAAATGCCTCCCGAGCTCAATAAGCAATACCAGAATTATACTTGCGCAGACATGCGTAAATTCCTTAAGATCTTCTCATCTGATGCCAAACATATTCAATTGACTCCAATCAATGAGTCAGTGCGAGAATATGTACAGGAGTATCTGGTGGGAAGCGATCGATGGTAAAACTCTCTGGGACTTTCGGACACTTTCGTCCTTTCAGCGCGCTCGTTCTAGGCGACTTCATGCTCGATACCTATACAACAGGAAGGGTCAAACGGATTTCTCCCGAAGCCCCCGTCCCTATCATGGAAGTATTGAAGCAAGAATCCCGGCCTGGCGGCGCAGGCAATGTCGTGCTCAATCTCACAACTCTTGGCGGACAAGTTTTTGCTGTAGGCCGAATCGGTTCCGATTCTGAAGGAAAACATCTCAAAGATCGATTGAATTTTGTGGGCGCCGATACACAAGCGCTTTTAGTGGAACCCCATTATAAAACACCTGTTAAAAACCGCCTCATCGCAGATAGCCAACAGCTTCTTCGCGTTGATTTAGAGACGATCACCCCTTTGGATCTGGATCTTGAAAAAGAAATCATGGAACGGCTCCATATCTTGATCCCTCAAGTGCAAGTAGTGGCCCTCTCCGATTATGGAAAAGGGTTTTTAACCAATCGATTGATCTCTGCAGCATTGGAAATCGCAAGAAAAGCCAAAATTCCAGCCATTGTAGATCCCAAAGGATCGGATTTTACGAAATATAAAGGCGCAACGGTTCTAAAGCCGAATCAATCCGAGGCTTATGCAGCTGCCAAAATGGCGCCATCGACGCCTTTGCATCTAGTTGCAAAGCAACTGATGGAAATTTCTTCTGCTGAACTTCTATTGATTACACGCTCCGAGGCGGGTATTTCTCTGTTCGATGGCCAAGGAAACCAGAGCGATTTTCCTGTCCGTTCTAAAGAAGTCAAAGATGTGACGGGGGCCGGCGATACAGTTCTTGCTTTGATCTGTTCAGGGCTTGCCAACGGGCTTGATATCCATGTTTCCGTGCAGCTGGCAAATATTGCTGCGGGTATTTCCATCGAACGTTTAGGCTGCGTCCAAATCACTCTCTCCGAACTCGCCCTTCGTCTTTTAGAATATGATTGCGACACGAAAATCTTCGATGAGAGCCATACTTACGCTCTTCGTCAGGTTCTTAAAGGCAAGCTCTATTCCCTTCTTGTCTTGCAAAAAGGGCAGGGGATGACGAACTCTCTCTTCCGCACGATCCGCCAGCTCTCCGGCCGCGATGGGCATGAATTGATCATTTATGTGCGCGACACCCATCCCAATGATGAGTTTGTCCATCTTCTCTCATCTTTGCATGAGGTCGATTACATTATTTTGCAAACGGAAAGCCTGAAACATCTCTGCGATGCAATCCAGCCTCACGAAGTCTATTTATTAGAAGGGGAACAAGTAGTTCATTTGGATCAGGCTAAAGATTTGTTAGAGACTTTGATGAAAGTTTCAACAGCCTTACCTTTCTCATAGTAAGACAAGCCTACTTCTTGAATCACTCCGCCGCCTAGACAAACATCGCCTTCATAGAACACAATCGACTGCCCAGGCGTAGCGGCCCTTTGAGGCTCGTCGAAGGCAACAAAAGCCAATCCATTTTCTGGTTTATGCAAAGTGCAGGCTTGATCTTCTTGCCGATAGCGAATTTTTGCCCTGCATTTGAACGGGTATGCTTTAGGCTCTTCAGCTATCCAAGTCAATTGAGAAGCTCTCAGATCGTCAGCAAAGAGGGCAGGATGCAATGCGCCCCGCTCCACGTAAACGACATTTTCCTGTTGATCTTTTCCGACGACATACCACGCTTCTCCTTCGCCGCCGAGGCCCATTCCTTTCCTCTGGCCTAAAGTGTAAAAGGCGATCCCTTCATGCTCTCCCACAATTTTGCCGTCGAGCGTCTTGAATTTCCCAGGCTTTGTCCCCAAGTATTGAGAAAGAAACGGTTTAAAATCCCGTTTTCCAATGAAACAAATCCCTGTGCTGTCTTTCTTTTCAGACGTGGCGATTTTATGTTTCCGTGCAATTGCGCGGACCTCTTTTTTCGTCAAATGTCCTACAGGAAATAAAACCTTCTCAAACGCTTCTCTTTTCACTGCATGGAGAAAATAGCTCTGATCTTTTTCAGGGTCAGATCCCTTAAGCAATCGATGTTCTTCATCCAATTGGCAATAATGGCCCGTGGCTAAGAAATGAGCGCCCAAATCCATCGCTTTTTCTAAAAAAGCTTTGAACTTGATCTCCCGGTTGCAAAGGACGTCAGGATTAGGGGTCAGCCCCGCCTTATAATCGGCCAAGAATTGGGTAAAGACAGATTCGCGGTATTCTTCGATGAAATTGACGCTGTAGTAGGGGATTTCTAGCTGCTCGCAAACCCGGACGACGTCATCATATTCTTTCGATGCGTTGCAAATGCCATGCTCGTCAGTCTCTTCCCAATTTTTCATGAAGAGGCCGATGACCTGATAGCCTTGGTTCTTTAAAAGCAGCGCCGAAACCGAGGAATCAACCCCGCCCGACATCCCTACGACAACAATTTTTTTCATAGGCTAAAGTATACGCCAATTTGATCACCCAGAAAAGATCAAAATGCGACAAAATTTTATTTGAGAAGGTGGTTTAATATTTTTTTGAAATAATTTTGTGAATTAATATAATGATTTCTTACATATTTAAAACAATAGTAAAATTTGTTATAATTACGAAAAAATAATCGTAAAATAGAGATATTGTGTCAATAGATCTTGGACCTATACCCAAACTAGGTGGCGAATTGGCTTCTGCCGCTGTCGGACCGGCGCTGCCTTCTGCTTCGCCTGCATCGCCAGGCGTAAGCGTAGCTGCCTCTGCGCCAGCAAACTTGGGCAAAAATCAGGCCCCCTCCTCGGCCTGTTCCCGATACTTCAAGTCATTTGCCTATAATATTATTTCTTTTCCTGTAAAGAGTGCTTGGTGGTCTGCTCAAACAGTTTGGTCTATAACCCCTGAGGTAGTGAAAGCACCGATCGAGCGTGCCGGCAGTCTTGCTAAAAAGGCGGCGAAAGTGGCGCTCTGTGTAAGTGCTGGCAGCCTGATTTATCAAGCCTCTAAAGCAAAGGAAGGAGCCCCCACTGTAGCAAATGAAGGAAGCTCCTCTGGAAGCGCAATTATGACCCATGTAGTAAACCCTGTTATTGGATTCGTAGCTCCAGTTGCTTCCGATTTGATAGGGAATGCCACGGATGTTGTTAAAGAGGCAGTGATAGAGACCGCAACCGATGCGCTGACTGGAGCGGGACCCCTTCTCTATAAAGGGTGTGAAGTAGCTCTGACTTATGGTTGGGAAACTGTTTCTTATAGCGCGAGTTTGGCCTCTGGAATGATCACTGGGACCTGGCATGTAGTTAGGGATCTGGATAACACGACAAAAGCGTATTATGTGGGCGCTTTGGGAGTCGGTTTAGTTGCTAAATATTACGCTGGGCCTAGAATTCGTAAATTTTTTAAGCCAGTTCCATTGCCTCGTTGGATATGGAGAGGAGATGCTCATTGTGTAACACCTCTATCTCGAATGATACAAAGTCTAAAGAAGCGCATATGGAAAAGAAACGAACTCGAGCCCGTTCTGAATGAAGATATCAGAAAACGTGTTGAGAGAATCATAGAAGCAAATAATAACATTTTGAAAAATGGCGGAATTTTTAGAAATATCCTGTTGCTAGGAGAGCCGGGTACTGGAAAAACCATGCTTGTGGAAAAGATCGCTCGGGATTCTGGGTTTAATTTTATTAAAATAAGTGGTGCAGACTTCTCTCCACATATTGCAAGCGGGAACGGAGTATCAGCCCTGAATGAGGTATTGGCTTTTATTCGAAATTCTATCTATCCCACAGTTTTTGTGATCGACGAAATTGAGGCTATTTGCCCTAGCCCCCATGCGATTAGAAATAGGGAACCTACACGAGCAGAAAAAGAGTTCAGAAGTGCATTGTTAGCTGCAATTGGAAAGAGCCAGAAATTATTGATTGTTGGCACAACGAATGACGAAAGTAGTATTGATGCAGGACTTTTGTCTCGTCTCAACAACAGAATTCAAATGGATATTCCAGATCGTGATAGTAGAGTCAAGATTTTGACGCAAACGATCGATATGCTTTTAGGAAAAATTCCAGAAAGAGAGACTTGTTTAAGTAAAGAAAATATAGAAAAATTGGCGGATCGGACAGATGGAATGAGTGGAAGGAGTTTATTTCAGCTTGTTGATAGTTTGGTCATGCAAAGACCTGCCTCATCCGAAGAACGACTGACAGAAGAGATTATTGAAGAAGTGCTTGGTTTCTACCTTGAAGATCTTAAAAGGGATCGGGAGGCAAAAGAAGCAAGATGGACCGCTAGATTTGGGAGAGTACCGGAAACAGAACCTCCAAAGGAACCTCCCAAAATCAAGGAAGAGTCAAAAACAGAGGACTCCTCAAAAGTAGAACTGCTCATTAAAAGAGTCACTTCTCTTGAAGAAGAGCTTAGCTCCTACCGTGACCACCTTAAAAGGGATCGCGAGGCAAAAGAAGCAGGGGATCGCAAAGAAGAGCATGCATCTCAGAGTAGTCCCTTAACCCAGCCGACTATAGTAGCGCCTTTGGCGCCTACCTCTCCTAGTTCAGCGGCCCCAGTTGTTGGAGCAGATGCGAAGAAATCGAATAGCGCCAGAGCTAGAATTATTGAGAGATACGGAAGGGATAAAAACCTATTTATCACACTCGTAACAAAAAAAGACCCAAACACTAAGAAGAAGATCTATCTAAGAGAAATCGATTCAAAACAAATTAAGTACAGCGATGAACAAGACGGACCTGTTATTACGCTAAATAGAAGTGAAATTAAGTCGTTCATTCTCGAAAAAGTGGACAATATACCTCGCTGATTTACGTATCGCTTGTTTGTTTGATTGACAATAAAATCTTTCCATTCGATACGTCGGGAATGAAGCAATGGATTCTTGGGCTTATCTATCTTTTCGCTCAATGTATTTATGGGGAAACTCCCATTCAGTTGAAAATTGTCGAAGAGCAGATCGTTGTAAACGGCAAACCTGCGACTGTCTACGCGATATTGCAGCCCGATGAGACGATGGGAGTGACCTTTGAGAAGGGGCAAAACTTTGATGTGATGCTGGAAAATGATTTGGCGATTCCTGCCTCTGTCCATTGGCATGGATTGATTCTCCCGAATCAAGAAGATGGCGCAGCATACATCACTCAGTTCCCGATCTTCCCTAGTTTGAAATATCACTATGAGTTTCCCATTCTGCAAGCGGGAACGTTTTGGATGCATTCCCACTTCAGTTTTGAGACGCAAAAACTGTTAAGCGCCCCATTGATTCTCAAAGACCCAGATGAGAAGCCGCTCGCAAACCAGGATGTAGTTCTATTTTTGGCCGATTTCTCCTTCAAAGCTCCCGCAGAGATCTTCCGCGATCTCCAATGCGGTCCCAAAAAAATGGAGATGGGAAAGCCTGATATCGCAGATGTTGCCTATGACGCTTTTCTAGCGAATCGGCGCACACTCGAGGATCCAGAATTGATCTCTGTGAAAGGTGGATCGAGCGTTCGGCTCAGAATCATTAATGGTTCGGCAATGACCAATTTTTTTCTCTCTGTTGGTAAACTCAAAGCGGAAGCGATCGCCGTTGATGGCAATCGGATCCAGCCTTTGCAAGGCGCTCGTTTTGAATTGGCCGTTGCCCAGCGGATTGATCTGATCGTAAAGATCCCCAAAGAAGGCGGTTCTTTTCCCATCCTTGCACAAGGCGCTGGAACGAACATGCAGACTGGCGTTGTTTTGATGACCCAGAGCGGCCCCATCCTTCAGTTGACCAGCAAAGCTCTCAATAGCGCTGGGGCATTAACAAATACAATGGAAAAACAATACAGTCCTCTTTTTCCCTTAGAAATGAAAAAGGTCGATCGAAAGTTTGATCTGAACTTGGAAGGGAATATGCAGGCCTACATATGGACCATCAATGGGCAGGTATGGCCCAACATCACGCCACTTGTCGTCAATGAAGGCGAGAGAGTAGAGATCCGATTCAATAACAAAACGATGATGGCCCATCCCATGCATTTGCATGGGCATACGTTCCAAATCACTGAGATCGATGGCAAGCCGATAAATGGGGCGATGCGCGATACCATCAATGTGCCAGGAAAAAGCTCAGTGACGATCCAATTTGATGCGGATCAGCCAGGCGTCTGGCCGCTCCACTGCCATATGCTTTATCATGAGGCAGGCGGGATGATGACGGTCCTCCGCTACAACGGGTTTGTTCAGCCTTTATAAAATGAGGCTTTTGCAAGCTATTTTATGGATTTTTTCCACCATATCTGATGATTAAATGCTCGAGAGGGGAATATTCTCCACGATCGGCCTTCCGTAGAGAATCAATATATTCTATTCTGGCATTGGAATTTGCTAGGAAGATTTTCTCCGGCCATTGGGGAATTTCGCCGCGCAAGGATTCAAGATAAAGATCGGCGATAAGACGGGCATGCCTTCCATTGCCATTATGAAAGGGGTGAATCTGTGCTAGACGAAAGTGAATTCTGGCGCTTTGCTGCAAAACATTCAGGTCTGTTTTATCAACAAGCCAATAGGAAACATCTTTGCACAGCTCATGCACTTGTAAAGGGATCTGGAAATATTTAACTCCAATATTTCGTAAAGGCCCTTTGTAATAGATACCAGCCCAATCCCAAACATCACCAAACATCTCTCGATGAATATTTCGCAATCCTTGCTCAGTAAACCATTGAGATGGGTGTCTCCTTCTTGAGAAATATTTTGCCGCAGCATTTAAGATATTTTCAGCTTCAACTTCATTGAGCTGATCTCGAGTTTTAATCCACGGAAGCTTTAATCCGCTGCTATCCGCAATGGGAGTAGCACCCTCAGGGAGAGGTGAGTTGACCATTCATTAATCCCAAATTTTAGAAGTTTCTGAATCGAGCAATCGTTTCTGCTCGGAGATAACCATCTCTTCAAGAGCTTCCTTTCTGGGTAACTGATCCTCTAGAGCCATTGTGCCCGCAACTCGCCTCACTATTTTTTGAGCTGCTAGATGGGCCTGTTTTTTCAATAATGTTTCGGGATCTATTTCAGGAACTAAAATTAGACTCAATGAACAGCCGAGATTTCGAAAAATTTTCTCTAAAGTATTCAGAGAAGGGCTTGTTTTCCCTGATTCTAATTTCGCAATATACGATTGAGGAAGACCAATTCTTTTTGCGAGCTGTTTCTGAGTCATCCGCAATCGTTTGCGCAAGGATCGAATCAATACTCTCGCCTCTTGAAACAGAACCTCTTTAGGAAGCCCCTTTCCAGCCTTTAAAACTGTATCGATGAATTTCTTCTCAGCCTCAAGCATGACCCATTTCCTTTAATTCCCATAATTGATGGTTATATCTAAAAAGATATTTTTATCAAACAAAAATATACCCGATGAGATATTTCAAAATGAGATTAAAGGGCTAATACCGAAAATCTTATGCGCCTTTTTGCAGACGTTCGATTCTTTCCTCAATTGGGGGATGGCTTGAGAAAAGGTAGAGCAGCCCTTTTTTGGAGGGATGGGAAATTTTGAAGGCGGCCATTGCTGGGTTTTCTTTGCGCGGGTCATGGATCTCTTGAAGAACGCGAAGAGTTTTCAAGGCGGAAATCATCGAATCTTTCCCAGCGAGACGTGCGCCTCCTGCATCAGCGCGAAATGACCGATGGCGGGAATAGGCTGCGACGACAAGCGATCCAACAATCATAAAAATCACAACGAACAGATAGACAAAGAGGATGTAGCTCATCATGCTCCCGCCGCCGCTTTCGCGGTTTCGGCCAAGACCTGAAACAACATAGGCAAGAACGCGTGCAAGGAACATCACAAAAGCGTTCACCACGCCTTGCAGAAGAGTCATCGTGACCATATCGCCGTTGGCAATATGGGAAACTTCATGGCCGATAACAGCTTCAACTTCATTGTCTTTCATCCTGTTTAGGAGGCCTGTTGAAACGGCGACGAGCGCGCGGCTGCGTGTGGGTCCTGTTGCAAATGCATTCACTTCATTGGAACGGTAGATGCCGACTTCTGGAAGGGGAAGTCCTGCGCTATTTGCAAGATGGTGCACTGTATCGAGAAGCCTGCGTTGTTCTGGATCGCGTGTATTTGGATCGACGACTTGCACGCCCATCATCCATTTTGCCATGATGCGGGAAAGCGCAAGCGAAATGAAAGCACCTCCCATACCCCAGATGAGGCAGAAGATCATCAGAGAATTGTAATCGATTCCATAAGCTGCGAAGTAAGGCCGTATATTTAGCAAGTTGAGAACAATCGAGATCATGAAGATCACAAGAAAGTTCAACGCAAGAAAAAGAAAAATTCGTTTTGCAAATGCCATAAAATTTTACTCACCGTTTTGAATCATTTTATCTGATTTTCAGTTAAAAAGTAAGGTTTTCTGGATTTCGATTGCGTGAAATTTTCTTTTCTGTCATGTATTCGGAGAAAACGGAGAAAAACCCCTTCTAGCGTATCTGTAAAGGGGAATTTTTAAAAAGATCTCTCGACAGATTCAAAACTTTAGCAGTAGGCAAAAATGGTTAAACCAATCAAAGTCGAAGAAAAAACCAACGAAATCGCTCTTAGCAAAGTCAAGAAAGCTCTCGGCGATAAATGCGCCTGCTTTGTTTTGATTACCTGTACAGAAGCTCACTCCGACGGAAAAATGGAAGTTGAGATGAACTATGAAGGCGATGAAAGTTTAGCAGCATTTCTTGTTGAAAATGCCAGCCAAGTTTTCGACGATCGGATTAATCAACGCGAATCTAAATAGCTCCTTGATTCCAATTTTTCCGCACTCTATCATCGGGACTATTTAAAAGGTCCTCCCACCATGGCGTCACTGACAGAACTTAAAAAATGGATGCATCAGCACAAAGCTGAAGTCAGAGAAGATTTCTTCCGCTTTCTCCGCTTTAAATCGATTAGCAATGATCCCGATTGTAAAAAAGAGATGTCTGCATGCAGCCATTGGGTCCGAGACTATTTTGTCAAAAAAATCGGCATGAAGGCCGAGTGCATTGAAACAGTAGGATATCCTCTTGTTTACGCCGAAGATTTACGTGCCGGACCTGATGCGCCGACGCTATTGATCTATGGTCATTACGATGTGCAGCCAGTCGATCCAATTGAGCTTTGGAAAAGCGATCCGTTTGAGCCGACTGAACGGGATGGTCTTGTGTATGCGAGGGGCACAGCAGATGATAAAGGGCAGATTCTTTACGCAATGCTTGCAGCAAAGGCGTGGAAAGATTTAGGACGGGAGCTGCCCGTCAATCTGAAATTTTGTATCGAAGGGGAAGAAGAGTCTTCTAGCATCGGCCTTGCCAATGCAATTCCCAAAATGAAAGATAAATTCAGCTCTGATTATTTATTAGTTCCTGATTTCGGCCAAATCGATCGAGAAAATCCTGCAATTTCACTAGGGGCAAGAGGATTGGTTTGTTTAGAAGTGGCATTGATCGGCTCGAATAGCGATCTCCATTCAGGAGTTCACGGAGGAATGGCGTACAATCCGAATCGGGCCTTAGCTGAACTTCTCTCTAAGCTTTGGGACGAAAATGGAAAAGTGCGCGTGCCCCATTTCTATGAGGATGTCCTCGAGCCAAGCGCTGAAGATCTGAAACAGTATGCTGTCCGTTTTGAAAAAGAGAAATACCAAAAAGAGTTTGGAATAGGTGCTTTAGGTGGTGAGAAAGGACGGAATCTGGCGGAAGCGAATGTATTTAGGCCCACTCTCGAGATCAATGGGATGGGCGGAGGTTATATAGGCCCTGGCTTCAAGACTGTGATCCCCGCTCAAGCCATCGCTAAAATTTCCTGCCGTTTGGTTCCCAATCAAGATCCTGAAAAAATTGCGAGAGGGGTTGTCGAATTTTTGAAAAAGAATACAGTCCCAGGCATGAAAGTGAAAACAGAGGTCCTGACCGCAGAACTCGCTTTCCGCGGCAATCCCAATTCCCAGCTTGCAAAAGCAGTTTCTCTTGCAGTGGAAGAGGCGACAGGCAAGAAATGCCATAAAATCCTTTCAGGCGGTTCCATTCCCATCATTGCAACTCTAGCGAAAGCAACGAATGCGGAAATTGTTGGGATGGGATTCGGGCTTCCTGAAGACAACATTCATGCGCCGAATGAAAATTTCGATTTTGACCGGATTGAAAAAGGATTTCTGACAGTAGCGAGGACATTAGAACTATTATGAAAGAACTCAAAAAGTGGCTAAAAGAACATAGAGCTGAAATTCGGGAAGATTATTTCCAATTCCTCCGTTTTAAATCGATCAGCACCGATCCAGTTTATAAGAAAGATCTTCATGCTTGCTGCGATTGGGTCAGGAGTTTTATCGAAAGAAAAATCGGCATGAGAGCAGAGCGGATTGAAACAGAAGGAGCTCCTGTTGTCTACGCAGAAGATTTCCTGGCA
>CAZXVU010000044.1:0-15869 GCA_964644465.1 uncultured bacterium
AAGAAAAGCTATATCTGACGAGTTTTATCGCTCTCAGCGGATTTTTTTGCCTTTCTGTCGTAGGGGCACTTAGCAAGCTCACTAGCAATCATATTTCAATTTTCACGATTCTTTTTTTCCAAACAGGAATTTGCCTTCTCTGCACTCTTCCTTTATTGGCAAAAAGGGGCCTTTCAAGCATAAAAACTACAAAATTCGGCCTTCATCTCTCGAGAGACCTTGCCGGTATTTTGTCTTTCTTCTGCCTCTTTTACTCATTCAAGAACATCCCTCTTGTGAACGGCTCTCTCTTGCAGAATACAGCTCCCCTATGGCTCCCTTTAATTGCCTATATATGGCTTAGGACTCGCATGCGGGGAGATCTTTGGTGGGGAATCCTTATCGGTTTTATTGGAGTCATTCTCATTTTGAAACCAGGCGGAGCTTCTTTTTCTATTGGTTCCTTTTCTGCTTTAGCTTCAGGGATTCTTTTAGGCTTTACTCTTCTTGCTGTGCAACGTTTAGCGGCTACAGAACCGACAAATAGAATTCTTTTCTATTATTTTCTAGTTGGCGTCATTGTCACAGGGCCTTTGGCCTATTTTGAATATGTTCATCCTTCCAGCAGAGATCTTCTATTTTTGGTAGGAATCGGAGTGTTTACCTATTTAGCGCAAATGTTAGTGACCTATTCATTTAAACATGGAAAAGCAACCGTGTTGGCGCCTCTAAATTACACCGTTGTCATTTTCTCCGGACTTTTTGACTGGCTGATTTGGAACAATACACCCGATCTTATCACTTGTTTAGGAGCGATTCTCGTTGCCACCGGAGGGATCCTCTCGATCCATTTTGAAAAAAAATATCAAAAGAAACTTTCTGGTCTGATCAAATAGGGTTCAAAAGATGAATCACCTTAAGTTGCATTCCAAGGTAAATCGGATCAGCGGCATTCGTAGATAACTTTTCTTTGACCAAGCCAATGATTCTTTCGATTGTATCTTGACTCTCTTTAAAGGTTTCGAGAGCGTATCCAAAAACTTCTGGATCTCTTCTTTCGATAGCCTGCTGAATCAAATCCCAATTGAAATCTGCAGCTCCTTCATTGAAATTTGCTGCCAATTCAGCTTCAACACTTAACTTAGCTATATCAGTTCGATCCCAACCTTTTTTAACTAGCCATGGTTCTAAATGTTCCAAATCTGCGTTTGCACAATAAACACCGATTGATCTTGGCGTCAGAGGTTTTGGCGCAGCATCTCGAACTTGTTTTGCTAGGGCTGCGGCTCGAGCACGGATTCTATCCGCTGTTTCTTGTAATTCTACATCTCCTAAAGGCTTGGAATCTTGTTTTTTATGTTCCGCAGAAACTGCACGTGAAGAATTCATAGATAAGCCCAAAATTTTTAGCGCAATACTCTAATGTAAAGCGGCTTTACATCCAAGAGTCGCCCCATTCGGCATCGCGCGCTTTGCGGTAGGCTTCCTTAGAACTTCGAGTGATCACTTTCTCTTCGATCTTTTCTTCAGAGCAAAGCGTCATCCGAACATGTCCTGAAAGCTTTTGCGGCTGTCTGACAATTCGGCTGGAACATTTTTGAACAGGCTTTTTGGAAACAATCAAATAGGAAAATTTCTCATCTTCAAATCCTAAAGTTCCTTCTTTCAACATGCGATGAAGCCGTGTTCGTTCAATGCGGGTTGAAAAATGGCACCAATCTTTTCCTTGAATAGGACATGTATTCGCATGTGGACAAGGAGCAAGGATATGTGCACCTCGATGGATAAATCCATCGCGGAGCTTGCGGATCAAATCGAAACCTTTGGGTGTTCCAGGTTCCACGATCGCGATGATTGGAACCTGAGAATTCCAACAGATCTCAATGACCTTTTCAGGTTCGATCAATTCACCCAGAACATAGGAAAACATCGCTAAATCCGCATCCGGGAAATTCATCGTGTCAACAAGGGATTTCTGGACCCATTCAGCTCTTTGTAAGGCTGAACAAGAAGAATCTTGCGATAAAATTCGACCCAGAGAGATGGCTTCAGGACTTCTTTCGATTAAAGTGATTTTATTCAAATCGGGGAAGATCTCTGCAGCCGCCCAAGCGGCTGTTCCAGGACCTGCTCCTAAATCAAGAAAATGGGAGCAGCCAAAGCCTTGCTCTACAATTTTCTTTAAAACGTCATAAACTGCCGCATAGGTAGCAGGCATTCGGGCGCCGAGATACGCCAATCGTTTTCCCTCATCGCTGAACACCGATCGGGTATTCCTTCCCGTCTTATAAATTTGGGATGTCTCTTCTCTAGCTTTGCGCAAAGCGGTGGGAGAACAATTATGAACGGCCTTGTCTATGGCTAATTGGAGTGTTTCAGGGAGCTGCATGCCATGTAGTATAGCTCAGCGGACTTTAAACCCCAAATGGGCTGATAAGCCTGGTTTTAAAGAAAAATCTGGATTTTCAAGGGATATTTTTACAGGGATACTTTCATTCTCTCCAGAAAATGGACGTGAAGCAATCTTGGAAGCTGTTGCAGGACCAATCCAAGTAACTTTCCCCATCCATTCCTTTTTAGGATAGGCTGGAAGTCTTACTTTTACTTGAGTTCCCAACGCAATCCGGCTGATCTCGGTTTCTGGAACATCTGCTTCAATCCAAATCCGTTGGGGATCTGAGAGGAGATACACAGGCTCGCCAAGTGAAACATAAGCTCCCTCATCCCGAGTTTTTTTAAGAACAATTCCTTCAAAAGGTGATGTAAAAGCTAGTTTTTTAGCTTCGAGACCTAGACGGGCTAAATCGGAATTCAGCTGTTTAAGGTCATCCACAGCTTTCTCATTAGACGTTTGTGCTTCTTCTAAAACGGTTAAGTGATGTTGAATCTCATCTCCAGAGCCAATTCCTAATTCAACTTCATTCATTGCAGAAAGATATTCCTCCATTGCCTTTTCCATCCGGACTTTTTGCTGCAGGATCTGCTCATTTAATGAATCGATAGAGAGTTTAAGTGCGTTTTGCTTGGTGAAAAGTGATTCATCATTCAATACAAAAAGAACTTCACCCTTTTGAATCAGATCTCCTTCTTGAGGAGTCATCTTAGAGATTTTACCAGAAAAATCCGAATAGATCGGAGTTGAGAAAGCTTCGACATGAGCTGTTGATACCCAAAGATAGGGACGGACTTCGTGATACCAATAGGCAAAGAGAGCAGTACAGAAGAGAAGCGCAATGGCAATCGCGACACGAATATTCAAAAAAAACGCCCAGGAAAGATGGGGAAGTCGAATGATAATTTTCTTTTGTTCAACGATTGACATGATCGATTTTTCCTAAGAGCTGAGAGTAGACCGATTCTAATTTACTCGATGCTTCAAGCAGAGAATCTGTTTCAAAGGCTGTTTGTTGGATTTCCTTTTCCAATTCAGAATCAAAAAAAGAAATTGTTTCTTTCTTTTGTATCCAAATAGACAATTGTTCGGTCCATCCGCACATATATTAAAGAGTACGGGAAGAAGAGTGATCTTTCAAGGTAAAATAGATGATTGTTGCACTCAGACATGCAGCTGTCCCAATGATAAAAGGGAGCGACATTGAAACATGGAAGGCCAAACCGCCAATCAAAGGCGCTAATGTCATTGCAAAGGATTGAACGGATTGGCTAATTCCCAATATTTTTCCCTGTATTTCTCTGGGAGCCATATTGGAAATGACGCTTGTGCAAAGAGGCCACGCGAGCCCTCCGAACATGACGCAAAGACCTAAAATTCCCAAGATTCCATAAATATGATCAGGCAGAACGATCAATCCAAAAAAAACTGTAATGCCTATCAAACAATACTCAAGAACCCGTTTCGGGCTAAAATACTGCACAAGGAGTTTATTCAAATATCCTGATCCCATAGCCCAGCAAATTCCCATAAAAAGGGCTAAGTCTCCGATATTTGAATTTGTGAATGAAAAATTTTCAACAAGGAGAACTGGTGTGAATTGGAATAGGATTGTCCAAGCGAAAATAAACAATAAATAAATTGTATAAACTCTTTTGATCTTTTCGGTCTGTAAAGCTTTCCCAATATTCCGGAAAGATTCCCAAAGATCGAATTTGACAGATGGATCGATCTCAAAGGTTTCTTTGAATCCAAAAAATACAAAAAACAGATTCAGAACAGTCAGTCCTGTGGCAATCCAAAGAGGTAAATTTGCACTGAACGCTTTGCTGATCGTTGGATCGGAAAGCTTTCCTCCGAAGAAAGCCCCAATTAGGAAAGATAACCCTGCAATCACTGATAGATAGCCAAAATTTTTCCCTTTTGTTTTTTCGTTGTCGCTCAAATCGCTTACACACGCTAGGCATATAGACATGTTGCTCGCAAAAATGCCAGTGATCAGCCTCCCGATAAAAAGAAGAACCAGATAATTTTCTTGCATGCTCCATGCGCTCAATCCTATGCCAATCAGAGTGAAAAAAACGCTCATGATCAACGCTTTTCTCCGTCCATACCGATCTGCATATTCACCAATCAGGGGAGCGCCTAAAAATTGGCCTAAAGAAAAAGCCATCAGAAACAAGCCCAATATTGTGGAGCGTGTCGCATCGGATACATCCGGAGAAAAAAGGACATTTTTAGGATCTAAAAAATAGGGAGCGAAAATAGGAAAAACTATGGACCAGCTTAGGTTATCGATAAAAAAAGTAAATAAAACGGAGAAAAGAGTGAGTTTTGTTTTTTTAGGATAGATCAATGTCATAGGTTAAAAATAGCAGGGTTTAGACAAATATTCCATCAACGGATTGTCCAATCGATCGGTTTTTTTCCCACCTTCTTTAAAAATTCATTCACTTTGGAAAAGTGATGACAGCCGAAAAATCCAGCATGAGCTGATAATGGAGATGGATGTGGAGCTGTCAAAACAAGATGCTGGTTTGTTGCTGAACAAGAATCAATATGCTGGAATTTATCCAGGGCAGATTTACCCCAAAGAAGGAAAGCAATGGGATCATTGCGTGTACAAAGAAGCTGCACAACCTTATCAGTAAAGACTTCCCAGCCTTTTCCATAATGGGACTTTGCTTCGTTGGCCCGGACTGTCAATGTCGCATTGAGTAGAAGAACCCCTTGCCGCGCCCAGTCGATCAAACAACCATGAGGAGGCGTTGGAACTTTCAAATCTTCTTTCAACTCCTTAAAAATGTTTTGAAGGGAAGGCGGGAGGGGAATCCCCTTCGGGACACTAAAAGAAAGCCCATGAGCTTGGCCTGGGCCATGATATGGGTCTTGGCCCATGATAACTACCCGTACCTGAGAGAAAGGGGTCTGGCAGAAAGCATTGAAAGTGCTTTCAAAAGGAGGGTAGATATCGACTCCTGCGGCAACTTCCTTCGCTAAAAAGGCTTCGAGTTGCTTCATGTAAGGCTTTTGAAATTCCTCTTGAAGGAGCTCCAGCCAAGAAGCATCCATGCAAGCAATTCTTTCATTTTTCATACCGGAGCAGATTACCAAGGGTCAGGTTTTTTGTGAACGGGCGCCATCCAAGCCAAAAAATTCTTCACCCCAGTTCTTCAATTGACAGAAAGAATTCTGAGAGTCTAACATTTACGCTGAAAATGGAGACCTCCCTTGAAAAATTTGGCTGAAAATAATGTGATCCGCTTTACGAACGTGACCCGCAAAAAAGATTCTATCTATGCAAATTTCAAGGTGAAAGGACTCCATAATGGGGTTGTCTTTTCCGCATCTATCTCGGTAGACATTACTGCATTAGAGCTCCATCCTGGCGATTCTTTAGAGAAAATTGTTGAAGAGTCTGCTCGCCATGGCGTCAAAGAATTCAAAAAGGCTGATTTCCAATTCGAAGGAATTGCGACAGCCATATCTCCTGATTATCTGGGTGTAGCGCAGCTTGGCTAGCGCGTTTGCATGGGGTGCAAGAGGCCGCAGGTTCAAATCCTGTCACCCAGATTTCTTTTTTCAAATGAGTTGAACCTATGAAAAACAGTGTTGCACTGATCACAGGGGCTTCGAGAAACCCCCACTTCTTTTACGATTGACTGTGGGATAATCGAAAAGTTTTCTTAAGAACTAGCGCTTATTTGAATCCTTTATTTATGTTTAGGCCATGCTTAAACAAGTTCCCAATTTGGGGATTGGAATCGGTCTACGGCCAATCCATCTGAAAGAAATTTTTGCGACATGGCCTCCGATCGATTGGTTTGAAATCATTAGTGAAAATTTCATGCGCGGCGGGATGCCCCTTAGGAATTTAGAAAAGATTCTCGAACGCTATCCGGTAGTGATGCATGGAGTGAATCTTGCCATAGGAAGTGCAGCGCCTCTCGACTGGGATTATTTAAAAAAATTAAAAACTCTTGCTGTAAAGACGCGAACACCTTGGCTATCAGACCATCTATGCTGGGGTAGATTGCCTGGCGCCCGCTTTCACGATCTCTTGCCCCTTCCGCGTCGTATGGAAGTGGTCAATTACGTCGCTGAACGAGCAAAAATGATTCAAGATTTTCTAGAAATCCCTTTTGCCCTAGAAAATCTCTCTTCCAATGCCAATTTCACAAACGATGAGATGAGCGAGTGGGAATTTTATACAGCCGTCGTTGAAAAGGCAGATATTTCAATGATGCTGGATGTAAATAACATTTATGTCTCAAGCCGCAACGAAGGATACGATCCCAAAGAGTATTATTCCCAACTCCCATTGGAACGGGTCGTTCAGATCCACCTAGCTGGGCATAGCGATTATGGTCGTTATATCTTGGATACGCATGATCATCCCGTACGCGATGAGGTATGGGAGATTTATAAAAATGTATATCCCAAAACAAGGGGGGTTTCAACGCTTCTCGAATGGGACGATCGCTTTATTCCCTTTGAAGACACTTGGAAAGAAGCGCTAAAAGCCAAAGAATACCAAAAGCAATTCACATATGCATGACGGTTCCATACCAAAAAGCCTCTTAGACATACAAACTTGGTTTGCGAATATCATAACAGCTGCTCTTCCTGAAACCAATACAGCGAATCTTCCTATCTATCCTACGGGTCTTATTGAAGAAATCCGCAAACAGATCGCACCCAGCCCTACATTAAAAAGTGAAGAGAGGATGGGAATCTATCAGCAACAATACTGGTGGCGCCTCCTCACGGTCATGCAAGAGATTTATCCGAGCCTTGTTCGTCTTTTTGATTACGAAGATTTTAATGATCAGATTGCAGAACCTTTTCTTTTAAAATGCCCTCCGAATGATTGGTTCCTTTCCGGCATCGGATCGCGTCTTCCTGAATGGCTCGAAGAAAACTATCGAGAAAAAGACGCTCGATTAGTCACAGAACTCGCCCGTCTCGATCGTGCTTATGAAAAGCTAATTTTTGCAGACCTGTTGCCAAAAATCGATTCCGCAGCACTCCAACAGTGTGAAAGAAAGAAGCTGTTTTTACAGCCTTCTGTCATGCTTTTTGAACTCGATGTCGATTTATTTGCTTTCCGCACCCAACTTTTAGAACATCTTCCTTCTTATTGGCTCAAAAACGATTTCCCTCCGCTGAAGAAAAGCGATGAAAAGATGTTTTTTGTTCTTTACCGCAAAAATGAAATTGATTTCTGTGAAAAGATTTCTCAACCATTTTATGAACTGCTCTCTCGTTTCCAAAAGGGCGCAAAGCTGATCGATTTAATTCCTATTCTTGAAAAATGCGGCAATATCGTTGAAAAGTTCCAAATCGTCGCAGAAAGAGGCTGGCTTAGCTTAACGAAGCGGCGATTGAGTTGAGTTCAATAAAGCTAAAATTTCTACGTGATTTGTCCCGGGAAAAAGAAGATATCCTTCGATTTTTTCAAATCTCCAGCCAGCTTCCATCAAATACTCGCAATCCCGTTTAAAGCTCTCAAATCCGCAGCTTACATAAATCAGTTGGGAGTTTTTGAGTTCGCAAAGTTTGTTTAAAAGAGCCTCATCGAGCCCTTTTCGAGGTGGATCCACGATAATCAAACCTTGTTCAACATCCTTTACATCGGCACATTGATAGTTAAAATTAGACAGATTCAATCTTTTTGCGGTCTCCTGAAAAGAGAGATGGGCAAACGAATTATTCTCAACAAGAGTAAACTGTTTCGCCTTATGGCGTAGAGAAAGACTGATGGCGCCCACTCCCGCGTAGAGTTCATAGATTTTTTCCTGAGGCCCAATCCAGGAATCGATTTGCTGGAGCATTTTTTCAAATAAGGGAAGATGAGATTGAGAAAACGCTCCGGGATGGAATGCTACCGGTGTATGGTTTAAGCTTTGCCAAAGAAAAGGTTCTCCATGGACTAGTTTCCACTGATCGCCTAAAACTCGATTCGATGATGCTGGGTGGAAGTTCAGCCAAACCGAGTGCCAAAGATCGTGTTTAAGAAGGGCTTGGCAAAAATGATCGAGAGCTTGATTGGAGTGGGAAGCATTTACGATGAGGACGAGTTGTATGCGCCCGGTTTCTTTGTCTGCAAAGAGCTGAAGATATCGAAGCAACCCTGAAGGTGGATTTTCCCGATAAGGGGAAATAGAATGGTGGGCAAGTTCTTCTTTGATCATAGAGATCGCCCGATTGATCGCAGGATGGTGTACCTTGCAATCTGGAATCGAAAGCACTTCATGAGTCCCTTTTTTAAAAAGACCAATTTCGAAACCAGAAGTGACGTTTGAGCGAACTGCAAGTTTTGCTTTGAAACGGGTTTGGTCAAATCCATCTGATATCAGAGAGGGCTTGAGATGGGGAGCCATTTCTTGAAAAAATGTCAGAGCCTCATTCCAAATCGGAGGATGGAAAATCCCTTTGCCAAGTTGGCATCCGGAGCAAAGAGAAAAATGAGGGCATGTATTGTTCATAACTTGTTTATGGCTCGTTCAAAACTTGTCGAAGAGTTGCCCCTTTGTTGAAAAGAGGGGGGTTTTGAACATCTCGTCGACAAGTTGTGAACAAATTTTTTTCGTAGTGAGGCTCCCCATTCTATCAACATTTCCACATGAACTGAAGAAGAGGAAATTTCTATATATAAATAATTCTCTTCTCTAAAGGGTGTGGGGAAAATTCCTGTGCCTAAGAAGGTGCGTGATGGATATAATTGCTCCTATGGTCAAAGCAAATCTTTTTTTTGTGCTAGATCACTATGCGCATAGGGATCTTTGGAAAGAAGGGGAACCTGTATGGAGCCCTCTTCTTGCGCTAAGGGAATATTTGAATAAAAAAAATCCTTGCCGGATTGAAATCGAAATCCCTAATGGAGTTCATCTGGAACGGCCAGAACTGATTTCAATCGGAGAAGGAACGGTTATTGAACCGGGCGTCTACATTCAAGGTCCATGTATCATCGGCAAAAATTGCATCATCCGACACGGAGCGTATATTCGGGAATCGGTCATCTGCGGCGATCATTGCAACATTGGACATTGCGCTGAAATCAAGCATTCCATTTTGCTCGATTCAGCAAATGCGACCCATTTTGTCTATGTAGGAGATTCTATTTTGGGAAATGGGGTCAATTTAGGCGCCGGCGTTAAATGCGCCAATTTGCGTTTAGATCGACGGGAAGTGAGCGTTGCATTTGAGGGGAATCGCATAAAAACGGGATTGAAAAAATTCGGAGCGATTGTCGGCGACGGATCGCAGATTGGTTGCAATTGCGTATTGAATCCAGGAACTCTAACGGCTAAAAACACCATCTCGCTTCCTCTCCAAAATCTTGCGGGTTATATTGCACCGCCTAAACAAATGGGCAAAAAAATCCTGGAAAAACTGACAGCTAAAGGCGTCGAAACATGAATGTTGAATCCTATCGCCGCCGCATTGAATTGGAGCTACGTCGTTTTGTCGAAGAAATGGGCGAAAAAAACCTTTTGCGCGATGCATGCGAGTATGCCCTTACGAACGGCGGAAAGCGTCTGAGGCCGATTCTGGTGATGATGATCGCCGAGGCCTTAGGAAACGAACTGGACGCCCTTCCAGCGGCTTTAAGCGTCGAATTTTTCCATACCGCATCACTCATCGCTGATGATCTGCCTTGCATGGATGACGACGACCTCCGAAGGAATCGCCCCTCTCTTCATAAAGCATTTGGAGAAAGTATCGCAATTTTAGCGAGCTATACGTTAATCGCTGCGGGCTATGGCGGTATTTATCTGAATAGTCAAAAAATGAAAGACCGCTCCAAGGCCGACTCTATTGCCGTCCTCTGTTTGGAAGCAGCGACCCGCTGTGCTGGAATCAAAGGGGCGACGAATGGGCAATTTCTCGATCTTTATCCACCCGATTCCAGTTTGGAAACGATCCAAAAGATCATCTTTCAAAAAACAGTCACTCTTTTTGAGATCTCTTTTGTCTTTGGCTGGCTTTTTGGCGGTGGGAGCTCAGAATCTTTGAGCTCAGTTCGAAAATGCGCCTATCATTTAGGAATGGCCTTCCAGATCGCTGATGATTTGCAAGACGCTTCGCAAGACGCCTCGCAGCAAAGCTCCATCAATATTGCAACCGCATGCGGTACGGAAAAGGCAATGGAGTTTTTTGAAGAAGAGATCAGCTCATTTATCAGCTGTTTGAAAGAATTGAATCTCTGGACGGGGTCTTTTCAGGAAGTAGTGAATTGGCTGCGGCATTTGGCGCCGCAGCCAGTATAAAATTAAGGAGCTAAAGCTTCTTCTCGGGCCGCTTTCTTGGGAAGCGGTGTTCCGCTAGCAATTTTTGCATGGATCGCTTTCTCGATCTCTTCCGCCAATTTAGAATTATTCTTGAGTTCTTCTCGCGCTGCTTCGCGTCCTTGTCCGAGACGGTGGCTTTGGAAACTGAACCAAGTCCCTTTTTTATCAATGACCGCTAATTCTACACCGACATCGATGAGAGAACCGATATGGGAGATCCCTTCATTGAAAAGAATGTCGAATTCAGACGCTTGGAACGGAGGAGCGCATTTGTTTTTGACGACCTTTACTTTGACTCTCGAGCCAATATCTGCGGTGTTATCTGGCGACTTGATCCCGCCTATTCTCCGGATATCCAGACGGATCGAAGCGTAAAACTTCAGCGCTCTTCCCCCCGTGGTGGTTTCTGGGTTGCCGAACATGACGCCAATTTTTTCTCGGATTTGGTTGATAAAAATCGCGCATGTATTGCTGCGGGACAGGGTCGCTGTCAGTTTGCGGAGCGCCTGAGACATCATTCTCGCTTGCAGACCCATGAATTGGTCTCCGATTTCCCCTTCTAGTTCCGATTTGGGAACAAGAGCTGCAACAGAGTCTATCACAATGACATCGACTGCATTTGACCGGGCAAGCATCTCGGCAATATTCAAGGCCTCTTCGCCGTTGTCGGGCTGAGAGATCATGAGGTCGTCGATGTTGACGCCTATTTTAGCCGCATAGGAAGGATCGAGAGCATGTTCTGCATCGATGTAGGCTGCGAGTCCCCCATTTTTTTGGGCATTTGCGACAATGTGGGTGGCCAGAGTTGATTTACCGGAAGACTCAGGACCGAAGATTTCAATAATGCGGCCGCGGGGCACTCCGCCTATGCCGAGGGCGATATCGAGAGCGATCGCGCCCGTTTTAATCACACTGAGCCCATGTGTAGATGAGTGTTTGCCAAGAGCCATGATAGCCCCTTCTCCGAATTGCTTTTGGATATGGGAAATGGCGAGTTCCAGGGCTTTCTTTTTACCTGCATCAGGTTGCTGATTCATAGAATTCCTCCAAATTTATCGATCACTTATAAGCATGAAATCAAACTTTCTTCTCGTCAAGGCAGAAAAATATGTTGGTTTTTGATTCAATGAGCAAAAAGAGGCTTAAATGATCTTGGCGGGCGATATTGGCGGAACGCATACGCGGCTGGCGTTATTCGACAAAGGTCATATGTTCGAAGCTGAAAAAAAATATCCCAGCAAAGAATATTCCGGACTGGAAGAGATTGTGCGAGAGCATCTTCAAACAAAGAAAGTGGGAAAAGCATGTTTCGGTGTTGCGGGACCAGTCCAAGAGGGAGTTTGCAAGGCTACGAACTTGCCATGGATCATCGACGCTTCCCATATCAGCAAGGCTCTTCAAATTCCATCCGTCTATTTGCTCAACGATCTGGAAGCCAATGCCTATGGGATAAAAGTGCTTAAGCCTGAAGAAATCCACTCTTTACAAACAGGAAAGCGGCAAAAAGGAAATCAGGCGCTCATTTCAGCTGGGACGGGACTTGGCGAAGCAGGCCTCTATTGGGATGGAAAAGAACATAATCCTTTTGCTTGCGAAGGGGGCCATACTGATTTCGCTCCCCGAAATGCGATGGAAATAGAGCTCTTGGTCTATTTGAAGAAGAAATTTCCTCATGTTTCCTATGAACGGGTCGTTTCAGGTCCAGGAATTCATTCGATCTATCAATTTTTGATCGAAACAGGACGGGAAACTTCTTCGCCGCAACTCGAAAAAGAAATGAAGGAGCGCGATCCTTCGGCAGTGATTTCTGAGTGGGGCCGGAAGAATAAAGATAAGGCGTGTGTCAAGACGATCGAATGGTTTATTTCTCTTTACGGAGCCGAAACAGGAAACCTCGCTTTAAAATTTCTCTCCTTAGGAGGGATGTATGTTGGAGGAGGTATTGCCCCTCATTTATTGGAAAAGATGAAAAACGGTTCATTTCTTTCTTCATTCTCAGAGAAAGGACGATTTAAACCGCTTCTCGAATCGATCCCGATTTGGGTGATCCTCAACGATAATGCAGCTCTAATGGGCGCAGCAGCTTATGCGGCGGCAAAATGAATCCAGAACAAGAAAGACTCCATCAAAATCCCCCAAAACCAGGTGGCCAGCCAACCTTTGTTCCTCTCTGGGATAAATGGGGCCCTTATGTTGCGGAGCGAGGCTGGGGGACTGTTCGGGAGGATTATAGCGCTGATGGAGATGCTTGGAGCTATTTTACGCATGATGATGCCCGCAAAAGGGCCTATCGCCGTGCAGAAGATGGCATTGCAGGCTTTTCCGATCGTTTTCAAATTCTTCTATTTGCACCCGCTTTCTGGAATGGCGCCGATCCCATCTTAAAAGAGCGCCTTTTCGGATTGAATGCTTGGGAAGGAAATCATGGCGAAGATGTAAAAGAATATTATTATTATCTCGATGCGACTCCAACGCATAGTTATCTGAAGTACCTCTATAAGTATCCTCAAAAACCATATCCATATGATCAGCTTGTTGAAGAGAATCAAAACCGTACTCCCCAAGATCGGGAATACGAGTTGATCGATACAGGAGTTTTCGACGAAAACCGCTACTTCGATATTTTTATTGAATATGCAAAAGTTGATGCTGAAGATATTTGCGTGCGGATTGAGGCTTTTAATCGAGGACCTAAAGCGGCCCCTCTCCATATATTGCCTCAGCTTTGGTTTCGCAACGAATGGGGTTGGGGTCCGAAACGGCTAGCGGAGCCGTTGATCACAATCAAGAAAGGCAAAGACCTATGCTTAGTCGCTAACGATTCTCAGTTGAACTCGCCAAAAGATTTGTTATTTGATTACCATCTTGGCCCTCGTTATCTCTATGCATCACCAGGGGGCAAAATTCTTTTTACAAATAATGAATCGAATAAAAAGGAACTTTGGGATGTCCCTAACGACACTCCTTATGTTAAAGATGCTTTTCATCGTTATTTGATCCAAAATGAAAAAAAAGCAATCAATCCAGATCCTCGTGGAACGAAAAGCGGTATCCATTATTTCTTTTCTTCGATTGATCCCGGAAAAAGTGCTGTCATCCTTCTGCGTCTGACGCCTCGTGAGATCGAAAATCCCCTGCAAGAGGTTGAGCAAATCATCTCTACGAGGAAAAAGGAAGCAGACATCTATTACAACGCAATCCATCCTCCAAAAGCGACTGAAGAAGAGAAAACGATCCAGAGACAGGCCTTAGCTGGAATGATCTGGAATAAACAAATCTACATTTACGATGTTGGAGTCTGGCTTCAGGGAGACAATCCAAATGATCCTCCTCCAGAGTCTCATAGATGGATCCGCAATTATCACTGGCGCCATCTCCTCTCGATGCGCATCATGTCGATGCCTGACAAGTGGGAATATCCTTGGTTTGCAGCGTGGGATCTCACTTTTCACACACTTGTATTTTCCATGGTTGACATCGATTTTGCAAAACATCAACTTTGGCTGCTCTTATTCGACCAATTCCAGCATCCTAACGGAGCGATTCCAGCTTATGAATGGGAATTCAGCGATGTCAACCCTCCAGTTCAAGCTTGGGCAGCCCTTAAAATTTTCGAATATGAGAAGAAAAAAACAGGCCGGGAAGATTATCCCTTCTTGGAAAAATGTTTTCATAAGCTTCTCCTCAATTTTGCTTGGTGGATCAATAAAGTTGATAGTCTAGGAAATAACATCTTTGAAGGGGGATTTTTAGGGATGGACAATGTCGGTTTTGCCGACAGGTCACAAAAATTGCCTCCAGGATATCTCTTAGACCAGGCAGATGGTGCCGGATGGATGTCCCTTCTCTGTCTTAATCTCATGCGGATTTCTTTGACCCTTGCAAAGAAAAATCCCATTTACGAAGGACTTGGCATCAAATTCTTCCAGCACTTTATCTATGTAACAGCAGCTATGCGAAAAGGATATTGGCGTCCTTACGACATGTGGAATCACAAAGATGGTTTCTTCTACAGCTACCTCCGAAAACCGGATGGCGGCTATACGATGATTCCTGTCAGATCCCTTGTTGGAATCGTTCCCTTTTTTGCTTGCGATGTTTGGGATGAAGAGGAATTGAAATCATTTCCCGAATTTTACGAGTCGTACCAATGGATGATGCAGAAGAGATCCTATCTGACCGACAAATGCGTACAAGCGATACCCCATGAAACGGGTACAAAACACATTTTTGGACTGCTTGCCGCGAATGAAATGGAGCGATTTCTTACAAACATTTGGGATCCAGGAGAGTTCCGTTCCGACTATGGTTTAAGAAGTCTTTCTAAGTATCATGAAAAAAATCCTGTGAGTATGTTTGGCTATACAATGGGTTATGAACCTGGAGAAGCCCTCGAAAAAATCAAAGGAGGGAATTCTAACTGGCGCGGACCCATCTGGTTTCCTCTCAATTATCTTTTAATCGATACTCTCAACCGACTTAGCCATGTTTATAAGAACAACATGCTCATTCAAGTTGGAAAAGAACCAAAAGTCAATCTGAGTCAAATGTCGCAAACGTTCTCTAACAGTCTCTTAAATTTATTCAAAAAAGATGGAAAAGGAAACAGGCCTTGTTTTGGGCAAAACGATCTTTTCCAAAAAGATCCTCACTTCAAAGACTATCTCTTCTTCAACGAACATTTTCATGGAGATAATGGGCGGGGGCTTGGGGCGTCTCATCAGAATGGATGGACGGGCTTGATCGCAAATCTCATCGACGATCTTAGAAAATAATAGGGCTGGCTGTGGCTTCGATAAATCGATCCTCCTCCTTGAATTTATTTAAAAAATAAATCCTTCGTCGTTCGGACTGCGGGTTTTTAACCCGCTTCAATTTCTCTTTGCCTCGCTCAGCCTCTGACCGCAAACTTCGTTGCGGAGTTTTTGGGGCTGGCTACGGCTTCGATAAATCGAACTTCATCGTTCATGAACACAACAGAATAAAAAAAAACCAGGCTGGGTTTCCCCAGCCTGGTAGAGTCTTAAGAATTTAACAGGAGTCGATTAGAAATCGAGTCTTACAGTCGCTGTTAAACCATGGATATAGAGGTTGCCATTTGGATTGCGGCTTGTTCCCCAAGAGAAATCATCCTCAAAGTGGCGGAACATGTTCTGATCAAAGAACACTTGGAAGCCATAACCAGCTGAAAAGTCCAGATACCA
>CAZXVU010000045.1:0-15576 GCA_964644465.1 uncultured bacterium
CCTGCGACCGCCCGCTTAGAAGGCGGGTGCTCTATCCACTGAGCTATCAATCCATGACTTAATAATTTACCTGCTGGCAGGGTATTTGACAAGACTGGGAAAAAGCCTTGCATTTAACCATGCCCTCTTTTTATTGTGTTCCGTTTCTTAAAGATCAAGACCAAGGTATAGAATGATTCGGTTCCTTTTCATTTCTCTGTTGCTCTCAATTTCTTTATTTTCAGAAGACAAAATCACAAGCCATCTCATCCAGCTTGAATCAGGTCCTTTGGCCTATAAAGCAACAGTTGGAACGCTCTCTGCCCGCGATAAAAAAGGGGATATTAAGGGAGATATCGGCTATACCGCCTATATCATGGAAGGCTCCCCATCAAACCGCCCTATAACTTTTGCATTTAATGGAGGGCCTGGATCCTCCTCTGTGTGGCTCCATTTAGGGGCAATCGGCCCTCGCCGCATTGTGCTTCCGGAAGAGGGGCAGTCCATTACACCCCCATATCGTATTACAGACAACTTAGAGACAATCCTCGACCTCACTGATTTGGTATTTATCGACCCAATCGGCAGCGGTTTCAGCAAAGCCAACTCTCTTGATGACGCTAAACCATTTTACGATCTTGTCGGCGATATCCATGCGATCGGCGATTTTATCCATGATTACATCAGTGCAAACAACCGTTGGAACTCCCCCAAATATCTCGCAGGTGAAAGCTATGGGACATTGCGAGCATCTGGTTTAGCCGAATATCTCCAAAATGAACATTCGATGTATTTGAACGGTATCGCATTGATCTCCTGCGCCATCGATTTTCAAACATTTTTCTTCGCCCGCCATACCGATAACCAACTCCCCTACTTTTTATCTTTCCCCACTTATGCTGCAACTGCATGGCATCATGGCAGATATCGCCCTGAAGCAACGATCAAAGAAGTGGTAGACGACGCTCTTAGCTTTGTTTATGAAACATATGTTCCCGTTCTTTTCCGCAACTCTTCTTTAAACAAAGCCGAAAAAGAAACTCTCTACGATAAGATCGCCGAGCTGAGCGGCCTCCGTTTCGAAACCGTGCGCAGGCATAAAGGAAAAATCAACGAAAGACTCTTTCTCACTGAGTTTTTTGCTGATGAAAATAAAGTGCTCGGCATGTACGACACCCGCCTAACAGCGGAAGTAACCGATCCAGCTTATGTCGATTTCTTTCAAGATCCCAGCGTCAGTTCCATTGGAGGAATCATCGGCGGCGCTTTTCATGAATACATTCAGAATGAACTCGACTTTTCCCCTTCTAAATACACATTCCTTTCCTTCGAAGCGTATGAGAATTGGAATTTCTTTAGCCGCACACCCTGGGGATATCCAAATCTCATGAGCTCTCTCCGCAATGCGATGGTCGTCAATCCGAAAATGAAAGTATTTGTCGCTTCCGGCTATTACGACTGCGTAACCCCTTTTGGAGCGACTGAATATTGTTTTGACCACCTGGATCTTCCTGACTCTTATAAAGAGAACGTCCAGATGGAATACTACGAAGGGGGACACATGTATTATCTCAACCCGCTGGCTCGAAAAAAATTCAAACAAGACCTGATCCAATTTTATCAACAGTCGCAACTTTAAAGGTGCTGCATGCGCGCTTTGCTTTTCATTTTTTTCGCAGCTTCCCTCTTCGCAGAAGAGGAAAATGGGAACCTTTCCCATTTCAACATCACAAACCATACGATGCAATTGGAAAGCGGCCCCCTCAACTATACAGCAATCACAGGGACTCTGCCTCTGATCAATGATGAGGGAGAGATCACCGCGGAAATTTTTTTTATCGGCTATAAAAAAGACGGCGAGCAGGACCGGCCTGTCACTTTCTTTTTCCCTGGAGGCCCGGGAGGCGCTGCAACCTATAAGTCGATCGCTACCTTCGGACCGCGCCGCATCCTGACTGCCGGAGAAGGAAGGACCACGCTTCCACCCTATAAATTCATCGACAATCCTGAAACCCTTCTGGAATTCACAGACCTTGTTTTCGTCGATCCCGTGAACTGCGGATTCAGCAGAGCCACAGAACATGCGGAGCTTTCCTATTTTTATAGCGTCGATGGAGACATCAATTCTCTCGGTGAATTTGTGCGCACTTTTGTCGCTACTTTCGAGTGCTGGAATTGTCCTAAATATCTTGCCGGAGGAAGCTATGGCACTCCTCGATGCTGCGGACTTGCTTTGAACCTCCTGCATTACGACATTGTTGTCAGCGGAGTGATCCTTCACGGCTGCGCTCTCGATTTTTCCGCTCTTCAATCTGAAAGAGACCGAGCTCTTGGAGATCTTCTGCTCATCCCTACATTTGCAGCAACAGCTTGGTACCACGATCGTCTTTGGCCAGAAAAATCTCTCTCCGAGGTCATCGATTACGCACGCCGCTTTGCCTATGATGAATATGCTCCCGTCATGCTGCAGCCAACGCGATTGAGTCCCTTTGAAAAAGAGGCCTTTTATCAGAGACTTTCAGAACTTATTGGTCTTCCCATCGCTACCATCCAACGCTACAATGGCCGAATCGACGAAATGACCTATTGCTCCGAATTTTTCGCTCCCGAAAGAAAACGGCTCGGAGGAAAAGATACCCGATATATCGGAGACGTCAGTTTCATCGATCCCGATGAGGATTTCGATCCGAGTTATCTCGATTCTCTAGGCATTGAATGCGCCTTCAATGTCTATCTTCAAAAAGAACTCGAGACGAGCTATCCCCTAAATGAATATATCGGATTTTCAAGAGAAGCACTTTACAATTGGCGGTTTTCTACCTACGATTCCCGCGGCGAGCCCAATCTTTTCCAAAGGCTTCGGCTTGCCCTCACGATCAATCCGCTCCTTAAAGTCTTTGTCGGCTCAGGGTATTACGATAGCCGAACTCCTTTCGCGGCTACAGAATACACCTTCGACCATCTCGATCTGCCAATTTCCTATAAAGAGAATCTTCAATTTGAATATTATGAGGCAGGTCATGGGTTTATCCTCGATTACCCATCGCTGAAAAAAATAAAACAGGACCTCGTCCGTTTTTATGGAAAAACTCCTTAAAATAGTTCTTATTGGACCTGGGAGACTTGGGCATGCAATTGCTGTCCTTGCTTCCCAAGATCCTTCCCTCCAAATCAGTGCAACCCTTTGCCGAACTTCTGAAAGGTCAGCTCTCTCTTGCGATATTCTTCTCGACGTCTCTCTTGCCTCTGCCCTTGCTGCAAACATCAAACTGGCCCTTTCTCTCAAAAAACCCATTGTCATCGGCACCACCGGCCTTTCGCCAAACGATCATGACCTTCTCCTAAATGCCTCTAGCCAAATCCCTATCTTTTATGCTCCCAATTTCAGCCTTGGCATGGCCCTGATGCGCAAGCTTGCGGCCCTCGCTTCAAACCATTTAAAAAATGCCTCTATCGACCTCATAGAAACGCATCATTCACAAAAAAAAGATGCCCCCAGCGGCTCTGCCTTGGCTCTCGCCAAAACCATCGACTTGCCAGTCAACATCCATTCCCTGAGGTCGGGCAAAATCATCGGCGAGCATACCCTCCTCTTCAATACGCCCGAAGAGCGGATCACCATTTCCCATGAAGCCCACTCCCGAGACGCTTTCGCTCGAGGAGCCCTTGCAGCGGTCCATTTCCTCTCCTCCCGACCCCCAGGACTTTATGGCATGGACGATTTGCTGTTGTGCCATATGCCATAGAGGATTATCCTATATGGATCTTCAAAGGGACTTTCATGGTTAAACTCAACCACCACTATCAAAAACTATCTGGCCAATATCTCTTCACCGAAATCGAAAAGCGGATCGCCTCTCTCAAAGCGAAAACTCCCGATGCTCCCCTGATCAATCTAGGGATCGGCGATGTGACAAAACCTCTCACTCCTTCAATCGTCTCTGCTTTAACAGCAGCAGCCCAGGAGATGGGAGAGAAAAAAACATTCCGCGGATACGGTCCTTCGGAAGGATATCTCTTTCTCCGGCAGCTAATCGCTGAAAATGATTATAAAAATCTGAAGATCTCTCCTGACGAAGTATTTATTTCCGATGGAGCCAATACCGACCTCTCAAACCTTCAGGAAATTTTCGCTCTCGACAACCGCGTTGCAGTGCCAGATCCAACTTACCCCGTTTATCTCGATACGAATGTGATGGCAGGCCGCACCAGGCTTCCCTTAAAAACGGGCCGCTACGGAGGCATCACCTATCTTCCCTGCACAGAAAAAAACCAATTCAAAGCAGAACCGCCCAATTGCCATACTGACCTGATCTATCTTTGCTCTCCGAATAATCCTACAGGAGCCGCTCTCGACAGAAACCTGTTGAAGAAATGGGTCGAGTATGCGCATGAACATCAGGCCGTGATCATTTTAGATGGCGCCTACGAAGCCTTCATCACCTCGGAAAATACGCCCCATTCCATTTATGAAATTGAAGGCGCTAAAGAAGTTGCTATCGAAGTGAGAAGCTTTTCCAAATCGGCCGGTTTTACCGGATTGAGATGTTCTTATACCGTGATCCCCCATCAGCTCAAAATCCAAGATGCAGGATCCATTCACAAACTCAATTCTCTCTGGAAGAGACGCGTCGATACGAAGTCCAACGGAGTTTCTTACCCGATTCAAAAAGCGGCAGCTGCAACTTTTTCTCCAAGCGGACAAAAAGAAGTGAGAGAACTTGTAAAAGGCTACAGCGAAAGGGCCCACTTTTTGCGCGACGGCCTTTCTAAACTAGGCTATACAGTTTTTGGCGGTACAGACGCTCCTTATATTTGGTGCAAGACACCCAAAAACATCGATTCCTGGAAATTTTTCGATATGCTGTTAGAAAAAGCGCATTTGGTCGCTTTGCCAGGCAGAGGTTTCGGAACTTTTGGAGAAGGATATGTCCGTTTCTCCGCTTATGGCGAATCTACAGCCATTGCGGAAGGGCTCCTTCGTTTAAAAACACTATGAAAACAACCATCACGGCGCAACAAGCCTCTTTTTTTACGCAAAACGGCTACATAGAATTCGAGGGAATCGCGTTCGATCCTCAATCCCTATTTGAATCGTGCAAAAAGCTTCTCGCTACACGCCTCCATATCGATCCTGTGAAACTCTCCCAAAAAACACCCCTCGATCTCTACACAGCGGGCCGCGATCTTTGGCGCCAAGAAAGCGATCTACAAACGCTTCTTTTGCGCAAAGTCGCCCCCATTGCTATGGCTCTCACAAGCAAAAACCAGCTCCGTGTAGCATGCGATCAATGGATTCCTGCGGAAACGAATTGGGAAAAACCGTTCCCCTCTAAGGAGCTTTTCAGCATTCAAGGGGTCGCTATTTGCTTCATCATCTCAACAAATGCAAATCCCCTCCCACGCCGTTCGCCACTCGGCCTGCTGCCTCTTCCTTCGAATCCTAGCAGCATCCTTTTCTTTAAGCCGGAGATCCTGCTTGACTGGCCGCGCCTGAAAAGAATCCCGCCCATCGATCTTTATTTGGCCTCCTATGCGCTACCTAACTCTCTCTATATCCAGAATCCCAAAGATCCCTGTACGAATCTCCTGAAGCAATTGGGATATGAATTCGGCGATCCGCTAAAGAACGAGTTCCACCCCATCGTTAAATAGGAAATATGAATTAGGAATGCTGAAATGGACGGGGCTTCGCCCCCGCCCCCCAAAAAGTTGAATCGATTCTATCGGGGGTGCGGGGGGTGTCCCCCGACGTTCTCAGCATTCAGCATTCCTACTTCCTAATTTTAGTTCATGCCCATCCGTTCTTCCACGGAGTGGAGAATGGCGGCTGCAATCAATTGACCCGAAGCTTCATCCGTCGGATCGATTGCCTCCCCCCCTGCGGCTTCCCAGATAAGCTGATCAATCTTGGTGCGGATATCTGCGGGAAGCTTCAGGAGTCCTTCCACGCCCTCACCGACGCGGCCGAAAAAAAAGGCTTCAGCTACATTCGATTGAAACTGCAATGCTTTTAAATAATCTTTCATCGCCTGTGATAATACTTCCGGGCTCATTCTGAACTCCCTAGTATAAGTGCATAACGGTAGACTTCCCTTTTCTGAAGATCGCTCAACTCTGCGAAAGGGAGCAGAGAATTTTGTTGGATGATCTCGTCCGCAACACGATAGATTTGCTGAGCAAAAGGAATCTGAATAGATTCGAGATTTCCCTCTTTGCCCTCAAGGCTCAATTCTTGAACCAAAGGAAATACATATCGGAAATGGAGATGCTTTACTAATTGCTCAATCTTTTCAATGCCGGGTGATTCTCCGCTTTTCAGAACTTGGACCCGATCTTCTAGATCGATGATCGACTCAGCGAGTTCGTCGGGAGTCATTTCGTCCCAGTCTTTTGTAAGCTGGACAATACGGTTTGTGAGTTCATCAGATTGCGCCAAAGGTGCGATTTTGCGGCCAGATAAAGCGCCTTCTTTCCTGGGACTAGAGATTTGCTTCCCAATCAAGCTTGTCTTTTCTGCTGAACGGACAAACGGATTTGCTAAATCGGTCGTTTCCTCTTCGGGAGGAACATTCCAAAGTTTGTTGAGCTCCAATGAGCTGACTTTTCTCCCTTCCGGGGGAATAACATAACCCATAAAAACCTCCTAAACTTATTATCTTATTATTTTATGAGAGGTTATTAACTAAAAACAATTCACCTACTACTATAATACAACAAACAGATTAATAACTCAATTAGTAGACATTATTTTAGCAATGATTAAAAAAATTTATACTACTGGTTGTGGACTAAGAATCATCCGTTTAGAGCGCTGGATGCAGTCTTCGACAGATACGCCTTCTATATAATTTCCTAGAAGAATCAGAGGATAGGCTTGCTTTTCAAACAGGGAAATCTTCTGCCAATACCCCACTTCGAATTGAGGAATCGCTTGGATTGCGTGAGAAATAGAGCATTTGAGAGGCTCTTTTTGTATGTCTAGATGCTGGCGAGCAGCGTTTAGAGTTCTATTAAGAGGGTCTTTTTCTTCCTCTCTTACCATGGCAGTGAGACGAGTCTCATTTTGAAGATTTTGCTGGGGGAAAACAGAAGAGTCCCAGATCATCCCCAAAAGGGATTGTTTTTCTTGAGTAGGGACTAAATAGCCAAAGCCCTTTTTAGCTAAGCAAGGGCCTTCAAAAACGAGATTGACCACCCACATTGAATTCATCGTAAACGGAGTTCCCAAAAGCCGGCCGATCACTGAAGCGGGAAGCGCTGAAAATATTTGGTCGGCGCTCCACGATTTTCCGCGAGCGTGGACTTCATTTTTTTGGATAGATTCCACTTCGCAATTGCAGACGATCTCAATATCGAGCTTTTTCGCCAATGTTTCAATCAACTGCTGCATCCCATTTTTGAGAGTAAAAAGGCCGTGGACTTTTTTCGGTTTCGGAGAGCTGGAAGCGAGCATTCCCCGCAAAATGGATCCTTTTTCTTTTTCATATCGATAGAACTGAGAAAAGCAAGAGCGGATGGAGAGCTTTCGAATATCTCCTCCATAGACGCCTAATGTGAGAGGATCGAAGAAGGTTTCAGCGATTTTGGGGCTGAATCTGCGCGCAGCAAAATCGTAAATCGATTCATCCTCTTTTCCGCTGCGGGGGATAAATGGCTCGCGGAGGAGAGCTGGTAAGAGTGAAGGAATGAAAGAACCGAGAGAGCGAAGTTTTCCCCGATGGCAAAGATAGCGCTTTGTCGGAGCTGAAAAGATCAGTTCCGGTTCTAAACCAAGATCAGAGATGAGGCTGAGAAGAGCAGGAGAGCGGCTGCTCTGAAAAGTACGGGGTCCCTTCTCAAACAAAAAGCCGTCTTTTCTCTCGGTTTGGATAAAACCTCCGAGTCGGTGCGATTTTTCGAGCAGAGTGATCTTGAGACGGGGATCTTTTCTGCGCAAAAACCACGCAGCGCTTAAGCCTGAAATCCCGCCTCCTAAAATCAATGTACTCATACAGCTCTTGAATATTGTCCTTGTTTTAGATAGGCATCGAATGCCGCAGCAACCAACCGGATAAACAACCGGCCGATGGGTGTAGGAATGAGTTTTTCTGCCGATTCTTCTAGGAGTCCTTCTTCCTTAAGATGGGAAAACTCAAAATCGAAGGGCTTGCCAAATCGATGTTCATATTCGTTTTTATCAAGCTCGAATTGGCACATGAGCGATTGAATGATCCAGCGGCGGCGGATATCTTCTTCGCTTAAGACAAATCCCCGATGGATCGGCAAAGAACCTTGGGCCACTCGATTCTGGTATTCTTCGAGATCCTTACAATTTTGCAAATAACAGTTCTCTATAAACCCGATGGAAGTCAGCCCAAACCCAAGCATATCGTCTGCCAATTGGACAGAATAGCCCTGGAAATTCCGTGTGAGTTTTTTTTCGTAATAGGCCGTTGCCATGGGGTCGCTTGAAAGGGAAAAATGGTCCATTCCGATCGCTGTATATCCTCCCCGCATAAAACGGGTCCGCGCTTCGACATAGATGCGGAATTTCTCTTCCGTTGAGGGCAATGTTTCATCGGGGATGGCCTTTTGATGCTCTTTTAGCCAAGGAATCTTGGCATACGAATAAAAAGCAATCCGGTCGGGCCTTAAAGCGAGGAGTTTTTCTACGGTTTTTCCAAACCGTTCCGCTGTTTGAAAGGGAAGTCCGTAGATCAAATCGATATTGATCCCCTCGAATCCCAACTCTCTAGCCTTCCAATAGGTCTCCACAGTCATTTCTTCGCTCTGGCGCCGCTTCACCGCTTCCTGCACAACAGGATCTAAATCCTGCACGCCAAAACTGACGCGGTTGAATCCAAGTTTTCGGAGGGCTACGAGCTTCTCCCCTTTATCGGAATAAACAGTTCTGGGATCGATCTCGATCGAAATTTCCGCATCTGGAAGCAACACAAAATTACGATCGACGATTTCCATCAAGAGTTCAAATTCAGGGATCGTCAGAGAAGTCGGCGTCCCTCCGCCTAAATGGAGCTGAGAAACTTCTCTTCTTTGAGTAAATCCTTTTGAGACGAGCTCTATTTCTCTCAGTAAATGGTGCAGATAGGCGCTCTGCCTTTCAGGCTTCCGGTTCAAGACCACGGAACAGCCGCAAAACAAGCACATGGTCTTGCAAAAAGGGATGTGGAAATAGAGAGAAAGGGGTTTATTAGACCGATCGAACGCAGCATGTTTTTCGCGCACCAAACTCTCTTCGATGGGATAGAACTGGGGAGCTGTAGGATAACTGGTATAACGAGGGACGGGACGGTTCCATTGCTGCAAGAGCTGAGGATCGATTTGAATGAGATCTGGACTCATGAACCTATCCGCAAAGTAGAGTGATTAGGGATTCGAGAAGATTTTTGAGGCCCAGTGCAGTGTGGAGACTCGAAGCCAACTTGAAAAAGTTGGCAAGAGCGAACACTGAGGGGACCCCGAAAAGCGTTTCGCTTTTTTGGGGCGCTGGGACCAAAAAGCTTCCGAAGACCGACGTTATAATTTGCGGATAGGTTCAAGGATGCCTGTGATAAAAATATCGTTTGGCAATTTCCACAGAAAGAATATAGAAAAAAACAATTCCTGCAAGGGTCCCATAAAAAAAGAGCGGCAGTGGGACAAAGTTAAATAGCGTCCCCAGCGGCGTAAAGGGGATGAAAAGAACTCCGATGGCCACGGCAAAGACAGCAAAAGCCAAGAGGCGTCCTGGTTTGGAGCGAAAAAGCGATTTCCGTGTTCGGATCGCTAAAACAATGAGCGTTGCAGAAACTACAGACTCTACGAACCACCCTGTTTGGAAGAGTTGTTCATCGGCTTTTAAGACGTAGAGCAACACGCCAAAGGTCGCATAGTCAAAGAGGGAGCTGATCAGGCCAAAAACAATCATGAATTTGCGGATGTAAGGAAGATTCCATTTGAGGGGGCGTACGACCATTTCAGGATCGACGCGGTCGGTGGCAATGGCCATTTCAGGAAAGTCTGTGAGAAGATTGGTGAGGAGCACTTGCTTAGGGAGCAGCGGCAGAAACGGAAGGAATAAAGAAGCTCCCGCCATGCTGAACATATTGCCGAAATTGGCGCTTGCAGCCATGTAGACATATTTCAATGTATTCGCAAAAGTCATGCGCCCCTCTTCCACTCCCGCTCTTAATACGGAGAGGTCTTTCTCAAGCAATACAATATCTGAAGCGGCTTTGGCCGCATCTGCGCCGCTGTCTACGGCAATGCTAACATCCGCATTGTGAAGGGCTGCTACATCATTCACGCCGTCACCTAAATAACCCACGACATGCCCTGCTTTCCGCATTGCTAGAACGATTTTTTCTTTTTGGCTCGGTTCGATTTCTGCGAAAATATTTTTCTCTTTCACGATTTTTTTCAGAGTTTCTTCATCTGCATTTTCAATTTCTTCGCCTGTAGCCATA
Source organism: uncultured bacterium (assembly GCA_964644465.1). Taxonomy (GTDB): domain Bacteria; phylum Chlamydiota; class Chlamydiia; order Chlamydiales; family SM23-39; genus CAZXVU01. Next base: position 10,428 of record CAZXVU010000045.1, read on the forward strand.
TGGGCATGGGTCATTCCGAGCGCATGAGCAATATGAGATGCGACTGCGTGGTAATCTCCTGTGATAATTTTGAGCTGGACTCCTTTTCGTTTCAGCTCTTCTACGGCGTGCATGATATCGGGCTTCAGAGGGTCCATAAAATGGAGAAAGCCGATCAGGGTCAGATTTTCTTCATTCCTCCCCTCTCCGTAAGCGATGGCCAATGTCCGAAATCCTTGAGAGCTTTGTTCTACAAAGTAATTTTCAATTTCTTGCCTGTTGCCGTTTAAAGGAACGATCTTGCCCCCGGGGTATTCTACCTGGCTGCAAATGGCCAGCATTTGCGGGACCGCTCCTTTTGCAACAAGGATTTCTTTCCCATCATGTTCAAAAATCACGCTCAACCGTTTTCGATTGAAATCGTAAGGGATTTCATCGATCCGGTTCCACCCATTCGTGTCAAAAGAGATCTTATCTAAAATGGCCTGATCGAGAGGATTCGTATAGGAAGTCTGAGTAGCGGCGTTGATGAATCCAAAAAAGGATGCTGTTTCCGATTTTTTTCCATCAGAGCCGACAGCTCTGTCCAAGTGAATTTTACCAATGGTCACTGTCCCTGTTTTATCGGCGCAAAGAACATCCATTTGGCCGAAATTTTCAATCGAAGCAAGACGCTTGATCACGACGCGTTTTTCAGCCATTTTTCTGGCACCATGAGACAGATTGACAGTGATGATCGCGGGGAGGAGCTGCGGAGTCAATCCAACAGCTAAAGCTAAAGAAAATAGGAACGATTCCAGCATGGGCCGCTGAAAATAGATATTGAACAGGAAAATAGCGACAACAAGAATCGAGGTGACAATCATTAAGAAATAGCCGAATTTGCGCACTCCGTTTTCAAAGGCTGTCTCAGGAGTATGGAAGCGAACTGTTTCCGCAATATGGCCATATTCAGTATTCAGTCCTGTATTTACTACAAGAGCAAAGGCCGTTCCTCCCGAAATCACGGTGCCCATGAATAAGGCATTTGTTTGTCTGAGCCGAGATCTGTTTTCGTCGCAAATGCCTGGGGACTTTTCTACCGGCGCACTCTCGCCTGTCAATGTGGACTCGTCGACAAAAAGTCGATTTGCATCGATCAGAATACTGTCTGCGGGAACAATATCGCCGACATTTAAAACAAGAATATCGCCGGGTACTACCTGATCCACGGAGATTTCCTCGTCTTTTCCTTCCCTCCGGATCATTGCTTTGATTTCGACCATCTGGAGCAGCTTTTCAATCGATTTGATCGCTCCTCTTTCCTGAAAATAGCCAAGCAGCCCGCTAAAGGCCACAATGATGAAAATGACAATCGAGTCTGTGCGGCCGCCTAATAAAAATGACAAAATTGCAGCTCCGATCAAGAGCCAAATCAACGGACTTTTAAATTGGGAGAGAAAGAGAATTAAGCCTCTGGCGCGCTGAGGCGGCTTCAATGAATTCGGCCCATATTTTTTCAGACGGAGGCGCGCTTCATCTTGGCTGAGCCCTTGAGGCCTGCTTCCTAACTGCTCATAAAGCTGTTCAATAGGCAAATGCCAGAAGGCCGAATTTTCCATATACTCCGTTATAAGCTGAAAAAATGGAAAATTCAGCTAAATTTTTTTCAGTTCATCATGCTAGTGTGAAAAAAAAGGTGAACAATGAAAAAGTTTCGCTGGCGTCCAGGTCATACAATATTGCTGTATCAGATACCCCTTCTCATTGCCCTCCCGTTCTATTTTCTTTATGCAACCCCGCCTTCTCTAGGTCTCATCTTGATTTCGATTCTTATATTTACGCTGGCCGAAATCAGTATTACGGCTGGCTATCACCGTCTTTATGCGCACAAAGCCTATAAAACGAAGCCGATTATCGAGTTGTTTTTTGTATTTTTTGCAAGCATGTCCTGCCAAAAAAGTGTTTTGCGATGGGCATTTGAACATCGGTGCCACCATGCTTTTGTTGATACGGATCGGGATCCTTATTCCGTCATAAAGGGGTTTTGGCATGCCCATTTCCTTTGGTTTTTCGATGAACCTCAAGAAATTGACCCAAAAATGGTGGCCGACCTTTTGAAAAAAAAGCTCCTGGTGTTTCAAGACAAGTATGAAGATTGCTGGATGCTTATTCCGAATTTTTTGGTCACTTTTCTAGTCGGCTGGTATTTTCAAGATTATATAGGAGCGGTGGTGGTTTGTTTGGGACTTCGCCTTTTTTTCAATCATCATTGCACTTTCTTTATCAACTCATTAGCCCATACTTACGGCAGCCGTCCTTTCGACAAGAACATCACAGCAGTGAACAATTACTTCATTTCAATTCCTACTTTTGGAGAGGGCTTCCACAATTTTCACCATGCATTTCCCCAAGATTACCGCAATGGAGTGCGATGGTTTGATTTCGATCCGACCAAATGGCTCATTTGGATCCTTCACAAATGCCGACTGGCAAGCGATGTTAAACAAGTCTCCGCAGAAAGAATCAAAGAAGAACTCTTAAAAGAAGAATCTAAAGTCTAAAGCTATGGACTGTTTCGATGAGACAGCGGACTGCGTCGACGGGCATGTCTGGTTTTACGCCATGGCCTAGATTGACCACAAATCCAAGATCTCCTTGCATTGACTGGCAAAGCTCTTTCGTTTTTTGCCGGATGACATTTTTGGGAGCATAGAGCAAATCGGGATCGAGATTCCCCTGCACTGCGATATTATTAGGAACAACTTTTCTCACTTCCTGCAAAGGCATTTGCCAATCGAAGCTAATTGCACTCGGCCCCACTCTTACGAGATCTTCCACTCTTAAGCACGACCCTCTCATGAAAAGAATCACAGGAACATCCAAAGCTTCGACCATCTGCTTCAAATAAGGGACGCAAAATGTTCTGAATTGTTCTTGGTCGAGAACATGGGCCCAAGAATCGAAAATTTGCACGGCATCCACCCCAGCCTTTACCTGCTGCTTCAAATATTCAATGGAAACTGTGCAGATTTTTTCCAGCAGTTTCCCAAACTTTTCAGGCTCTTTGTAGATCCATTTTTTTGTCTGCGGCAATTCTTGTCCGCTATGCTTTTCAATCAGATAGCTGGCGACAGTGAAAGGACCTCCGCAGAAACCGATGAGAGGAACTTGAAGCTGGGGCTTCACAATCTGAATGGTTTTAGCAATCGATTCTAGAGCATTTGGAATGAGCGGCAAGTTTTCTACATCTGCGGGCTTTACCATCGGTTCGATGACGGGGCCTTCTCGAAAGTCTAATTTAAGGCCCAAACTGAGCGCAACCACGCTGATATCGGAGAACAAGATCGCAGCGTCAACACCGAGCAGATCAATCGGCAGCATGGTGACTTGAGCTGCCAGCTCAGGGGTAAAAAAGAGTTCCCTTAAGCTCCATTTTTCTCGCAATGCACGGTATTCAGGCAGATATCTTCCCGCCTGCCTCATCAGCCAAACAGGAGGCCTACCCCGATTCTCGCATCTCAGCGCATCCAAAAAGCAATTCTGTGCAACTATCACTTGCTTATCAATCGTTCGACGATTGCATCCACGTTGAAGAAGAATTCTTGAGCCAAATCGGGTGCAGGCGCTGAATGGCCAAAACCTTCCATGCAAACGGCAACGCCCTCTCGACCGATGTATTTATACCAGCCAAAATCTGTCGCAGCTTCAATGGCCACGCGAACGCCCAAATCGCCTCCAACAACCGATTCTTTATAGTCATCAGGCTGCTTTTCAAAGATCGCCCAGCAAGGCATCGAGATGACGCGGACATGTTTGCTGAGTTTTGCAAGCCTCTCGGCAGCTTCCATGGCTAAAGAAAGCTCGGAACCTGTTGAGAAGAGTGTGAAATCGGGTTTCCCTTTTTCTTTGCGGATGATGTATCCCCCTCGACCCATGCCTTGATTGTAAGGAACATTGGTTTCGGAGAGATCGGGAATATTTTGGCGCGATAAGATGATGGCAGTCGGCCCTTTATAGCTGAGGGCTGCGATCCAGGCCATGCGCACTTCATGAGAATCGCCGGGGCGGATCACATGGAGATGAGGGATGGCTCGCAGGGCAGCTAAATGCTCGATCGGTTGATGTGTCGGCCCGTCTTCTCCGAGAAAAATTGAATCATGTGTGAATTGATAGATCACATGGTATGGGGAAAGAGAGGCAAGGCGGATCGAATTGCGCATATAGTCGGAAAAGGTGAGGAATGTTCCGCAGAAAGGCTGGATCATTCCGGTGAGAGAAAGTCCGTTGGCAATTGTTCCCATCCCAAATTCGCGCACGCCGTATTTGATATTGCGGCCTGCAAAATTGCCAGGTGAGATCAAGGGAAAATCTTTCATCATCGTAGAATCGGAGCCGGAAAGATCGGCAGAGCCGCCGTAAAGCTGGGGAAGCAATTTACCGAGAGTTTGTAGGCAGATCCCCGAGGAGGCGCGGCTGGCCATAGGAGATTTGATCTCCAATTTTTTCAATATTTCTTCTAGATCTGCTGGCAAGAAATAGGTTTGCATTTTTTCATATTCAGCCGCGAGGTCGGGATAGGCTTGTCCCCAGCGGCGGAAGAGGTCTTTCCATTCAGCTTCCATAGCTACATCTTTCGAGAGTTTCTGCTCGAAGAAGGCGCGGACAGATTGGGGCACATAAAAATCTTCTTTAGGAAGGCCTAATGCCTCTTTCGTAGCGGCGACTTCTTCAGGTCCCAGAGCCGATCCATGCACTTTATGCGTTCCCGCCTTATTGGGAGATCCTTTCCCGATTACGGTCCGAAGGACGATCAGTACAGGCCGTTCTTGTTTTTTCCTCAGGTCGCTGAAAACGGCGTCCATCCGGTCCAAGTCGTATCCGTCGATGTCAAAAACGTCCCAGCCGTAGGACTTATAGCGCGTCTTTGTATCTTCCGAGCAGCATTCAAAGAGAGGGCCATCCAAGCAGATATTATTCGCATCGTAGATGAGGATTAAATTATTGAGTTTGAGGTGGCCGGCAAAAGAAGATGCTTCTGAAGAAACTCCTTCCATGATGCATCCGTCGCCTGCAACGCAGAAGACTTTGTTGGTGAAAAGGGGGTACTCTTCGCGGTTGAATTTCGTTGCGAGGATCTTCAAACCGAGGGCCATCCCGACCGCATTGCCGACGCCTTGGCCTAAAGGAC
>CAZXVU010000046.1:0-15492 GCA_964644465.1 uncultured bacterium
TGTTTATTGGCGGAGGGGTCGCAAATGTTTGGAATAAGCCGCACGAGGAAAAGCTATTTTTTAAAGGCTACGGAAAGAGTGAAGTAAATATGACTCTAATGGCCTATTACCGCCATGAACGAATCGTTGAAGATATTGCGGAGTACGGTCATAAGCTGCTTCTGACGAAGGATGGGGGCGCGGACAGGGCAGAGATGTATAAGCAGTTTATAGCCATGTTTGAACCCCGAGGCGTCGTCGATATAGCCTTGAGCTCCATATGAGGCTACCTTCTTCAATTAAAGAAAACTTTTACATCCCTAAATGGTGATTTGCAATCTTCTTTGTTTATATTCGTCAAACAAGTATAATATATTTTACAATTAAGATTGTGAATCTATCGCTCATCTAATTTGCAATTCTTCAAACGACTATACCAATAAAGCTGGGCAATAGGAACAATATGTCATCGACAAAAGAGAAGTCATTCAAAGAACTTGGCCTTATACCTGAACTGCTTAAAGCCATAGAAGAAGAAGGCTATACAGAGCCAACCTCCGTTCAACAGCAAGCAATACCCATTATCCTAGAAGGAGCCGATCTTTTAGCAGGTTCCCAAACGGGCACAGGGAAAACAGCCGGTTTCACCCTTCCTTTACTCCAGCGCTTATTTGCAAAATCCAAGGAACGATCCCGTCCGGTCCGTGCTCTTATCTTGACTCCGACTCGGGAATTAGCTGCTCAGATTCGAGAGAGCGTTCGCACTTATGGCAAACATTTGCCTTTTAGATCCTCCGTTGTTTTTGGCGGAGTCAGCATCAATATGCAAATTAAAGAGCTCCGCAGTGGAGTCGATGTTCTGATTGCAACGCCTGGACGCCTTTTGGATCACATTGCTCAAAAGACAGTCGACTTATCAAAAATAGAGATCTTGGTCCTCGACGAAGCGGACCGGATGTTAGACATGGGTTTTATCAATGATATCCGCAAGATTCTCGCCCTTTTACCCAAAGGAAGGCAGAATCTTTTATTTTCTGCTACTTTCTCCGATGAAATTAAACATCTTGCGCGCGGCTTTCTAAACTCTCCTAAATTGATCGAAGCCACGAAACAGAATAGCACTGCAGAGGGAGTATCTCAGGTGATCCATCCGGTCGATAGCAAGCGGAAAAAAAATCTCCTTTCTCATTTAATCAAGTCGGAAAACTGGAAACAGGTACTCGTTTTTACTCGAACCAAACATGGCGCTAATCGACTCGTTGACCATTTAGAAGACGAAGGAATCCAAGCGGCGGCTATTCATGGGAATAAGAGCCAGGGAGCCCGCACAAAGGCTTTGGCCGACTTCAAATTGGGAACTGTGAAAGTTCTGGTTGCGACAGACATCGCATCTCGCGGACTCGATATCGACCAGCTTCCCTATGTTGTAAATTACGAATTGCCAAACATTCCTGAGAGTTATGTGCACCGGATCGGCCGAACAGGTAGAGCCGGCTGCAAGGGGATTGCGATCTCCCTCGTCTGCATAGATGAACATGAGTACTTAAGAGATATAGAGAGGCTGCTGAAACAGAGTATTCAGAAAGTGATCATATCAGGCTATGAGCCAGATCCGAGGATTAAAGCAGAACCCATAGTCAATGGAAGCTCGTTCAGAGGCCAACAAAACCGCGGCAGGCAGCCGTTCAAACGCTCCCACAATAGATAATCACTTTCCAAATTTTCCCCGAACAGGAAAGGTATCGTAAATCACAGTGATTTTGTGGATGAGCCCTTCATTGGTGAAATCAAAAACATGGACGCCATGAGGGATCAGAAACGTAGATCCTTCTTGAGTAGCCACCTTGTCAGAAAAATAAACAGCTAAGCGATTCGGATGATGAGAGTCATGAAAAATATTCTTGATCGAGATCTCATTTGCACTCGTTGCTTGTTTCAGTAACATTTTGAAAAAATCTGCTGCAGTTGTCGTACCAAAGATGGGATGTACGATCGTTGCATCTTTGGAAAAGAATAGGATCACTGCAGAATGGTCTTGTTTTTCAACCGCTTGATAATATTTGCGGATCGTTGCTTCATGAGACATGTTGTTCCGTCTTCTTTTTTAGACCCATCGAGAATAGGATACCCAGAATCGCGATCGCGACGAGAACCCAGGCTCCCTGGGAGTAAATGCCGTGGATTCGAAAAGCAGTTCCCGCAATCGTCAGCCCGAGAGTGCCGCCGATCTCTTGGACAGTGGTAAAGGCTCCGGCAGCCAAGCCGGCAGAATCGCGTGGAATAGAAGATACAGCCGATGTAATGGACGGCCCCCAGGCAATCACCCAGCCAATGCCGAAGCAAAAAGCCGCTATGATAGGAAGGCTGAGAGTGTGAGGATTAAAAAAGAGCTGGATGATACCTGAGAGAGTGAAAATGAGAAATCCAGTGATCATCAGAAATTTAGGTTCTGTTTTGTTGTACAATTTTCCAATCGTTGAGGAAAAAAGAACCACAGGCCCAGTCACAAGAAGCATAAGAAGCCCAGTATTAAAAGGAGTGAGTCCGTGTACATTTTGAAGGTAATAGGGCAAAAGGAAAAAATCTCCCCACACAAAGGCTACGATACAAAAGTTGGCGAGTGTGGAGAGGAGAAAGGTGCGGCGGAAAAAAAAGTCGGGGCGGATGATAGGCGACTCTGACTTCCTTTCGGAGAGAATAAAAAGAGTCAAAGAGACGGCGAAGAGAGCCAACGTCCAAAGTACTTTCCAGCCCCATTCCGGTGCCTGCATGATCGTCACTACGAGAGATCCGATTGTGAGAATGAGCAGGAACACCCCTAGGAAATCTATTTTTGCAGTTGTATGAGTGCTTTTCGATTCTGCTACAAATCTGAGCATGATGAAAAGACCGATAATAGCGATGGGGACATTGATAAAAAAGATCCAGCGCCATCCCAATGTTTCAAGGACGATCCCTCCCACAATAGGACCAATGCCTAAAGAGATACTGGCAAGAGTGGCCCAAATCCCAATCGCTTGCGACCTCTTTTCTTCTGGATAGAGATGGGAAAGGAGCGCCTGAGAAATGGGAATGATGATGGCCCCGCCCATCCCTTGAATAGCTTGTGAGACGATGATCCAGCTCAATTTGGGCGCGAAACCAGAAACGATAGATGCAACGCAGACAAAGATCGTGCCAATAAAGTAGAGGCGGCGTCTTCCATGGACATCGGCCAACTTACCCATTGTGACCATGAGGACCGAGAGGAAAATTCCAAAGGCATTGAGCACCCATTGTAATTCCGCAACACTCGCATTGAATTGCTTCTGCAATGTGGACATCGCCATATTGACGATCGAAAAGTTCATTCCGACAGCCATGATCGGCAATGCAATCCCAAGAATCGCTAATCCTCTCTGCATTGAAGGGCGCATACTCTTTCCTTTAATTTAAAAATTAGTCTGTAGCATAGTCCCTTTTTATGAAGCTGTCCAAATCAAAAGCATTTAACTTCGTATTGATTTTAGGATTTGTCAATCTATTTGCCGATATAACCTATGAAGGAGCGAGCAGTATCAATGGCCCTTTTTTAGGGATGTTAGGAGCCAGCGCCGCAGCCATCGGCGCCATCGCAGGGATCGGAGAATTCCTTGGCTACAGCCTCCGTTCTGTCTCAGGATACATTAGCGATAAATCGGGTAAATACTGGCTCATCACATTCATCGGGTATGCGATCAATCTCCTCGCTGTTCCAGCGCTTGCTTTGGTGGGAAACTGGCAATGGGCGGGATTTTTCATCATCGCAGAGCGGGTGGGAAGGGCCATCCGCAAGCCTACCGTGGAAGCGATGCTGTCCTATACGACGGGGACTTTAGGCAGAGGATGGGTCTACGCTGTCAATACAGCGCTGGACCAGACAGGAGCGACGATTGGCCCTCTTTTGATGTCTTTGGTCCTGTTTATGAAAGGAAGCTATCGGATGGGGTACGCAGTGCTTCTGATTTCCGCATTGCTAGCCCTGGCCACTCTGGTTGTAGCTCGATTTTTTTTCCCTGACCCCTCTCGGTTAGAGGTTGTTCCTACTGCAAAACTCAAAGGATTTACATCAGCTTATTGGCTCTATGTAACGGCTGGTGCAAGCGTTGCAGCGGGCTTGGTCAGCTTTGAGCTCATTTCATACCATTTTTCGACTGCAAAGGTAGTGGGAGTAGATTGGATTCCTCTTTTCTTTGCATTAGCTATGGGAGTCGATGCGATCGCGAGTTTGATCTTAGGCAGATTGTTCGATCGGATTGGGCTATCTATTGTTCTCATCGCCTTCTTTCTCTCCGCTTTTTTTGCGCCTTTCGTTTTTTTAGGGAATTTCTCAATGGCCATCATCGGAATGATACTCTGGGGAATTGGATTTGGGGCTCAAGATACGCTTTTAAAAGCGATCATTGCAGGAGTCATGCCGGAGGGCAAAAGAAATCTGGCCTTCGGTCTTTTTTATGTAGGCTACGGTTTTGGTTGGCTATTTGGCAGCGTCACTACCGGTTTGCTTTATGGCGTATCCTTGTATCTTCTCGTTGCTTTTTCTGCTGCGTCTCAGCTAATCTCGCTTCCGTTTTTCGCAATGGCTAGAAAGCATGAAAAAAAGCAAGCCTAAATCTTGAGATAGCAACAGTATGACCTTACCTGTGACAATGAAGAGTACGGTTGATCAAACCGTTCAAAATGATGTTGAAGATCAGTATCTCGCAACTCTACCCAACGGGTTTCTCCCATTTGTAGAATTTGAAAAAGAGTTTGCTCTCGGCTCCACTTCGACAGAACAGCTCCATCCGATCACAAAATCACTGAGCCAGGTGATGCATAAAAGCGTATCTGAGGGGCTAGGACTTCTCCTCTCCGTTGATGAAGGCTCTGCAGAAGGACTAGAGCGCTTTATCCCTTCCATCGAAACTTTGGCTCCTCTATTGGCAGAAAAAGTAAGGATGGGGGGAAGAATATTTCTCGTGGGATCAGGATCCAGCGGACGAATGGCTGTGGATATTGCTGCAAAAACCAGCTTGGTATTTCCTCAAGTAGATGTGCGAGGGATCATCGCTGGCGGGGATTCGGCTTTGATTCGGGCGAAAGAAGGATTTGAAGATTCCGAAACCGATGGAGCGGCTGCGTTAAAAGAAGCTCATTTGGGGCTTAAAGATACCGTCATCTTAATCTCTGCAAGCGGCTCAGCCTCATTTAACGTAGGTTGCGGTCATTTTTCTGCCGATAAGGGCGCAAATGTGCTCTATTTTTACAATAGTAAGAACATCCCTTCTAGAACGCAGAAGCTGTTTGAACGCCAGATGAATCCTGCGATACCTCTTTGCATAGATGTCGGCCCTCAAGCAATTGCAGGATCCACTCGTTTGCAAGGTGCGACTTTAGCGGAAGCCTGTCTAGGAGCTCTTTTAGGAAGCGTATGTTACTTGAGTCAAGATAAGGAGCTTTTAGCTAAAGAATATCCGATCGATGTATTGGCCAAAATGAGAGAAGGGATTGCGCTCATAAGAAGTCATTTAGAGAGCCTTGAGAAGTTTGTAAAAATAGAAGCGGAAATTTTTTCAGATCCTCGTTCCAATTTTAAACAGTTAAGAGATGTTTCCGATCAGGGGTATGTTACCTTTGTTGCTCCAGAAGAGAGCATGCGTGAAGTGTTAGTCGATTCTACTGAAGCATCACCCACATTTTCTACCAATCCAATCCGTCGGGAAACAGAAAACCATAAAAAAAGGGCAGAATTCCGTTCCTACTTACTTGGACAAGAAGAGAACAGGGAAGCTTGGAAAGCTCTTTTGGGAAGAGATGTTCACCCATTGGATGTAAAGGATACGGAAGACTTTCTTCTTGCTTGCGAAGCAGAAGGGATTAATTCTTTCCAGAAACGCCCTAAAGGAAAAGGGAATTTTGTCATCGGAGTTGTCAAACTAAAAGAAGCCCAGCCGCTTCCTGAAAAGTTGATCCATGTTTTAGAAGCTGCCAAAAAAGAAGGAGGATCTATTGGGCTTATAGTGATTTGCAATGGGAAATTGAAGGAAGGAAAAGAGTTAGGTGATGCCGTTTTAATCCTAGAAAACGTTCCTCAGGATGCTCTAGGAATTGCTGAGACGCTTGTTCTGAAGCAGACGCTAAATTTAATCTCCAATGGCTCCATGATCCTTATGAATAAAGTTCACGGCAATCAAATGATTGATGTCCGAGCTTCAAACAAAAAACTGATCGATCGGTGTATTCGGCTGATTAAAGAAATTTGGAGTGAATACCACCCCGATTTTCCTCTTAATGATAAAGTTCTTTATCATTTTATTGCTCATGTGAGTGCAATCAAAAAATCTTATGAAGAGAAAGGGATCTACACACCCTCCGTAGTTAAAATTGTGTTAGCCATGGTTTCTCTTAAAAAAATACCCGAGAATTTTCAGGAAGTCGTTGAGTTTCTTAATAAAAGAGAAGAAAGGATAGATTGGATAGGCGAGGGAAGAGGTTTCTTATGGCATTGATGGCGACAGCAGCTTCTGTAGAAGTGCATGCGGCAACAGAATATACTTTTTGTATCGATGGAGGAGGATCTAAGACCTTGCTCCAAATCATCGATTCGATAGGGAATATCGTTCCGATTCTTAGAAAAGGAGCGGAGGCTCTAGCTATAGAAGCGGGACCATCGAATATCAATTCGGTGAAAAAAGAGGGTGTCAGAACGGCCTTACGAGACCTCTTTGAAGGTCTTCAAGTAGGTCAGGATCCAAGAGATCTTAAAGACATCATGAAATCTTCTCGCGTCGTTGCTGGAATGGCGGGAGTTTCCCTCGCGCAGAATCATGAAGCAGTTGTTTCACTCTTCGAAGAAATAGGGTGGGATAAAGAGAAACTCCTCCTCTTAACAGATGTAGAACTTGCCGTGCGCCTGATCAAAGGCAATGGAGTGGTTCTCATTTCTGGTACGGGATCCATTTGTTACGCGGTGAAAGATGGGGTGAGACAGCGCGTTGGAGGCCTCGGGCGCATTTTAGGCGACGAAGGAAGTGGATATCAAATCGGTCTTCAAGCGATTCGAGCAGGGTTAGCTGAAGAATTTGGTTATGGGAAGCCAACGAGCTTGACTGCTGCTTTAAGGACCCTTTTTCAAGTCGATGAATTGAAAACGCTTTTCCCAAAGATTAATTCCTTAGAGATGTCCTCTGCAGAAATTTCAAGCGCAGCTCCTTTAGTCTTTGAAAAAGCTCATGAAAATGATCCCGTGGCTGCAGAGATCATTTCCAGAGCCTCTGAAGATTTGCGGCAGATGGTAGAGACTGCTTTAAAAGTCTCTCAGCTGAGCGATTGCGAACTCCATCTTTGGGGAGGGACTTTTAAGGGGCAATTAGCAAATCCAATCATTGAGAGACTGAGTAAAGAACTCAGTCGAATTACTGTCGTCAACAAATCGAATGAAAATGGTACTGTGAGTTATGCTAAAACTCTTCAGGAAAAATGAAAAAACTTGAACTGATCGATGATCAACGCTGTTTTGCCTGCGGGTTAGAGAATCCGGATGGTTTGCGTTTAGTCTGGCATGTCGAGGGGCAAACCATGACGACGCAATTTATTCCGCCGCCAAAATATCAAGGGTGGAAAGGGATTGTGCATGGAGGCATTCTGGCAACGCTTCTAGACGAAGCCATGACGCGGCTGGCTGGAATCATCTTTGGCGGAGCAGTCACCGCGGAAATGACAGTCCGTTATGTGGCTCCTGCGCGCATCGGGGAATTGCTGAATGTAGTCGGCGAAATTGTCAAAGGATCCCGAATCATTGAGATGAAAGCTTCCATCACGAATGAAGCCGGAACTCTCATTGCCCATGCAACAGGAAAAGCGGTAAAAATATGAAATCTTTGCTGATTGGCGTTTTATTGGCTCTAAACCCTCCTTTTACTTCCGTTCCTTTGCCGAAAAATGATCAATTGCCAGAACCCATCCAAGAAACTCTCTCCGAGATGCCTCCGTTGAATGTCTATCGGATGCTCGCGAATGTGCCTGCTAGCTTTGAGCCCTATGTCGCACTGGCAAAATCGATCTTTGTCGAAGGCAAATTCAATCCGAGACTGCGGGAAATCGCTGTCTTACGCCTCGCTCATGATTTGAAGTGCCCCTATGAATGGCATCAGCATGTTTTCATTGCCAAGTCAAATGGAGTGACTGATCGTGAAATCGAGATCATCAAAAAGGAAAATCCCGTCAAAGGGCTTGGGAAAGAGGAAAATTTCATCTGCAAAGTCGCCGATGAAATTACCTTAGACGCCAATCTGAAAGATGCCACATTCAAAGAGCTCTATAGCCGCTATACGATCGAAGAGGGTTCTGAGCTCATTTTTGCCATCAGCTTCATGAATATGCTCGGGCGGTATATCAATGCCACCCGAGTCCAGATTGAAAAAACAAACCCTTTGGAAGGGCTCGCTAGTCCTATGAAATAAACTTAGATTTTCTCAAGGAATTCAGAGATCAAGTTTGAGACCTTCGGTTCAGTTTCCCCGGCAATGCGGATGATTTCTGGAATGTTTGCAGGCTGGATTGTTTCATAGTAGCAGCAATCGGTAATGATCGAGATCCCCACAACTCTCATACCCATGTGGACCGCTGCGAGGGTTTCTGGCACTGTAGACATGCCGATCGCATCAGCTCCGATGATATAGAGCATTTTGTATTCCGCTTTTGTTTCTAAAGCAGGACCTTTCAAGGCAGCGTAGACGCCTTTTTTCAGAGGTAAATTATTTTCAGAAGCGATCTGTTCCAATAAGGAGATGTATTTTCGATCATAAGCTTCGTATAAATCGGGCCAGCGAGGGCCGATTTTTGGGTCGTTGGGTCCAATGAGAGGACTATCGGAGAGAAGATTGATATGATCTTCGATGATCATGATATCGCCAGACGTATAAGAAGGATTGATGCCGCCGGCAATGTTTGTCAGGACGAGAGTCTCTGCGCCCAAAGCTTTCATAACGCGGATCGGGAATGTAATTTCTTGCGCTGTGTAGCCTTCATAGAGATGGAGTCTTCCGTGCATCCCTACAACGGGTTTGCCTTTAAAAGTTCCCAAAATCAATTTTCCAGCGTGATGCTCGGTTGTTGTCACAGGAAAATTGGGGATCATTTCATAGGGAATTTCCACGTCTACTTCAATCTGCTCAGCAACGCCGCCCAGGCCAGTGCCTAAAACGATCGCAATCTCCGGTTTCAACGAAGAAAATTGACGGATATAAGAAACGGCTGCATCCATCGTCTCGGAAAGAGGCTGGCTTTCTGTAGGCGCTGCTTGAATGCTTTGAATACAGAATACAGAACAAACAATGAGAAGAAATTTTTTCATTTTTAAACCTCCAGTTTTAGAAAAGAGGGGCAGAATACACAGGGTATGAAGTCTCTGCAAGAATTTTTGTTTAATTGACGCAAAGGGAGGGAAAAAATACTCTGAAAATTATGGAACAAAACGAGCGCCGCAATTTCGAGTTTGGCATTTTTTTCATGCTGCTCTATTGCATCGCTCTGGCCTTTTATGGCCTCTTTTCTAAGCTGGGACTGACCCTAGAGTCGATCTTTATCTTTCTTTTCTCACGGTATTTTGTTGCTTTGATCCTCATTCTGCCTGTTCTTTTAGCCATGGGCTCTTTTAAGGGGATGAAATTTTTCAGCGATCTAAAACCGCAGCTGCTCAGGTCCGTTGTGATGATCATCGCCCAGTATTTCTTCTTCTATTATTTGACCAAAAATTCCTTGTTGGACGCGACAGTGCTCTACAATACAGGGCCTATATTCATTCCCATTATTTTAGGGATCTTTTACAAGCATCCATTTGGGAAAAAGGTCTGGATGAGCATTGGTATTTCATTCATTGGCGTCGTCTTCATCTTGAGACCGGACAAAGAGATCTTCACTATTTACAGCCTCTTTGGACTGCTCTCAGGCTTTTGCATGGGGCTTTCGAAAGTTTTGTTTGGACAAAAGACAAAAACCGCAAGCGCCGGACTCAATCTTTTCTATTTGCTTTTTCTATGCTCTGCAATCAGCGCGATTCCCATGTTCTTGGTCAATGGTGTTTATAGGGAAGATCTGGGTATGTTGACAAAGAATCTAATCCATAGCGATTGGATCGAATGGGCCTTTGTTTTAGGCGTGGCTCTGTCCATCATTTTAACCCAGCTTTTGCAAGGAATCGCCTATAACTTTGCCAGCGCAGAGAGGCTTGCTCCTTTTATCTATATTGTCGTTATTTTTTCAGGCATTTTCGATTGGTGGATCTACAAAAATCCTCCCGATATTTTCGTTGCAGTCGGCACCATTTTAGTCATAGGCGGCGGCCTATTAGAATGGTATTTCTGCAAAAAAGAGCATGAGAAAATCGCTTGACTTATCCCGTTTTGAAAGCTAGCATGGCGCCCTTTTTGGAGGCTCTATGTTCAAATGGATCGCATTTCTTTTTCCAATCATCGCTATGCAAGGACTGGAAGATACCACCCAAGTTTTCATCTCAGAAAAAGTGGCTGATGAAATCGTCAAAGGCGGCCAATTTTTAAATCAGGCCGGCCTTTGCCCTGCCACCGGAGGCAGTCTCTCTATCCGCATTGCCCCTGAACTTGTGGCCATTACCGTATCCGGCAAACACAAGGGAGAGCTTACTTCAGATGACATCATGTTGGTCAATCTAGAGGGAAAAGCACAGTACACTACAAAGAAACCTTCTGCTGAAACATTGCTCCATACTCTTGTTTATGCTCTTTTCGACGATGCAGGATGTGTATTGCATACACACTCTGTGGATGGGGCTGTTCTGTCCAAGTTGCTTGCGCCAAAAAATGCAATGGTTACGGAAGGGTATGAGATGCACAAGGCTTTCCGCGGCATCACAACCCATGAAACGACATTGACCATGCCGATCTTTGAAAACAGCCAAGATTATCCAACAATTGCGGCTGAAGTGTCCGCCTATCTTAAAACCCATCCCAATGTTTTCGGATTTTTCCTCCGCGGCCATGGCCTTTATACTTGGGGCCGCGACATGAAAGAAGCGAAGATCCGCGTCGAGACATTTGAATATCTCTTTGAAAGCGAATTAAAATTATTTCCCTACAACCGATAAGGAATAACCCATGCGCGCCTGGATACTTATTTTTTTGGCAATCTCTTTACAGATGCATAGTTTGACATTGGACAGTTTTGCAATCCGTTACGACAAAGGCGAAATCCACGTTTTAAATCAGCAAAAATTGCCCCTGGAAGAAGAGTGGATTTCTGTCCAAACGCCTGAAGAAATGGTGGAGATCATCACTTCTTTGAAAGTAAGAGGCGCTCCCATGATCGGGATTTCTGCAGTGCTCTCATTGGCGCAGCTCGCAGAAAAAGGAGCATCGCGCGATGAGATCGAGCATGCGGCGTTCATCCTGAAAAAATCGCGCCCTACCGCTGTGAATTTAGCCATCTACATTGAAAGAGTTCTCGCTGCCATGGATCAAGGCAGTATGTATGATGCGATCTTGACTACAGTAGAAGAGATCTTCCATGAAGATACCTCTCTTTGCGAAGCGATGGGCGCAGCAGGCTCCGCTTTGATCCAGCCGGGCGAAAGGATCTTGACCTATTGCAATACGGGCAGTTTAGCGACTGCAGGGATCGGAACGGCCATTGGGGTCATTAAGGCCGCACATGCCCAAGGAAAACAGATCCATGTTTATGTCTGCGAGACACGCCCTCTCTTGCAAGGCGGACGGCTTACAGCATGGGAAATGGAACAAAATGGGATTCCCTATACGCTGATCTGCGACAATATGGCTGCTACGCTAATGCGCCAAGGGAAGATCGACCGCGTTTTGGTGGGAGCCGACCGGATTGCCGCCAATGGAGATTTCGCCAATAAGATCGGGACCTATGCTGTCGCTGTCCTGGCTCATCACCATGGCGTCCCTTTTCATGTAGTTGCTCCCTATACGACAATCGATCCAAAGTGCCCCAATGGAGATGCGATCAAGATCGAAGAGCGCTCACCTGACGAAGTACGCGGCGCCTCGGGGAGTTTCGGCAAAGTATGCTGGAGTCCAAAAACAGCTCCTGTCTACAACCCTGCCTTTGATGTAACTCCTTCCGAATTAGTGACGAGTTATATTCTTGATAGTGGGAATTTGTCTTTATCGGAATTTTTAAAAGAAAAGGCCCTCGTCAAGGGCCAGTAGACGATTTGATAGCCCCTGCTAACAGGGGCTATTCCATAAATCTAATTATTCTTTTTGGCTTTCTTTGGCTTCTTTCAGGAGCTTGACCCAAACAGAAGTTTCGATCTTTTTCGACTGCGGTGTGAGATATGTCAGAGAGATGTTTCCTTCATTCAATGCAAAAAGACGACCCACCCCTTGCATAACGAGCTCAGATTCATCGGAAATAGACCATTGGTACAAAAGGGAAGTTTTGTCAGAGTCTAGAACAACCACTTCAACGTTGTGATCGGGATAGGGGATTTGCAATCCTTCCTGGATTTCTTTGGCAGTTGGCAAGATATGAGGATAAGTCTGGTCTCGATAAACAGCAAAATATTCAGAGCCCTCTTCGGTGGTGCGGCCGTAGAGACGCCCATCCATTTCTTCATCGTTCACTTCATTGACGACTTCCCAACCTTCGGTTGAAAATTGGTACTCTACGTTCCCGATTTGATCCGCAAAAAGACAACTTGCAGAAAGACTGGCAAAAAATACGAATAGTGCTTTTTTCATTAAATACTCCAGGTTGAAGAGAAATCGTAGCTGTTTTTGAATCAAAAAAGCAACTGATTATAGAGTGAAATCAGTCGAAGAAATTGAACGTGTAAGTTAGACCAACATATGCTGTTCCAAAATTGAGGGTATTGCGCCCATAAAGAGAGACCCAGCCTCCTCCGATGAGCCAGAGATTGCAAGCAGGTCTATATTCGAAGGCGGGAGCAATGCTTAGCTCATCGCTCGATCCAGAACCCACAACAGCGGTAGTGCCGTTGGCATTTAGGCCGCGAAACCCAACAAATTTGTTTCTTCCAATGGCCACATACATTAAGTCGGTAGTAAAGACCCAGCGTTTAGTGATGCTGATTTCAGCGCCAAAATCCGCTCGGAATAGATTACCTGGCCGCACTTTTCCATCAGTGCCGAATCCACCCCCGTAAGTATTGAAATTTTCCACTT
This sequence comes from uncultured bacterium, assembly GCA_964644465.1. GTDB lineage: Bacteria > Chlamydiota > Chlamydiia > Chlamydiales > SM23-39 > CAZXVU01. Next base: position 13,167 of record CAZXVU010000046.1, read on the forward strand.
TTGCCCGCGTGCCAAGTCCATATCCAAATGTCATTCGAAAATTCATCGGATGGTCCGAGCACCAGAAAAAGATTTTAGAAAAGGCCAACTTAAAAGTTGTGAAATAAGAACCTTGTCCGGTTGCATCCGTACGGAAACGGTTCGATTTTAAATTCCTGTAGCGCCCTGTCGGAAATGTCTCTGTGACTGAAGCTTTGATTGCGGGAACCCACATTGTCTGTTGCGCAATGGGGAATCCGATCTGCCAAAGCGTGTCTCCAACGCTTCCGCCATGCCGATCCTGTTGCCAATTGGTCACAGTTTGAATCAGAAAGGTGGTGTCGAGCCAATCGGTTACGCCTGCCTGCATGGCGAATACGGGATTGAAAGTAAATTTTGTGGGGACTTTCTCTAGGTTCCGATCTTCATCGTATCTTTTGTAGTGGTCTGCAACGAAAACATGCGTTTGGATATTCCCCCAACCTTTGGGCATCATCGTCGCAGTTCCCAGCAACAAGGGTCCCGAGTACCAAGGATTGAACATCTCTTGGACTTTACAAAAGCGCTCTTGTTCGATCCACACACGCGAACAGGGATCTTCGCAGCAAGGATTGACACCGCAGTCTTGTCCTAAAAGCGAAAAGGGAAGAAGAATCAAAAAGCAAAGTTTTTTCATTAATTCACTTTGAAGGTCCAGCAAACGCTGAAGATCCCTTGCACAAAGGCTAAACTATTTCGGCCGTATACGGAAAACCAACCGCCAGCGACGATTCCAAGGTTTTCGTTCCAATTATATTCAAAACCGGGAGCTAGGCTGAGATTGTCGCTATAGCCTCCGCCAACGCCAGCCGGTGACCCGTCGGCCAACGTCCCTGGTCTTCCTGAAAATTTTGTTTGGTTAGTCGCAGAGTATACAATATCAAAGCAAAGGACCCAAGGTTGGTTGACGCTCCATTCAATTCCCAAATCAGCTTTGAAGGTATTGCCAGGCCTTACAGTTCCTCTTGTCCCAAACCCTCCGCCATAAACGTTAAATCCTTCCACATGGACTTTCGACGGGATGTTGTATCCAAAAAAGAGACGCAGATTCATGGGATGGCAGTAGGTCCAAAGTATTGTTTTTCCAAAAGCCAAACTAAATTGTGTTTGATAAGAGCCTCCTCCAATTCCGCTCAAGGCAAAGCCATTGGAATTCAAATGCTGATAGCGGCCTGTTGGGAAGGTTTCTTGGACGCTGAATTTTATCTGAGGAACATAAAGCGTTTGCAAGACAATCGGCCAGCCAAGGGTGATGGGTACATCTCCAAAACCGCCGCCGCTTTTTCCTGCTTCCCACTGTCCTTCTGCAGTGAGTACAACGATGATGTCCATCGTCTTTGTCACGCCGAATTGCAAAATATTCGACGATACGAATTGGTAGAGGTTGTCAGGAAGTGAAACAGATTTCCGTTCTACGTCATAATGAGCATAGTTCCCAACCATAAAAATGTAAGGCTGAAAATTGCCATATCCGGGAGGCATCATCGAAGCTGATGGCGTCAGCAACGGACCTGTATACCAGGGATTGAACATCTCTTTCGCCCGCAAGAATTGCGCTTCAGCGTCTTGCAGTTCCAGTTCTATCTGCTCTGGAGTCATGTGCTCTTCAGCGACTTCATCCCCAGCAGGCTGTGCCTTCGCTTTTCTTTCTTGGTGCGCTTTTTGGAGTTTTGCTTTCTTTTCCTGGACCTGCTGCTTTTTTTCTTGATGGCTGCCTTCGATTGTCCATAGTCCAGGTTCTTGGTCTGTAACTTCTTGGCAACAAAGTGTTAAGGGTAAAAAAAGCAGAAAGAAAAGGGATTTCATAAACTCCTCATTTGCTTTTTTTATTGATCTTTTTCCGATTTTTTACAAGTAAAGGGTTAAAAGAGGGGAAATGTTATGACAGAAAGAGCCGATGGAATGGGGCCAGTCAGCCCGCACGATAAACAGCTGTACGAGCAAGAATATAAGCGGGGAGCCGACCTTTTCAAAGAAGCGCTGGATCAATACTCCCAGTCGGAAAACACTCTTCAGAAGCAGCAGTTTAAAGAAGTGATGGAGAAAGCGATGCACGTCTTAAACGATGCGGCGCGTGAATTAAAACGTCAGGAACTGATCAAGCAAAATAAGCTGATCGCAAAAGATTTTAATGAATATAAAAGCAATCCCGACGACTACATGAAAGAGAAACTTTCACAAGATCTCGATTCAGCAAAAGATAAACTCGCCTAGTCTTGGCTATTCTCTGAAGTGGCACCAGGATCTAAAGAGGGTTCTATAGCCGGATCCTGAGATCCGTTTTGGCTATCTAAAGTACCTTGTACTG
>CAZXVU010000047.1:0-14803 GCA_964644465.1 uncultured bacterium
CTAAAAGCCTGTCCAGCAATCCTTCTTTTTTCCAACGAAGATACCACCTGTGAGACGCTGATTTAGATGCGTATTCCGGCGTGTTTGGGATCGAAGTCCATTTGATCTTCCCAATGAGGACGATCAGGATCGAATTCAAAACAGCCCGCCAAGGCGTATGGGGCTTCCCTTTCTTGGGACGCGGAAGCGGAAATATCGGCTGAAGCTGCTCCCATTGCAAATCTGTTAATGGTTGGTATGTCATTATTAAACTCCTATTATATTAGCTTTTGAATGTTTCTTCTTATGCTCTTCTTCAGGTCTAATGCTGCGAAGCTTCTGCTGGATCTCTGCTACAAGATCTGCATCTTCGCGCGATAGATTGAGAGCCTTTTCGTTAAACGCAGCAAATTGGGAAGGATCTATCCCTGTAAGCTTGCTGATCTGGTCCATTTGCGATTCAAGAGCGCTCTTCATTTCCATGGAAAGATAGAGTGCGTTTTCCCGTTCTGCAGGATCTTTAGATTCGAATTTCTCACGTATTTCACTGAAAAGACGCATTGTCTCCTCTACGAGAAATCGAAGCTTTTCAGAAGAAACAGATGTAGGATCCTCAAAGGTTTCTTGGAGGCTTCTTTTATAGTTTTCAATCAAGCTATTATCCATAAGTATCTTATAGTAAGTTATTTACAGCTATATTAAATGTTCTCTTTAATGCGTTTAATTTTAATCCCTATTTCCATCCAGTATAAACTATTTAAAATAATGTTTAATAAAGAAAAAGCGTTTTTATATTAAGATTTATTAACAATATTTACATTACATTAACAAAGCTTAAAGTTTAATATATTAACATAAAATTAACTTTAAAATGTAAATAAAATCTGATAAGATCAATGTTATGGAATAATTTAAACTTATTAAAAAGCGAGATAAACAATGGATTTAAAAGAAACGATTCAAGATGCGAAGAGGACAGCGCCAGAGAATATCATCATCCAGAACCTCATCCAGGATTTTGAAGATTTCTCCGAACTGGTTAGCAACCGCAATACAGAAGAAAATTATCCAGAGAAATTGAACGAATGCCAAAGACGGTTGAGCTCATCCTTTGCAAGAGTCGCTGCTTTCTACGGCTTCTCGGTGAAACAAATGCAGGAATATCTCGAAAATCCAAAGAATTTTAACCCAGCGGACTGGGAACACATCCAAGTAATAAAACGACAAATTGCTGTGAATCTAGATTTACCGACCGATACACCGAAAAGTCCGAAAATTAAAAACAAACATCTAAAAATATAAGGAGATAACAATGTCAACACCCCTTCCAGTTCCCCCATCGACCGACCCTAACTATCAGTTCGTAATAGATTATAACAAACTTTTAACATCGGCTAATGACCATGCACAGGCTGTACAAGATCACGACACCGACTTAGCCAATTATCGCACTATTGTTCTCGTAAAACTGGACAGTCTTAAGACTGTCGATGAAATCATGGCTTATCTTGAAGCGTATGTCTTCCAAAATTCAGGGACTGACCCAGCGCATACTAACGATACGATCCTGGGTGTTTTTGGAGATGACGTCTCTACTGACGGTAAATCATTACAAGTGAACAGCGTTTTAACGCAGGTACATAATGATATCGAAAAATTGACCAGCAATGATTCGACCGATCCAATAGTAGGCCCACAGATTGTAAAAGATGCAGCGACAGACCTTGATTCGATTTTGAATTCCTTAAAGAACAACGTCAATTTACAAGGATCGATCGATCCAACTTCCCTTCTGAACTTCCAGCAAACCGATACGACTTTGCGGGGTGAGTTCTGGATACAGGGAGACGATGCCAATAACCCAACTTGGAATGGAAGCCCAACACCTGGCGCAAGCGACAGATACTACTTCATTGAAGGTACTACGCCGACTCCGCCGCCAACCGATCCTTCAGCACCCTGGTACGACACTTCTTTTGGACAGATGCAAACGTATATGAAACAACCTGGAGACCAAAACGATTCGACAGAGGCCTATAAGGGACTGACCGATAATTTTAATGCAGACGCATCGATGTCGCAGTCGATCAACTCCGCTGTGAATGAACAGCTCAACCAGATTACGAATTTTATAAAAACTGTTCTGGGATTTTACGACAACGGCATCCTGCAGCCCCATTCGAAGCTGGTCGGAGTTGCTGTTCAGAATGAAATTAGCAAATAAGGGTGAAACTATGAGCGATTCAATAATAGCACTTGCCCAAGGGATAGGAGCCCAAGCCGATGCAAACACGGATGCCTCTATGACAACAGGCATTTCTGTAATCACGCTGATTGCAGCCTTTTTACCCTTGCAACAAGCTTGGTCCAAAACTTTGGGTACCGATGCGGAACAGGTTTATCAAGATAACCTGAAAATTCCTGGACATCCGGAACAAACAGCAGTGGTGGCAGCTGATACGCAGCAGAAAAATATTGATACCACACAATCGGATCTTGAAACGGGAAATATAGACAACATCATTCAGAGTCAAAAGGCGCAAGCGCAAATTCTCGGGAGTTCAATGGATCAAATTTATTCCCTTGAAGAACCGGTCCTTGAATTGCTCAAAATGATGTCGGACCTAAATCATAATTAAAAAAAGGAAATATTATGGGTTATAATTCATTTGAATTTGCAGACGAAGTATCTACTAGCTTATTAGGCAATGAGAACACGTTGGCTGTAGCCAATTTAAATCTAAATATCTGGACTACCACGAATGCCGAATTATCAAAAGCATGGCAGCTCGGCGATCCAAATAATCCTGTCAATCAGGCAATCGCGGCATTGAACTCAGATCCTAAGAATCCCCAGCCAGCTCAAATAACGGCTTTTCTCTCCTATTGGATGTCGAGCAACAATTTTTTATCTGAATTTTCATCATCAAGCATCACTCAGTTATTGAACAAACTTTCAATCAATTGGGATACAGGTACAGGTTCCGCCTCACCGACTCAGCAATCTGAAATTCAACAGTTTGGAAACCTGGTCTCGGCGACAGGGCAGATTGAAACTTCTGACGGCTCTGGAGAAACAAAGACTCAAGGATCCTTTATTTCACAAGCTGTGAGTGCGCAGCAATCAATATCCGATGCGGGTAATTCGGCAATTGGAATTTTGCAAACAGTTTCAGGGTTGACACAGACAAGTTTTTTATAAGAAACAAAAAAATAATAATACAAATAAGGTGACAAATGACAACAACTACAAAAACTCAAAGTACAGGCAGCGATGACGGTTCGGCGCAATATATTGCCCAAATGATTGCAGACGCTGCAGAAGCTCAAACTTTAATTGACGAAATCGGCACAGCTGCCAAGGATCTAGCCCAGCAGGAAGCCCTAATTGGCGAATTGACGACAATATTTGAAGATTTTTTTGGGATGAGTCCCACAGATGCTGCCGCAGAGGCGAACAAGATGTGTCCGCAAGCTGCAGCCGATCAAGCGGTGATCACTGCTGATGAAGCCGTATTAAATACCTTAGGAACCGGTTACGTGGGTCTAGAAAATGCGATCAACGGACTTCTTTCAGGTTTATTCACAGCAGGCACTCATTTTGATGGAAATCTGGATCAAGACATTACAAATGTAACTACCTATATCAGTCAAATAACCGCTGCGATGAAAGATCAAGCCCAAGTCGATTTATTATACGCAAAAATGAACCAAGATACCGGCGACGACGCATCTCTTTTAAATGATGCTATTGCCATGATGAAGGCTAACAGCGCAGAAAGCGGTCAGCTTGTCGGATTGCAAGGTGTATTGAGCGCGGCGCTGGTCACTTTAACGAACCAGTATAATGCCGCTAAAGAAAACTACGATAGCTATAGCTGGTTAGACGGCCTTACCTATTTCTGCGGTTCGGAACGGGACCACATGGATGAAGATGAAGCCATCATGCGAAATTGCGATGACATGAGAGCGATGATCAATAATGTTTTGGGAGATATCGGCCCTGTGATCGCTGCCCTGCAGTCTCAAGTTTTTGCTGTAGCTTCACTCTCGATCGATAAAATTTTGAAGCAAATCATCAGTATCATACTAGACCCTACAAAGAGCAATGCGGAAAAAGCAGGCCAAATCAAGTATTTGATGGCGCTCGCGCTCGGTATCTTGAGCATGGTTGAATCGGATGCTGCGCAGCTTAAAGCTGAGAATCAAAAAACAATGTCCAATTCAATGACCTTTGCAGTCCAAATGAATATAAGCGACGAAAAGTCGCAGTACAATGAGCTCCAAAGCGAGTTGAAACATGCTAGTGAAATGAAAACACTCATGTCTATTGCGAAACCGCTCATAGAAGTTGCGGGGATGCTGCTAGCTCCGGGAATTTTAACGTTCATTCTCATGTTAGCTCTGACTATTGCCGACAACGTTGTCGTCGCAAAAGACAAAGATGGCAACGATGTTACCGCCATGGACGAGGTGACTTCACAAGTTGCAACCATGTTCTCCAAAATGGGAGTCGCTAATGCGCAATTGGCTGCCGAAATCACCGTAGGCGTTCTTGAAGTCATTGTTTGCCTGGGCGGAAGCGAAGGCATGTCAAAAGTAGCGTCAGAAGCTACCGAAGAAGTGGCTGCGAATGTTGCTAGAGAAGTCGCCGAAGTGGCCACAAAATTAGTCAACGAGACAGTTCAAGCAGCCGTTGCTGCTGCACAGAACGCTGGCAAAACGGTCACTGCCGACGCGATAGCCGAGACAAGACAAGTTGTGCAGGAAACTGTAGATAAAGCGGTTCAAAAAGCGATCCAAAAAACGATCCAGCAGTTTATCAACCAAGCTGGCTCGCAATTGATCCCTCAATTGATCAGAACCGGTATCAAAGAAAGCACCACGAGCTTGGCGGTAATGATTGCCAAGTCAGCCGAACAAAGTTGCGTTACAGCGGCTAAAGAGGCTGCTGAACTCGCTGCTAAGGATGTTTCATTCTTCGCAGAGGCTGCTGCACAAAATGCTGAGATCTTGCCAGAACAAATTGCAGAAGTCGCGAATAAAGCTGCAAATCAAGCCGTAGCCAATATCACAGGCTCTACAGCTAAAGATGTGGCTTCAGCGACAGAGAGAACTACAGCAAGAAGAGTATTTACCACGGTCGGTTCCGTCGCTCTTTATAATGCGGCGAATAATGGTAATATCACCGACTTGGTCACTGAAATCATCAAGAAATCGGGCAAGGATACCGATGATGATAGCATCAAAAAAATTCTCGAAGTCATCAAGATCCTTGAAAGCGTACTTGCTGCATTCGCCCTCGCATGGGGTACAGGCATGTTGCAAACGACGACATTCGAAAGCGCATCTACGGCTCTGCTCCAACTGGGCGCATTGGCTCAAATGACGGGTACAGGATTGTCAGCGGTCTCTAATGCTGGACAAGCCGATGCCGAAATGAAAGAGGCTCCATTAGTGAAAAGCATTAACGAACTCTCAGTGAGTAACGAAATGCTGCAATTCATGTTGGATCAGCTGAATAAGGACGCAAAAGTAGAAAGCGACCACTTCCTTAAACAGGAACAGGAACACGCAACTGACTACACCACTATTTCTCATCTTGAAGATAGCGGTAAGCGGCTTGCACAGGTCCTCTCTCAACTAGCGGTATAAAAAATAATAAAAATAAGGTGAAAACAATGGCACAGACAAACACAGATAATAAAGTTCAACTCCCTCCTTCGGTTTTATTCCAGGGGGGAGGGCAGGATTCCGGCTTTAATACTCTTCCAGCCAATCAGACATTGGCGCTTTTAGAGGCAATGCTGGCAATCCAGAAATATGAAAAGACCGTTCTAGATAACAGCGCAGAATTGCAAAAAGAATATGCCATGGCTCTAGGCGGTTCCGTAACAGGAGCAGACGGCAAGGAGACTTTCAGTGCATCTTCTGGGAATGGGATTATTTCACACCTCTATGAGATCGGTGTGGACGTCGGAACGCAAAAAGCGAATCAGCTAGAGGATGATGCCTTTGGCAAATTCGCTCAAGCTGGCGTAGGCGCCGCATCTTTAGGCGTCTCAGCTGCTACGTTTATGGCAAAAACAAATCCAGTACTCAATAAAGCTGATGATGACCTTGTAGATGTTAAGGCAATGGACACTCAGTTGAAGACGCCAGCATCGGATCTCGTAGTAGGCGGTCCAGGCGACGAAATTGAGATGGAAGATTTTGGGGCCAGAGATCCTGAATTCCAAAATAAAGTGAACGCGAAGATGAAGGGTTGGGCGGACGGTTCAGAACCACTCGATAACTTCCGTGCAAAAAATCCGGATGGAACGGTCGATGAAGACCAAGCTGCAATCAATAGGAAAGCAGCTCAGCAAGCTCAAAATCATCCAGACGAACTTGCAAAAATCCAGAAGCGGCTCAATGAGAGAGAAACCTCAGTTCAAAATCAAAAAGCAACAGCCGAAACTAAATTTAATACGTATCAGCAGTTCATCACGACTGCAACAACGGCTCTGAACAACGTTGCTGGCGCCACTGCAGAGATCTATCAATCAGCAGATGCTATAGCTGAAGCGAAAGCATCCGCAAATAATACGATCTTGACTACGAACACACAGCAAGTCGTGGACGCAGAGCGCAAAGTGGAAGAGAAAGCGCAAGAGGCGCAGCAGCAAATTTCTCAATGGGCTGCCAATTTTGCCCAAGCTGCAGCAGCGCAAGTACACGCTTAATAAAAACAAAGATTCTAGCCGCTCCCCTATTTTGAGGAGCGGTTTTTTTTATCCTTCATATCATTATATCCTTCATATCATTTTTATTGTCCTCACCAAATAAGGCCTTTGACACCCTCCTCTGATCAATTCACGCAACAAGGAATCTGAGATCAAGGCTTATAAACATTAATCATTTAGAATGATTTGAAGGATACAATGATATGAAGGATATAAAGTGAATACCCGGCTGCAATAGCCGGGTTAATTAGATAGCTGCGAAAGCAGGTTTTGGATAGCGGGTTCTGCGAGATGGGAAAGCGAAATCATGCCCGTTGACCTTTTCAAGGATCTGACTCAAAAATCCGCTTTTTTCCCAAAGAACAAACCATCGGTGAGAAACCGATTTCGTCGCAAAATCAGATGTTTTAGGAATCGCACTCCATTTGACTTTCATCAATAAGACCATCAAGATCGAATTGAGGACTGAGCGCCAAGAGGCATGCGGTTTTCCTCTACCTCTTTTGGGAGGATTTGGGAACAGCGGTTCAAAATCTTGCCACTGCTCATCTGTTAAAGGTTGAAATTGCGTAGTCATTTTATTATCCCATTATTTTGGCATTTGCCATTTTATTCTTATGATGGACTTCCGTCTTTTCTGGACTTACATCCTTAAATTGCGTTTTGATCTGTTCGACAAGAGCTTGCTCTTCTCGAGAAAGGCTTCCGAAATTTTCAGAAAAAGATGAGAATTGGGAAGGATCAATACCCGTGACTTTACTGATATTCTCCATCTGCGCTTCGAGGGCTTGCTTCATTTCCATCGATAGTTGCATCGCTTCTTCCCGATCCTTCGGGTCCTTGGACGTGAATTTCTCCCGGATCTCGCGAAATAGCCGCATCGTCTCTTCGATCAAAGTTTTCAACTTTTCGGTAGGGACGGCATTAGGCTCAGTAAACGTTTGATTCAATAATTCTAAGTAGTTTTCTAACATAAATGGATTTCTCCTTATGTTATTAAGTATATCCCATTATGAATATAATGTAAAGGAATTTTTTAAATAGAATAAAGAGATGGTTATGGTCGAGCTGCGGCTTTAGAGAGCTCAACAGCTTGCATGACAGCAGTTTGTGTGTCCGGGTCATCGAACTGGGCAACGAGAGGATGTGTAGGATCGACTGTTTTGGTCGGAATCAAGAGATTCATCATTTGGCTGACAACAAGCTCCTCTACGGAGGATCTCTTGTCGCTATTATCGGATTCATCGGACCGGACTTTACGATCCCATCGATCTGCAATAATCAAATCGCCAGTATCGAGAGAATGGCCTCTTCTATATGGTTCCGAAGGCTCATATTTATGAATAAGATATTTAGACCGACTCTTAAACAATTTGTTTTGTCCCGCATTACTTCGATCTGTTTCCAACCTTCTCAAGTCGTCCCCAATACCAATACTGATCTTATCAGCCTCAGCGCGGATTTGCGCTCGTACGGCATCCGTGATATCGCCTGTAGCCAAATTGCCCCAAGAAGCTATAGCCCAATATACCGCATAGCGATCGATCGATCTGATTTGAGCATGTAACTGTCTGAGCTGTTTCAATTCTTTTTCTTTTTGGCGTCGCACGGGATGAGGAAGAAGAGGGATATTGGCATTCAAATCTGCCTCTTTTGCGTTCATGAGATTGTTGATTCTAGTTTCTAGATCTACAATCATCTCATCGCAAGTATTCACAATCCTACGGGCGGAATGCTTCTTAGCCGGCTCCAAATTGTGTATCATCGCCGCAAAATGGGAATTCATAAATTCAGCATGCGTTTTCGGGATAACCCCAGGCATCATGGTCAGAGGCGCTGTGGAAACTGATGGACGGCTCGGCCAAACCATCTTTCGGACTGCGTCCATTTTTTTGATGACTTCGGTAGGGACGTCCCTGTGGCTGACATGTCTTTCGACTCCGGCGCTATCCAGATACGTAAGAGAAACTCTATCTAAGGACGAAGAGTCCTGATTGGGCGAAGCTACAATTCGGACCCTCGAAGCGCCAGGAACCCTTGCGCGGATGAAGGCATTGGCCCTCTTCCAGGCTTCTTGGCATCTCGCTTCTACACATGTGTCTTTGAGCTTTTTAGAATGGGTATCGATGCGCATCACAGCGCCAGGCACTTTAGAATATAGGTTAATCTTTCCAGATGTCGCTGAAGAAGAGGGTCTTACGCGCGTTAAATGGGCGCTAGGCAGCCTCGTTAGATGGGAAGAAGGACGCGTAGTTACTTCAACTCTTGATGCCATTATTAATACCTTGTTACATCTATTTTAACACGTTTAATACAATTAAATAAATATTTAATTAATAAATCTTACACAATAATACATCTATCGTATTTATAATGAGCTACTTACGACAAGAGCACCGCAACTAACTTAATTTAAGTATGTTGTAATAGATTGTAAAATTATCTTTAAGATTTAATGTATATATGGTAATATTAGTTTTAACGGATTATTAAGACTTAATTGAATTGTTAACGATAATAATAAGGGTAAAACATGAAACTGCAAGAAATCATACAGGACGCGAAAAAGACGGCTCCGCAGAATTCCCTGGTCCAGAACCTTATTCGGGATTTCGAGGAATACTCCGAGCTTTATAGCAAACGGGACACAGTTAACCAAGAAGACCTGGCCGCTTTTACGCAGAAATTGAACGATTCCCAAACTCAATTGAGCCTGTCCTTTGCGTTACTTGCCGCTTCCTATGGTCTCACGGCGAAAGAAATGCAGGCATATCTTGAAAACCCAAAGAATTTTAACCCAGCGGACTGGGAAAACATACAAACAACGAGAAGACAGATCGAATCTAATTTAAATATTCCGACCGACATTCCGAAAAGTCCGAAGATTAAAAATCAAAAGTTTAAGATTTAAAAGGAGAATAAAATGTCAACACCACTTCCAGTACCACCATCAACCGATCCGAACTATCAGTTCGTAATAGATTATAACAAGCTTCTACAGACAGCCAATGACCATGCTCAGGCTGTACAAGACCATACGGACGATTACAACTATTATCATCAAGTTGTCCTCGTAAAACTAGATTCTCTCAAAACAGTCGATCAAATCATGGCTTACCTTGAAGCTTATGTCTTTCAAAATTCAAGCACTGATCCTAAGACGAGCAATGGCACGATCCTGGGTCTTTTTGGAGACGATGTTTCTACTGACGGTAAATCATTATCAGTGAATAGCGTCTTGACTCAAGTGCATAATGACATTGAAAAATTGACAAGTAATGATTCAACCGATCCGGTACTTGGTCCACAGATTGTAAAAGATGCAGCGTTAGACCTTGATTCTGTTTTAGATTCACTCAAGAACAACGTCAATTTACAGGGATCGATTGATCCAACTTCGCTTCTGAACTTCCAGTCTACCGACACAACTCTTCGTGATGAGTTTTGGATTCAGGGCGACGATGCCAATCAACCAGCTTGGAATCCAACGCCAGTTTCTGGTGCGTACACTTACTATTTCATTGAAGGAACAACGCCTAGTCCGGCACCGGCTTCAGGCCCTTGGTACAACACCTCTTTTGGCGAGATGCAAAATAACATGAAAGCGCCTGGGGACCTTAACGATTCGACAGAAGCCTATAAAGGACTGACAGATAATTTTAATGCTGACGCATCCATGTCGCAGTCGATTAACGCTGCTGTGAACGAACAGCTCAATCAGGTAACGAACTTTATAAAAACCGTTCTAGGATTTTATGACAACGGCCTCCTGCAGCCTCATGCGAAGCTGGTCGGAGTTGCTGTACAGAATGAAATCAGCAAGTAAGGAATAAAGATATGAGCGACTCAATTATAGCACTTGCACAAGGGATAGGAGCTCAAGCCGACGCAAACATTGATGCCTCGTTGACAACGGGCCTTTCTGTGATCACGTTGATCGCAGCATTTTTACCCTTGCAGCAAGCTTGGTCCAAAACATTGGCCAATGATGCAGAAACGATTTATGAAGATAACTTGAAAATTCCTGGACACCCGGAAGAGACAGCAGTGGTTGCTGGAGATACTCAACAGAAAAATATCGACTCCACTTCTTCGGACCGCGAAACAGGAAATATAGACAACATCATTCAGGAGCAAAAGGCTCAAGCGCAAATTCTCGGAAGTTCAATGAGTCAAATTTATACTCTTGAAGAACCGGTCCTTGAATTGCTCAGAATGGAATCAGACCTAAATCATATTTAAATAATAGGGATAATTATATGGGTTATAATTCATTTGAATTTGCTGCGGAAGTATCTAGTAGCTTATTGGGTAATGAAAACACACTCGCCGTAGCCAACGACAACCTAAATATCTGGACCGATACCAACGCGGAATTAACAAAAGCATGGCAAATCGGCGATCCGAATAACTATGTCAATCAGCAAATCGCAGGCATATCTGCAAAAGACAATGGTCCTCCCCCAACTCAGGGAACAACTGGTTGGTTTATAGCAAACATTATGGATAACCCAGCGTTTCTAAATCAATTCTCATCAGAAAGTATCATTGCGTTGAGCGCTAAACTGACTCAGTTCTGGGATTCGGGTACCGGATCTGCTTCAGCCACGGAGAACTCTGAGATTGGACAGTACGGTAACTTGATCTCCGCGACATCGCAGAGAGAAACTGCCGACGGCGCTGGTGAAACAAAAACTCAAGGGTCTTTTATTTCACAAGCTGTGAGTGCGCAGCAACCTATTTCCGATGCGGGTAATTCTGCAATCGGAGTATTCCAAACCGTTGCTGGTTTGACGCAGACAAGCTTCTTATAAGATACAAGGGTAATAATTAATAATAATAATAAGGGAATAAAAAATGACATTCACAGCAAATACTAGAGATACGGGTAACTCTACTGCGGCAGATTATATCGCCCAAATGGTGCAAGAAGCTGAAGAAGCTCAATCACTCATCACACAAATCGAAGCTGCAGCACAAGCCGACGCTCCAGTCCAAGCAATCATAGCTGAAATAGAAGCTCTGGCAGGAATTCCTTTTATTTCCCAAGACCAGATTGCTCAAATTGCCGCACCTTATCTCGCTCTAGATGCACAATATCAAGCTGTAATTAAGGCCGACGAAGCTCAATTGAATACATTAGGGGCAGGATATTCGGGCATGGAAGATGCGATCAACGGACTTCTTGCAGGTATTTATACAGCAGGATCTCATTGGGATGGAAATCTGGATCAAGACATCACGAATGCCTGCAGCTATATCCAGCAAATATGCGCGGCCATGAAAGATCAAGCCACTGTCGATCTCTTATTCGCAAAAATGAACCAAGACGGCAACGATAACGTGGCTCTATTAAAAGATTCTATTGCCATGATGCAAGCGACAAGCGGAGAAGCCACTCAGCTGATTTCCTTCCAACAGACTTTGAGCCAACAGCTTGTCAATCTAACGAACCAATACAATGCAGCCAAATCGGACTATGATAGCTATAGCTGGATGGACGGCATGACCTATTTTTGCGGCTCGGAACGGGACCACATGAACGATGATAAAGCCATCATGCGAAATTGCGACGACATGAGAGCTATGATTTATAATGTGATGGGAGACATCGGTCCTGTGATCGCTTCCCTCCAATCTCAAGTCTTTGCAGTAGCAGCCCTCTCGATGACTAATATTTTAAAACAAATCGTCGGAATCATATTTGATCCTAACATGACGACCCAGCAAAAAGGGGATGCAATCAAAGTTTTAATGGCGCTCGCTCTGGGTATTTTGAGCATCGTTGAATCGGATGCCGCGCAGCTTAAAGCTGAGAATGAAAAAACGATGTCCAGCGCAATGACATATGCAGTCCAAATGAACATTAGCGATGAAAAAGAGCAATATGACGAGCTCCAAAGCCAGTTGAAACATGCAGCTCAGATGAAAACGATCATGTCTATTGCAAAACCTTTGATAGAAGTAGGCGGGATGCTCTTAGCTCCTGGAGTTCTATCATTCATCCTCATGTTAGCACTGACGATTGTGGACAACGTTAAAGTAGGTACAGATAAAGACGGCAACGATGTCACAGCTATGGACAAACTGACTACAGTTGTTGCAGAAGCATTCCACTCGCAAGCGGGAGCTGAAGCATTTATCGCTGGTATTGAAATCCTCGCTACTTTAGGCGCAGGAGGCGGTATGAACGCTGTAGCCAAAGAAGCTGCAGAAGAAATCACTGCGAATGTTGCGAAAGAAATGACCCAAGTGACCACAAAACTCGTCGATCAAGGTGTTCAAGCAGCCGTTACTGCAGCCGCAAATGCCGGCAAAACGCTCGCCCCAGCAGAGTTAGCTGCAGTGAGAGCTACTGTTCAGAAAACTGTGGATGAAGCTGTTCAAAAAGCGATTACAAAAACAGTCCAGCAGTTCCTGAAACAAGCGGGAGCGAAATTGATCCCTGAATTGATCGCTACTGGAGTTAAAGAACAAACTGCAAGCATGGCAACAATGATCGCCAAAGCAGCTGAACCAACCGCTCTTGCGGCGGGTAAAGAAGCTGCGGAAATCGCTGTCAGCGATGTTAAGTTTCTTGCAGAAGCTGCGGCAATGGGAGCTAAGATCGCACCAGAGGAAGTATCCACTGTGTCGAGTCGAGCTGCTAATGAAGCCGTCGCTAGAATCACGAGTTCTACACCTAAAGATGTCGCTGAAGCGACAGAGCAAAGCACAGCACGTAAAGTATTTACCAACGTCGCTTCTATCTCTCTTTATAATGCGGCGACCAATGGGAATATCACCGAACTAGTTACTTGGCTGATCAAAACCTTAAAAGACAGCAAAGAACTTGACGATGCTAGTATTCAGAAATTGCTTGAGGCTATCAAGATCATCGAAAGTGTGATCGCGGCGTTTGCCCTCGCTTGGGGAACAGGCATGATGCAGACGACGATATTGGATAACTCCGCTCTGTCTACGGCACTGCTCAAATTGGGCGCTTTAGCTCAGATGACGGGTACAGGATTGTCAGCGATCTCTAATGCTGGACAAGCCGATGCCGAAATGAAAGAGGCTCCATTAGTGAAAAGCATTAACGAACTCTCAGTGAGCAACGAAATGCTGCAATTCCTCTTGGATCAGCTGAATAAGGAAAGAAAAGTCGAGAGCGACCACTTCTTACAAGTGCAACAGGAACACTCCAGCGACTATACGACGATTTCACACCTTGAAGATAGCGGTAAACAATTAGCACAGATCATGTCTCAACAGGCAGTCTGATAGGGTAAAAAAAAAATAGTAAATAATAAGGTGAATACCATGACATCAACATCAAATACCAGAGATACGGGTAACTCTACTGCGGCTGATTATATCGCAGAAATGATTCAAGAAGCTGCAGAAGCTCAAGCTTTAATCGAAGAAATCGGTGCTGCAGCACAAGGCGACGCTCCACTCCAAGCGGAAATCGCTGAATTAACGGCTTTTCTTCAAGAGTTTGGAATAAGTCCTGGCGACATTGCTAGAATGCTCGCACCATTGATCAATCAAGATACGGCCTATCAAAATATCATCAAGGCCGATGAAGCCCAACTGAATAAATTAGGGGCAGGATACGCAGGAATGGAAGATGCGATCAACGGACTTCTTGCAGGTATTTATACAGCAGGATCTCATTTTGATGGAAATCTTGATCAAGACATCACGAATGCTTGCAACTATATCCAACAAATATGCGCGGCCATGAAAGATCAAGCCCAGGTCGATCTCTTATTCGCAAAAATGAACCAAGACGGCGACAACGCGGATCTTTTGAAAGATTCTATTGCCATGATGCAAGCGACAAACGGCGAAGCCACTCAGCTGATCTCATTCCAACAGACTTTGAGCCAACAGCTTGTCAATCTAACGAACCAATATAATGCAGCTAAAGCGGACTATGATAGCTATAGCTGGATGGACGGCTTGACCTATTTTTGCGGCTCGGAACGGGACCACATGAACGAAGATAAAGCCATCATGCGAAATTGCGACGACATGAGAAATATGATTAATAATGTTTTGGGAGACATCGGTCCTGTGATCGCTTCCCTCCAATCTCAAGTCTTTGCAGTAGC
>CAZXVU010000048.1:0-14614 GCA_964644465.1 uncultured bacterium
CGGGCTTCGATGATGAAGTGGGATTGCTTGTAGGCGTCGAAACGGAGAGAAGAGAGGTTCTTTTTGTTGGGCGCAGTTAGGTCTTCAAATTCGTAGATAATGCGGAAAGGCCCCTCGATGAGAAGAGGAGTAGAACAGAGATTGAACGCAATACGGGCATTGTTGAGGTTTTGTTTGGCCTTGGTGATGGTCAGAGGATCTATGGTTGGTTCATCAGTGGCTGTGTGAGGAAGAAAACTGGTATCAGGCATCTTCCAAAGAAGCTCATCGACAAATTGTTGCGATCGGTCATCTTCTACGAGGATGAGCAGGGGCTCTTTCTTCTCGAAATGGGACTGGGCCGTTTCATAAATGCGTTTGAGCTTGGAGGGGATATCGCGCACCTGGAAAAAAACAACTCTGGTGTTACTAGGGGAAGTCATCGGATCCCTTTTCTAAGGATTGTTCTGCTTCGGGGACGATCATGCCGCAAGAGACAAGGAACTTAATGACTTCTTCGTTGGTCATTTCAACTTTATAAACATCCTGTTCGGGGACAAGAAAAAGAAACCCTGAAATGGGGTGGGGCGCTGTTGGGACAAAAACAGAAACAAGCGGGGTTTTGATTTTCCTTTGGATTTCATCAGCCACTTCTCCTGCATGGAATCCTAAGGCAAAATTAGGGCGATGAGGAAATGGGACCATGACAGGCTCTTTAAACGCTTTTTTTCCATCCATAGAGAATAGGGCGCCGAAAATATCGCGGCTTACTTTGTAGATTGTCTTAGCAATCGGAATATGGGAAATAATGAACTGGGTGAGCTTGAGAACATTTCTTACGATGAACCATTGGGTCACTATTCCCAAAAGAAGAATGAAAATGCAAAGAAAAATCAGAGAAAAAAGCCTCGATAAGAAAAGGGTGAACCCTGCAGGGAGTGAAAAGGGAAGACTATTTTGAATGAGCGCAACAAGCGGTCCGACAATATTGATGAAAGGAGTCGTAAAAAAGTCGAAAAGAAAAATGATGACCACCAATGTGAGAGCGACGGGAAGCAGGAGGATTAAGCCTGTCAGGAGATATTTCTTCACTTGGGTGTCTCCGCTTTTTGAGGTTGGATCACGCCGCATGAGACGATGTATTTAACAGCATCTTCGGTTTTCAGATCTAAAAGAATGAGCTCAGATTTTAAACACATCACCAAAAAACCGGTCGTAGGGTTTGGGGTTGTTGGAATAAAAACGGAGACCATCTCTTGGTTAACGGCAGAAGAACAGGTGCGGGGAGAATCTCGGGAAATCAATCCAACGCAGTAGGCTCCTTTATAAGGGAAAGGGATTAAGACAGCCTGATTGAACGAATTTTTCTTGGAGCCGAACAATGACTGCACTATTTCTTTGGAGGTCTTATAGACTTTATTGACTAAAGGGATTTTGTGAAGAAGCCGGTCGCCAAAGCGAATGACCTGTCCAAAAAAGTATTTCCGGGCGACAAAACCCAGGAAAAGGGTGATTAAGAAAAGAGAAATCAAGATGATAATTTGGCTGATCGTCCGAATCAATTGGTCAGATGTAACAATTCCTAAAGGGCGGATAGGGATCTGATAGATGAGAGTCGTGACCATTCCCATGAAAGGTTTGGTCAATAATGTGACGAAAAAATGAATGACCCAGATCGTCACGGCAAGAGGAAGGAGCGTTACAAGGCCTGTCAGAAAATACTTTTTCATAATCTTATGATGGCGGGAGGATCGTTATTTCGCAAGGGAGCGGTTTTTCCATTTGTAGATCATCATGGGAAGGAGAAGAACGGGGAGTCCAAAATAAAACGAAGCGCGAAGCTGAGGATTGAGGGCAACTACGCCTAAGCAAATGACTTGGAGCCAGATGCCTAAATGGGTGAGATAGGGGAAGGCTGGGATCGAATAGATTAATTTTTCCGCTCCTTCTTTTCCGATCATCTTTCGGAAACGGAGCTGCGACCAACAGATGGAAATCCAGCAGACCGCTCCCGTAAATCCTGAAATCGCAAGGAGGTTGGTGTAGAGTTGATGGGCGGAAAAGAAATAGGTGAAGATCAGCATGAGCCATATGACTCCTAAAGTGACCCAAGTCGCCCAAATCGGTCTTCCTTGCTGATTGAGAGTTAAGAATTGTTTAGGTCCCATCCCTTGTTTGCTGAGGCCATATAGAGCGCGGATCGTCGCATAAAATCCGCTATTCGAGCAGGAAAGCGCTGCAACAACAATGATGATATTGAACAAATAGCCCGCAGGAAAAAGCCCATATTTACTTAAAGCTTTCCCAAACACGCTTCCCTGTAAATTCGCCTCTTGCCAAGGAAAAATCAGAGCGAGAAGAAAAACGGGGATCAAATAAAGGCAAATGATCCGGTAAGTGACCTTTCTTAAAGAAGCGGGGATAGCGGTCCTGGGATCTTCCGATTCAGCTGCGCTGAGGCCGATAATTTCCGATCCCTGGTAGTTCACCAAAAGAAGGACCATATTGACGAAGAGGATGGAGACCCCATTGGGGAAAAGACCTCCATTGTCGAGTAAATATTTAGTCCCTATCGGTTTCGTGCCGATGATTCCGAAAAAAATCAAAATGGCAAGAATAGAAAATGCGACGAGAGCAAGTATTTTGATGAGTGCAAGCCAGAACTCGAGTTCCCCGAAATATTTGATATGGATCAGGTTCATGAGGGTGATGATTAAGCCGATTCCAAAAGCCCAGGCGTAAGTAGGAATTTCAGGAATGTACTCATGCAGGATGATGCCCGCTGCCAAACATTCTGAAGGGATGTACACAACCCAAGTGACCCAGTAAGACCAGCCTACTCCGCATGCCCAAGAAGGAGAGACGAATTGAGAAGCGTAACCAATAAAAGAGCCATGGCTGGCAACAGCTACTTCCAATTCAGCAAGGCAGGCAAGCGTTAAATAGGTGATGATCCCGCCTAAAATATAAGCGAGAAAGGCTCCGGGGCCTAACTGATTTACGAGATAGCCGGTGCCTAAGAAATAGGCAGAGCCAATGATCCCGCCCAAGGCAATCAAGTTGATATGCCTGGATCTAAGTCCTCTCTGAAGGCCTGGGTATTCCAATAGAAACCTCTAAAGGCCTTATATAATGAATGAGGAGGGCTTTCAAGGAAAATATTTGATTTATCCCAATAATATAACAATACTAATAAGTTTAAATTAATTAATTTTTAATGTATAATTATTAATTAACTTAACGGTATAATATGGCGGCTTCTTCTTCAATACATGACTCTCAATCTAGTGCGGCCTTTGATTTTGAGCCGAACACAGATGGAGCCAAACTTGTTCTCAAACCTCAGGGAAAAATATCCACACCGATTACGAATGATCCAAAATTTCTCGGTTTGATAGATAAAATGGGTGCTATATTTGAAAGGTTCCTGTCGAAATATAAAGAAGATCCTAAGGGCATTCTATTTCGTTTTTCTGGTGGAATGCATCGATCTTTGTTAAGTCAGGCTGTTAATTACTCCCTTAAAATGGGGGATGCATCAAATGGCTATAATGCGTTTACAGTGAGTGCGGTGCTTGCACAAACGATTCAAAAGAAAGCCCAAAAAATTACCGCGATAGACATCTGTGCTGATTGGTCTAAAGAGCAAGAATACTCAGCTGCTATTGTCACTCCACACATTGTTCACAATACTCCAGAGAGCTTAGGTGAATTTTCCGAAGACCTGCATTACATTTTTTCTAAAATCAACAAAAATTCCGGACCACGTGTTATTTACATCCCTTGTAGATTTACGAATGATTTGGATGATACGAATCCTAGAAGCCATTGGCTTCTGATTGTCGTTGAAAAACAAGGACAACAAACGATTGTAACATACATCAATACGAGAGGTGGGAATCATGAATCCCAAGAACCGGAAAATCGAACGCTGATCAATCAAGAAAAAGTTCTTGAACATTCTGCTCTGAAACATTTCAATACTCCTTTGATTAGAAATCCAGAGACCCCCATTTGCTTAACAACAAAGTCTTGTGGTGTGGATATGGTCTCCATTGCCGAGCGTCTTATTGAAATTGATGGGAACCACCCAATTTCAGAGTTCGTTTCAAAAGGAGGACTTCTTCAGAAAGGAGATTTAGCTTCCACGGACTCTGAACAGGCTGATCTAAGTAATCGGTCAAGACATGCCGAACAGTTCATTGACTTTTTACAGAGCTGGGACGAAGAAGCTTCTAAATAGAAATTCGAAATCGATAGGGGAGAAGCGCGTCTTCCCCTGCATAATCGACGCCGATGCGAGGGCCCGCAATGATTTGAGCGGGATCGATCGACAAATCATTGTCAGCAATCCAAATCGTCTTACTATCTAAACGCATTCCATATTGATCTAATGTCACACCTAAAGCCGCAGTGAGAGCGCCAGGTCCAGTAGCCAGGTTCTTTGCGTTATTGCGCCTCTGCCGCATCGTCTCGATGCCGTGAGTAGGACAGATGGCGCGGATCAAAACTCCTTGAGGCGTCCCTTCTTCGCCTGTAATGACATTGAGAAGGTGATGGATCCCATAACAAAGATAAACGTAGGCGACTCCGCCGGCTTTGTACATCACTTCGGTGCGCGGCGTGCGCCGGTTATTGTAGGAATGGCTTGCTCGGTCATGGATGCCAGTATAGGCTTCTGTTTCAATGATAATGCCTCCGGTCAAATCGGCATCGATGCAGGTAAAGAGGGATTTGCCGAGAAGGGCTTTAGATATTTCAATCGCGTCTTTGCGGTAAAAAGAAAGAGGGAGCTTTTTCATTTTCTCTTAGCGGGAGTGTCAGGAGCGGAGACTAAAGACCATTCAGCTTGGCCTAGCGTATAATTGATCTTGTCGAGGCGTACTAAAATAGGTTGTCCCGCAGTGAATGTTTTTCCTGTGCGGGATCCGCGGAAGGTCATCCGAGTTGGATTGAATTCGAAATAATCATTTCCAATTTGAGAAATGTGGATCGATCCTTCCAAGTCAAAGATAGGCACTTCGAAGAAGAGAGCAAAAGGTTTTATCTTTGTGATGATGGCTGTATAGATCTTTGTAGGGTCATCAGCAAAATAGGTTCCTGCCAAACGGAGTTTTTTCAGAATTTTGACCGAACTTTCAGCGCGGAAGGAGATTCTCTCCTTCTCGGAACAGGCCGTGGCCACAGCGTCGATGTCGGCTGTATCGGAGATTTCATTGAATAGCAGGCGTTGGATAATGAGGTCCGTATAGCGTCGGATGGGGCTTGTGAAATGGCAATAATGTTCTAAGGCCAGGCCATAATGTCCGACATTCTCCGTAGAGTAGGCAGCCAGGCGCATGCTGCGGATGAAACTGACCCAAAGCTGAGGGGATAATGGTGATTCTTTCGCCTCTTGGAAGAGTTTTTGAATATCCTTATGGGAAGGAGTTTGAGGGAGATGAAACCCTAAAGAGCGAGCAAAATTATAGAAATCCTGGAATGATTCGGCGGTAGGAGACTCATGGACGCGATAGATGAGCGTTTTCCCTTTTTTGGCGAGGTGGATCGCGACGAGTTCATTGGCCTTCAGCATGAATTCTTCGATCATTTGATGGGTGATATCGTATTCGACCCGTTCGATCCTTAAGGGAACCCCTTTGTCATCGACGATGATTACATCGTCAGGCATTGCAAAATCAATGCTTCCTCTCTCCATTCTTTTTTTCTTGAAAACATAGCATAGCTCTACCATCAGCTCCAAAAGAGGGAGGTGAGGACTTTTTTTCTTTTTCTCGATCACCTGCAGCGCTTCTTTATAGGTAAAACGCTTCTGGCTTTTGATGACAGTACGCTCGATTTTTACATCGACGAGATCGCCTTGCGGGTTAAATTCTGCAAAGACCGATTGCGTAAGGCGCTTTACATTGGGTTTTAAGCTGCACAGTTCATTGGACAGCTCTT
Source organism: uncultured bacterium (assembly GCA_964644465.1). Lineage (GTDB taxonomy): Bacteria > Chlamydiota > Chlamydiia > Chlamydiales > SM23-39 > CAZXVU01. The sequence goes on from CAZXVU010000048.1 coordinate 5,923, forward strand.
CCGGGAGCATGGGAACGACGGAACCGGGAAAATAGGTGGAGTTGCAGCGGAGCAAAGCTTCTTTATCGAGGTGGCCGTCAGGTTTTACATAATAGGAAACATCGGCGATATGGACTCCGAGATGAAAATGGCCTTTCTCATCGCGAGTGAGGGTGATTGCGTCATCGTAGTCTTTGGCTGTATCTGGATCGATCGTGACACATTCCCAATCGGTGATGTCGCGTCTATTTTTGATTTCTTTCGGAGAGATTTTAGCGCCAAAAGCTTTTGCTTCTTCTAAAGCTTCTTTGGTAAAGCCGTCGGGAAGCTCGAATTCTTCAATAGCAGCTATCACATCGATGGAAGGATCGGAAATGTGGCCTATATAGCGCGATAGCTCTGCTTCAGCGAGATTGGCATCGTTGTGCCAATTGATGACTTTGCAAATGATCCGATCGCCTTCTTTGAGGGATTGTCCTTTCGATTTGACGAGAACGGGTTTGTCTAAGCCTAGAAGGGGAGCGTAGGCGGTATAATGGCGTCCGCTTTTGCTGATGATTGTCCCTGCAAGATGAGTGCGGCTCCGTTTTAGGATCGCGACGACTTGTCCTTCAGGTCCTTTGGGAGAAACGTTAGGGCTGATCTCAATTTCTACTTGGTCGCCATCAACGGCGTCCATAATCGCATGGCGGGGGATGAAAACATCAGGGCCTTCGCCTACTTTCACAAACCCGAAACCTTTATGGTGTACGCTGATTGTGCCTGTTGCCAGAGCTGCGCTTGTTGGCAATGTATACTTATTTCTTAGCAGGGCTAGCTGTCCTTTGGTCACCATATCATTCAAGATTTCTTGAAGGAGAGGCTGGTGGACTTCGTGGATAGCTAGTTGAGCGACTAATTGTTCGAATGTGGCAGGCGTATAACGCTTGCCTTGAATGAATTGCAAAAGTGTTTTCGTGAGATTCCGAGAGACTTTATCACTTTTTTTTTGAAAGGGTCCTTTAGGGGCCCCGCTCCGTTTTTTGATCATATCCTGATCATAGAAAAGGGGCCCATAAAATGGAAGGCTAATTAGACAGCTTCTTAGCCTCCTGTCAGAACCTCTCCGATACATTCATTCCATTCGCGATTGCCATGGAAAGTGTTTTCCGCCATTTGATTGATATCGGTCCATAATTGGGTGGCTAGCTCTCTCCCCTCAGCACTAAAACGAAGCTCAGCTGCAGCTGTATCGAAATGGTTGAGGAAAACGGCTTTATCGGCTACAGGAAGATCGAGAAAAACCTGTTTCATCGCGTTCAATTTGTCGATTGGTTCAGCATGTACTGGATAGCCTCTTACATCCCGCGCCACAATGAATTTTAAAAAGGCTGGCGCTCTCTGTGTATAAGCCCCATATCCCACTTGTTTTGTATTAAATACGAGAGCTCGAATTCCTGCTCGAAGGATATGGAGCAAAGCCGCAGGATCGGAAGTTTCTAAGTTTTCATTGAAAGTGAAAAGTGCTAAAGGTCTTGCTGGATCGGGATGTTCAATGTTTAAAGCTTCATCATCTTTAACTCTGAGAAAGCCTCTATGAATTTTAAGAACGTGCCTCATCAAATCCACAGGATCATTCGGTAAGTTTTGATAAAGTCGCAATCTGTCAGCAAAAGCGGCGGGGTATTTGATTATTTCTCCGTCATCTACTAGCTGTGCTCCCCCTTCTATACCGCCAAGCTCTATGGTGCGTATGTCTTGCGAGGGGCTGAGTTTGATGAAGCAATTCTTGAGACATAACCATGCAGCGCCAATACATACTTTGATTTTGCGTGCGAGCTCGGTGAAAAAAACAGCTACGACGGAACAAATGTCGCAGATTAGACCTCGGCTTCGAGGAAGGGGCCCTTGCGCTCCGCCCAATCCTTCAACGGGATGATAGGGAGATGGATGAATGCTCGGTCGAATCCCTGAAATCATAAAAAAACTCCTTTACAGATGAGATGCCAATTTTTTTTATGGATCGGGAATCCTATTGCAAGAGAGATATTTAATCAAGAGTTCAAGGAGAGCAAGGTTCTTCTGCAAATTTTGTCGCCTTTTTCGAATGCATCTTGAGGAAACGAAAATGGGATTTTACGGCTCCGGTAAACGTGGGGATTGAGTGATAAGGGACCCCAAATTCAAGGGCCGTTTGTTTAACTATAGGTGCTATCTTAGGATAGTGAACATGGCAAACTTGAGGGAATAGATGGTGCTCTATCTGAAAATTTAACCCCCCTACCAAAAAGCTAACCAATTTGTTTTCTGTTCCAAAGTTGCATGTTGTGCGCATCTCATGAATGGCCCAATGCATATCTATTAAGCTTGCATCCTCATGAACATCCAACATCGTCACTTGATCATTTACATGCGCTAAAGAGACAACCATGGCAACTGTGAAGGACCCGATACATGTAGTTGCAAAATAGCATAAAACCATTTGCCACCACGGCAGTGGGAGGAAAACAATAGGAAGAACCAAGAAAAGAACAATGTGGAGAGCTTTAAAAAAAACAGAAATACTGAATGGTTTCCAAATAGATTTCCCGGCTTTTCTCTGTGTGTAAAAAAAATGATAATCCAAAAAAAGGAGGCGGTTTAGCCCGATTAAAGCATAAACAACAGACGCGTAAAGATGTTGAAAGGAGTGATGCTGGCAATACTTTTCATCCTGGGAATAGCGAAAAATGGGGAAATTAGTGATGTCATTGTCTACATTTGGAATGTTTGTATATGTATGGTGAAGAATGTTATGAGTCACTTTCCAAACATAAGAACTAAAGCTCGTTATATCGAAGAAATAAGAGAGAGCCCTGTTGATCGTTGAATGATTGCTATAGGCGTTGTGCGCTGCATCATGGGCAATGTTAAAACCAAACATGGCTAGAAGAAAACCAAGGATGCAGTTCAGGATTAAAACGCGCAAAATCGTATCGCCGCTGATGAGCAATATAATATAGGCGATGATTGCAGACAGAATGAACAACGTCGACTTGAGATACATAATGCTATTAGACTTAATAGAGATATTATGCTTCTCAAAGTAATCGGCTACTCTCCTTTTGGTCTCACTAATAAATTCAGGAGACTTAGAATTATTAAATCTGACTTTTTCCATATTTCCATTTGCGATAACAGTCTATGCAATTTTTGCCAACAGAAATTGCTATAATTTCTTTAAGAATATTCGCATGCTTTGGTACGTTGATGATAAAAAAGAATAGGCAAAATATGCGAACCTTTTTTGTATTGTTTTTAGCTATTGTTGGAGTCTTGTCTGCTGATTCGAATTTGGAAAAAATGGCACAGGAAGTGCTTTCCATTGCAGATATTCAGATCAATGGAGATCGACCTTGGGACATTCAAGTACATAACCCAAAATTATATCAACGGATCTTAAAAGATGGATCGCTTGGCCTTGGCGAGGCTTATGTGGAAGGCTGGTGGGATGCAAAGGCGGTTGATCAGTTTTTCTTCAAGATTATTTACTCCAAATTACAGGATCGGCTTAAACCTACTTGGGCCTTGCGTTGGGCAGTTTTTAAAGCCAAATTTTTGAATTTACAAGATAAAAAAGGAAGTATGGCTGTCATCGACCAGCATTATCAAATAGGCGATGACCTCTTCGAAAAAATGCTAGATCCTCTCATGACCTACAGCTGCGGTTACTGGAAGAGAGCCTCGTCTTTAGCGGAAGCCCAAATGGCCAAATATGACCTGATTGCTAAAAAACTAGGATTCCAAAAAGGGATGAGGGTACTTGATATAGGCTGTGGATGGGGTGGCTTTGCTAAACATGTGGCCGAAAACTATGGGGTGGTCGTTGTTGGCGTTACCCTTTCTGAAAATCAAGCCAATTATGCAAGAGAAATTACAAAAGGTCTACCAGTTGAAATCCGTGTACAAGATTATCGCGATGTAAATGAGACCTTCGATCGGATTGTGGAAATTGGGATGTTTGAACATGTCGGTGTAAAAAATTATCGTACCTTTATGGAAACAGTGTACCGTAATTTGAAAGACGATGGACTTTTCATGCTTCATACGATTGGACAAAATGAATCGAAAGTGTTCCTAGAAGAATGGATTGATAAGTATATTTTCCCCAACAGCCCTGTACCTTCGATTGCTCAAATAGGAAAATCGATTGAAGGGTTATTTGTCATGGAGGACTGGCATAATTTCAGCGCCGACTATGATAAGACCTTGATGTCCTGGTTCAATAACTTCGATCAAAATTGGGCAACCTTAAAAGACTCTTATCCCGAATCATTCTACCGAATGTGGAAATATTACCTACATTTTGTCGCTGGAACATTCCGAGCACGGAACCATCAGCTTTGGCAAGTGGTCCTTTCTAAAAAAGGCGTTCTTGGGGGCTACGAATCAATCAGGTAGTGTACCCTTTTAATGACACCTATTTATATATTTAAAATTTCTGCAATGGAGCTGATATGAACGCATTTTTTGAAGTGATCCGCAACAAGAAAAATCTGGGCGGCGGAGTGATTTTTGCTGTCAAAGATAATGATGCCTATCGAGTCACCGGATTTGGTCCGGTTGCAGAGCTTTTTAAAAGGCATCATGAGAAATGGCTTCACGATAAATTCAAAATCGCAAGCTGGGATTCAGACCGCGAGTACAAAGAGTCAGAACTGATCGATGAAACAGTGAGATTGGGAAGGATTCTTTGGAAGGTTGAAGAAGCAACTGTAGAAGACCGTCCCGGATTAACAATACTGCCGATCTTGAAGATCGAAGATAAAAACTTCTTTCCACGGCTCATGGCTCAGAGAAATTTGGGTCTTGGCGAAGCATTCATAGAAGGGATGTTTACAATGGTCCTCGGATCTGTGCACCACTTTCTTGGCTTTATTCTCGCCAATGAGTTGGATAGAGAGGTCAAACTGAAGTTGAGTACAAAGCTTCATTTGCTGGGGACCTTTGTCAAATGGGCATGGACCCACAATCACAACGAAGATATCGCAGACCATTACGACATGGCCGATAACATCATGATCCCGATGTTAGGCGCTACTGGAAACTATAGCTGTGGATATGTTTTGGATGAGAAGGAAACGCTCGACCAAATGCAAATCAATAAGCTGAACCTGATCTTCAGCAAAATGCAATTGAAGAAAGGGGATCACATTCTCGATACAGGGTGCGGCAATGGCGGCGCTTTGATGCACGCCGCTCTTCGGTATGGATGCACTGGCGAAGGGATCACAAATAGTTTCAATATGGCGGCTCTTGCCAACAGAAATGCAGCAAACAACCATCTAGAGGGCAAGGTAAAGATCCTCAATCAAGATTTCAAATACTTAGCGAAATATCCCGACAATACTTTTGATGCCATTTATGAAATTGGCGCCTGGGAGCATATTCCTTTTAAAGATTATCCCTTCATCATGCATCACTGCCACAGGATCTTAAAGCCGAATGGAAGGATGCTGATCCATTCGATGGCGACCGATAGGAAGAACCATCAAAGAGATGGCTATATTCAAAAATACATATTTAGAGACTCTCAGCAGATTTCCCTCTATCGCCTTTTAGAGGAGGCTTCTAAATCCCATATGCGGACTGGGGACGTCGAAAATATATCGAGACACTATCATCATACCTGCTGGTATTGGAGGAAAAATCTTCTCGAAGCGAGGAAGAAAGATCCTACCATCAATCAGAAAAATTTCCTCATCCAGTGGTATTTTATGGAGAGCGGAATGGCGGAGTCACGGTATGGAGACTCATCGCTCTATCACATTCTCCTCTTCAAAAACGCCAGAGATTATCTCAATCTTTGGAGAGTCGATGCTAAACATGTCAAAGGGAAAGAAGTCAAAGACAGTAAATCGAATAAAACGGTGATCGACGATGGGGTTATGCGCCGCGAAGAGCTTGCGATGATTCCCAATGTATACAATGCGCCAGAGAATAACGATGCCAACTCAGCGGGCAAGTTCATCAAACAGATTTACCGTAGGCCAAACCCCTTTGCTCGGCTCAAAAGGGTGTGCGATGTCCTAACTTCCGCCCGTTTCGACTAATAAACAGATAATTTAACAGGATCGGCTCGCTTCGAGCGGATCCTGTTCTTTTCTTAAAATTTAGAGTTGGCAGCCGCGGGCTGTTAGATGGGAACGAAGAGTGGGAACGTCTTTGTAGATTTCTCCAGGAAGACCAGCTTTTCGAGCGCCGGTGATGAATTCTGGAATATCATCCGTGTAAAAACACTCTTCCGGCTTGCAATTCGAGTGGGAGAGCGCTTTTTGAAAAATGGTGGGATGGGGTTTGCAGGCTCCTACTTCGTAAGAGAGGATTTTGTGATCGAATTGCCTAAGGATCGGATAATCGGAAACGATTTTGTGAAAATGGCACTCGGAAATATTCGAGAGCAAAATGATACGGACATGGGCTTTTTTGAGAGACTCTACGATCGGCCAAAGTTCTGTGTTCGGGGTAAAAATATTTGAGGCAGCGTCTAGCATCTCAGGAAGAGAAAAGGCGCGGCGCGAATGGGAATGGAAGATGCGATAGACTTCTTCTGTTGTGATCTTACCCGTTTCATACCGTTCCAGAAGATGATTTCCGAACAGGAGGTTTTGCAATTCTTCGATAGAGAGGCCGGAACAGGCAGCCATCTGCGCCATCATTTTTTGGCGGCTGAAAAAAACGAGAACATTCCCGATATCAAAATAGACGGTTTTTATCATAGCTTAAGATCCAAAAACTGACTTCAGGGTAGAGCTCTACAACTTCGCTGGCCCATTTTTCCGCTTCAAGGCGGTTGGGGAATAGCATGGCCGCTGTGGCCAGGGCATCGGCTAAGGCGCAAGTGGGGGCGATGACCATGGCGAATGCGATCGAATATTCTGTTTTTTCCAGAGGCTGCGCAGTGAGGGGATCGATGATGGGGAAATATCGGTGCAGTTGCCCATCAGGCGATGCTTGAGGAGGAAGGGTCCATCCTCTTGGGCATAAATCCCCGCTGACTGAGATGGCTTTGTTATTTAACTGAATCGGCTCGATCTGTTGTCCATTTGTTGTAAGGCCCGGATCGATATCGAGCGCCCAATCTCCTTTTTCTGGATGGCGTCCGATCGCGCGGATTTCTCCCGACCAATCAACAAAAAGATCTGTATATCCTATTCCACTCAACCGCTCGATCAGCCAATCGACGCAGAGCCCTTTTGAAATGCTGCAAAGATCTATATGCGCATCAATTTGGTCTTTTTTTAAAATCCCATTTTTCATGGAGAAATGCGCCCAGCCAATGGCATCGCAGGCCTTTTGGAGATCTTCCGTTTGAGGCATCTTTTTATCTTTGAGAGATTCGCGCCAAAGATTCTGCAAAGGTTCAATAGAAGGATCGAATCTTCCTCCGCTCAATGCGACAATTTCATTGCAAAGGGTGAGAAGAGAATCTAGCTGGGGAGAGAGAGGAATGGGTTGATCTGCGGGAGCCTCATTAATTTTTGAAATTTCTGATTGGGGATTCCAATTGTTGAACGTGGAATCGATTTCATTGAAAGTATTTTGGATGATTTCGGAGGCAAAGTTCTTCTGCTCATCAGAGAGGTTTTTTCCCACGATAATATGATAGGGAAGCGTCATTGCCGTTCCCTCAAAATGGGTGCAAGGATCTTTTGGGGGAGGGGGAGTTTTGTGGCAGGAAGAGAGAATGATCACCAGAAAGATCGAATTAAAGGCTGTTCTTAAACCCATATTTTTTCTGATAGCTCCAAAGAGTATTTTGCAGGAGCATGGCGATCGTCATCGGACCTACTCCTCCAGGTACAGGTGTAATATGACCTGCGATCGGAGAAATTTCAAGAAAATCTACATCACCTACAATTTTTCCATCGTTTGTGCGGTTGATTCCCACATCGATGACGGTGCATCCGGGAGAGACCATTTCCTTGGTGATGAATCGAGGGCGTCCTATGGCTGCGACGAGAATATCAGCAGAGCGGGCAATTTCTATTAGATTTTCTGATTGGCTATGGGCGACAGTCACTGTTGCATTGCAATGAGGTTTTTTTTGCATCAAAATAGCTGCAAGAGGTTTACCCACGATATTGCTTCGCCCGATGATGACAACCCTTTTTCCTTCTATTGGAATTTTAGACTTCTCTAAAAGCACTTTAATCCCATTCGGTGTGCAGGGAAGAAACCCTCCCTCTTCGCCGAGCAGCATCTTGCCGACATTCATCGGGTGGAAACCATCGACGTCCTTAAGGGGATCGATCGCGCAGGTGATCGCTTTTTCATTGATATGAGGAGGAAGGGGGAGTTGGACGAGGATGCCGTCGATGGAAGGATCGCGGTTCAAAAGATCGATCTGCTTGATGAGGTCGGACTCGGCAATGGAGGCAGGCAATTCAATGAGAGTGGAAGCAATTCCCGTTGTAGCGCAGGCTTTTTTCTTAGAGCGTACATAGGTTTGGGATGCTGAATTGTCTCCGACGAGGATGAAGGCTAGACCTGGCTTTCTTCCTTCAATTTTTAATACTTCCTGTTCAATTTTTGCCTGAAGTTCAGCGGCAATCCGTTTTCCATCAATAATCATCATATATACCCAAACAACCTCAATACTTGGTTTCTGACGGCGCCTAACCCCTTCCGACGAGACGTCGGTGGGGACCCCTCGGCTGCGTCGGTCAGCCACTGCCTTCGAGGTCCGCCTGCA